>JBBQXC010000240.1:0-5901 GCA_038210005.1 Gemmatimonadales bacterium
GCCGACGGCGGTGATGCTACATCGTGTCGTGATTGCTGTTCGCGCTCACTCCCTACTCCGCACGCCTCGCAGCGCCCGTTTTACTACCTACTCCGTACCCCAAACTCTATACTGCTTTCAAAGCAGGCCCGGAGGGAATCGAACCCCCAACCGCCGGTTTTGGAGACCGGTGCTCTACCAATTGAGCTACGGACCTCCTGAAGCGCCGTTTCACACCGGCACTTGCAGTGTGATCAGGGTGACCGACGGGAATTGAACCCGCAACCCCCGGAATCACAATCCGGTGCTCTAACCAATTGAGCTACGGCCACCATCGCCGAACGTGTGTGTTTTCACCCATCACGCCCGAAGCCAACAACCACCCGGTCATCACCAACGATGACAACCGACGGGAGACGCAAACTGTAACCAGAAGAAAGGCCGATTGCAAGCGGGGCAAGCATACTTAACCCCAACTTTCTTCTCAGCCGAACGCTCAATCCTTCGCGCGCTCCAGATACTCGCCCGTGGTCGGATTTACGCGCACCCGAGTGCCCTCTTCCACGAACTCCGGCACGTTCACCGTGACGCCGTTCGACAGCTTCGCCGGCTTCGACGACGCCGTCTTCGTGGCCCCACGCACCACCGGCGCCGTCTCGGTGATCTCGAAGATCAACGAGTTCGGCAGCTCGATGCCGATCGGACGCCCGTTGTAGTACTCGGCCAGGATCTTCATGCCCGGCTGCATCCACGGCGCGGAATCGCCCAGCGACTCTTCATCCATCTCGATCTGATCGTAGTTCGAGATGTTCATGAAGTGAAACACGTCGCCGCCCTGGTACATGAACTCCAGTTCCTGCGTTTCCATGTCCGCCTTCACGATCGTGTCTGCGGCGCGGAAGCGATGCTCGAAATTCGAACCCGTACGCAGGTTCTTCAGCTTCGCCTGCACCATCGCACGCAGGTTACCCGGCGTGTGGTGACGAAACTCGACGACCCGGCACGGATCGCCCTCGAACACGAGGACCATACCACGTCGGATCTGGGTCGCAGAAAAGGCCATGCGAACGACACCTTCAAACAGGGGACATCGGGGGCGACCCCCCGCAGGATACCAGCTGGAATACCGCGCAGGTCCCGGTCACCGATGGGGAGTCCCTGTCGAGACACCGCCAACGAGCCAAACCCGCGCAGCCTTTAAAAATAACCGGACATTGCTGAGACTGGAAGAGGCTGCCGACACGCGGCGTTTCAGCCGCCGGCGGTGGTACCGCCGGGGGAATACTTCGCCAGCAACGGCGCCAGCCCACGCCAGACCGTATCGGCCACTTTCTTCGATCCGTCGGGATTCGGGTGGATTCCGTCGGCCTGATTGAGCCGGGCGTCACCCGCGACCCCCTCGAGCAGAAATGGCAGCAGCGTCACGCCCGTTTCCTTGGCCGCCCGCACATAGGCTTGGTGAAAGCGCGTGGTATAGCTCCGCCCAAGATTCGTCGGCGCCTCCATTTGCACCAACGCCACCCCAGCCTCCGGCCGCTGGGTACGGACCACCTGCACCAGTGCTACGATATTCGCGTAGGTCGAGTCGGGGTCCACGCCGCGCAGGCCGTCGTTGGCCCCCACCTCGAGCACGACCAGCGATGCCGGCTGATCGAGCACCCAGCCTGCCCGACGCAAGGCGCCGGCCGAGGTCTCGCCGCTGAGTCCCGCGTTCACGATGCGCACCACATACCCCGCCGAATCCGCCTTCTGCTGCAACAGCGCCGGGTATGCCTTCTCCGGATCGAGCCCCAGCCCCGCCGTGAGGCTCGTCCCGAGAAACACCACGCGTGACGAGCGCGAGCGTTCGGCCGGCTTCGGGGTACCGGCTGGGTCCGCGTCGGCTTGCGTCGCGGATGCCGTCGCGGATGCCGTCGCGGATGCCGTCGCGGATTCCGTCGCAGCAGTTGCCGCCGCGCCGTTCTCCCCGGTTCTTTCTCCCGATACCGATATGCCGCCGGCGGAATCCGAACGACCGGTTTCGCCGTTAGTGCCACAGGCTGCTCCCAATGCCGTCAGGGCCACGAGTACCGTACTCGCTGCCAGACGACCGACTTTCCTCTTCTGTTCCAATCGCATGCTCGTTGCCCGTGGGTTGACCAAGGAATACCAAAGTGGCACGCAGCGCCTCACGGTGTTGCGCGACGTGTCGTTCGACGTGCCTCAAGGCGCGTTCGTCTCGATCGTCGGGCCGTCCGGCAGTGGCAAGACGACGCTGCTCGGCCTACTCGCCGGGCTTGATACCCCGTCACAGGGCACAGTGTCGCTCGACGGCGAAGAATTTGGAAGTCTCGACGAAGATCGCCGCGCCAAACTGCGGGGCGAGAAGGTCGGCTTCGTGTTCCAGAGCTTCCAGCTGATCCCGACGCTCACGGCGCTCGAGAACGTGCAGGTGCCCCTCGAACTCTCCGGCGCCGTCTCCGCGAAGGAAGCCACGATACGCGCCCGTGATCTCCTCACCCGCGTGGGGCTGGGGGATCGCACGCACCACTTTCCGCAGCAGCTCTCCGGCGGCGAACAGCAGCGCGTGGCGCTGGCCCGCGCCTTCGTGAACGAGCCTCGCATTCTCTTCGCCGACGAACCCACCGGGAATCTCGACGGCACCACCGGCGAGCGTATCGTGGAGCTGCTGCAGGCGCTCAATCGCGAGCGCGGCTGCACCATTGTGCTCGTCACGCACGACATCGCGCTCGCCGCCCGCACGCAACGCACCATTCGGCTGCGCGACGGCGTCGTGGTAGAAGACGTTATGCACGAACCGGCCGCCGCTTCGTCGGCCCCCGCTTCGCCGGCCACCGTCCCGTCACCCTCATGACGACACAGGCCCTGCTCCGCCTCGCTTGGCGGGAGAGTCGCACGGCCCGGCGTCGACTGGCGCTGTACATGTCGTCGATCGCCTTCGGTGTCGCCGCGCTCGTGGCGATCGACTCGTTCGCCGGCAACGTGACCCGATCGATCCGCGAACAGTCCCGCACGCTCCTGGGCGGTGACATGGCGCTGCAGGCACGCGCCGCCTTCCCTGCGGTCGTCGATACGTTGCTCGATTCCCTGCGTGCCGACAACATCGAGACCTCACGGGTCACGACGTTTGCCAGCATGGCGCTGGCCGAGCCGTCCGGCGGGACACGACTCGTGCAGGTGCGCGCCGTGTCGCCCGGCTATCCGTTCTACGGCGAGATCGAAACGGTGCCCGCCAACGCGTGGTCACGCGTGCACCGCGAATCCATCGTATTCGTCGATCCGTCGCTGCTGGTCGCGCTGAACGCCAGCGTCGGCGATTCGCTACGCCTCGGTCAGAAGATGTTCGCGATCGCGGGCACGCTCGGCAACGTGCCCGGCGACGCCGGTATCACCGCGGTGATCGGGCCACGCGTCTATGTGTCGGACACGTGGCTCGATGCCACCGCACTCCTCACGTTCGGCAGTCGCGCCGAGTACGACGTGGTGCTCAAACTGCCTGCGGCACTCGCGGCACCGGCCACGGCAAAGCGAGTAGCGCGCGATCTCCGACGTCGGATCGATCCCAAGGCGGCAGCGCTGCAAGAGGCGCAGGACGCGGCGGGCGACGCACGGCCGGGCCCGGGCGGCGAGGCCGACGGGCCGCCGGCTGACGGACCGACGACGGTGGCGACGCCGAACGACTCGACGACGACCGACTCGACGGCTGCACGTGCCGCACCAGCAACGAGTACCGCCTCCGGGCTGGTTTCGGGCGCGGTGCGCACCCGTGTGCGCGTGCGCACGGTGGAAGACACGGAGCGAGATTTCACCGAATCAGTCGCTCGTCTGGCGGACTTCCTGAGCATCATCGGACTCATCGCGCTTCTCCTGGGCGGCATCGGTGTGGCCAGCGGCGTGAACGCGTTCGTGTCGGCGAAGATCGACACCGTGGCCGTGCTCCGATGCCTCGGCGCGACGAGCAGACAAGTACTGGCGCTGTACGTCGTGCAGTCAGCGGCCATGGGCCTTGTCGGCGCAACCGCCGGCATGTTACTCGGCGTGGCCATCCAGTTCCTGCTGCCGGGTGTGGTATCGGACTTCCTGCCGATCGATGTGAAACTCGCTCTCGAGCCACGCCCGCTGATCCTCGGCCTCGCCACAGGCGTATGGGTCTCACTCGTATTCGCGATGCGACCGCTGTTGGCGTTGCGTCGCGTATCGCCCTTGCAGGCGATTCGCCGGGAGATGGACAGCGCCGCCCTGCCCCGCGAGTGGAAGGACCCGGCGCGTCTCACCGTGGACGCCCTGTTGGTAAGCAGCATCGTGGGCATCGTGGTGTCGCGTATCGGCAACGTGCGTCAGGGGCTCTATATCAGCGCAGCCATTGGCGGTGCGGTGTTGGTGCTGTGGATCGCCGCCACGTTACTCATCGCGGCCGCGCGTCGCAGCACGCGGCCATCGTGGCCCTTCGAACTGCGGCAGGGCATCGCGAATCTGCATCGCCCGGCCAATCAGACACGCGCGGTCACGCTCGCGTTGGGCTTCGGCGCGTTTTTGCTCAGCACCGTATATCTGGTGCAAGCGAATTTGCTGAGTCGCGTACAGGCCACGTCGGCCGGTTCGGCCGGCAACCTCCTCTTTTTCGACGTCCAAGACGATCAGGCAGCACCACTCGACTCCCTGTTGCGTGCGCGCCAACACCCCATCGTGCAACAGACGCCCATCGTGACCATGCGCATCGACGCCGTGAACGGACGTAGCGTGTCGGCGTTGATGGCCGACACGACGGCACGTCGGGCGGGCTGGGCATTGCGTCGCGAATATCGCAGCACGTACCGCGACTCGCTGGTGGGCTCGGAATCGCTGGTAGCCGGCAAATGGTTCGCCGACTCGGCCACGCGCGCGAAGCGGCGAGCCACCGATCCGGACGCACCATTCGACGTATCGTTCGAGCGGGACCTCGCCGAGAGCCTTGGCATCGCGCTTGGTGACACGGTGACCTGGAACGTGCAAGGCGTGCCGATCACCACGATCGTGACCAGCTTGCGCACCGTGAACTTTGCTCGCTTCGAGGCGAACTTCTTCGTGGTGTTCGCCCCCGAAGCCCTGCGTCGTGCGCCGCAGCAGTACGTCGTGGTCGCGAACGTGCCCGCCGGACCGGCGATCGCGGCGGTGCAGCGCGATATCGTGCGCCGCTTCCCCAACATCTCGAGCCTCGATCTCACGCTGGTGCGCCAGACGATCGGCGCGATCGTGGAACGTGTCACGCTCGCCATCCGATTCCTCGGATTGTTCTCACTGGCGATGGGCGTGCCCGTGCTGTTCAGCGCAGTCGCCGCCACGCGACGGGCCCGACTGCGCGAAGGCGTGCTGTTACGCACTCTCGGCGCATCACGTGCCCAGGTGGCGCGTGTGCTGTTGGCAGAATACGGTGCGCTGGGTGCACTGGGCGCACTCACCGGCATGGTTTTGGCATTCGCGGGCGCGTGGGGCCTCACGCGATTCGTGTTCAAGGATCCGTTCGATCCGGCAGTCGGCCCGACGTTCCTCATCGCGGCCGGCATGCTGCTGCTCACGATGGCGATCGGACTGCTGACCAGTCGCGATGTGTACAAGGAAACGCCGATGGCCGCGATCCGCGAAGCCTGACGGCGATCAGCACATCGACGACGCGCTTACCGCCGACCGATAACGCCGTACGAGTCGGCGGTGGTGCTGCCATCCTTGAACGCCACCCACACACGCGCGCCGACCATGCTGCGCAGCGCGCTCGGCACCGACGGCAATCGCTTGCGGCCGGAGCCGTCGGTCAGTCGCAGGCCTCCGTCTTCGTCGAGCGTGCCGTCCCACGCGGGCACGCCGTCGGACGCGCGCACGAGATAGTCCGACACGACGATGTCGCGCGGCGTGATCTTCAAGCCCCGCCCCAACATATCCGTTACG
>JBBQXC010000241.1:0-5829 GCA_038210005.1 Gemmatimonadales bacterium
CAAATGCGGGGGGGGCAACAACCCCTGGGGGGGGGGGTTGGGCCCCCCTCCGGGGGAACCCCCGGCTTCGGTCCCGCCCGCGGTTACCCCCCGGGGCGCCGGGGGGGGGCCCGGGCGTCCCCCACGCCGCAGGCGCGTGCCTTGCAGGATGCCTGGTGCGAACTCGATGTGCCGCAATGTGGCTACTGCCAGGGCGGGCAGATCCTGGCCGCGGCGGCGTTGCTCAAATCAAATCCGCGTCCCACCGACGCGGATATCGATACCGCGATGGCGAGAAATTTGTGTCGCTGCGCGTCGTACACGCGTATTCGCGCCGGCATTAAGCGCGCTGCCGAGTTGGCCGCGACCTCCACTCCAGCTGCGGGCAAGCGCGAATGATTCACGACCCGAATTCTGGCGCGTCGAAGCTTGCCCGTCAGATTGATCGACGCCAGTTCATCAAGATCAGCGCCTTGGCCGGTGGCGGACTGTTGGTCGCGAGTGTGTCGGACGCGAGCGCCCATGTCGCGGCCGTCGATGGCGCTCCAGCGGGTGGGCTCGCGCCAGTAGCAGACTTTGCGCCGAACGTCTTTGTCAGCATCGCCCCCAGCGGAGCCGTCACGCTCATCGCGCCAAACTCGGAAATGGGGCAAGGCATCAAGACGTCGTTGCCCATGATCATCGCCGAAGAGCTTGATGTGAAATGGGAGCAGGTGACTGTGGTGCAGGGCGACCTCAATCCGGCGTATGGTCGGCAATTCAGCGTCGGGAGCGGATCGACCGTGGCGAACTTCGTCGCGATGCGACGCGCCGGTGCAGCGGCCCGCGCCGTACTCGTCGAGGCCGCGGCACAAGAGTGGAACGTACGCGCCAGTGAATGCACCACCTCCGAGGGTGTGGTCATGCACGCGGCCTCAAACCGAAAGGCCACCTACGGCGCACTCGCCACGAAGGCCGCGCAGCTGCCGGCGCCCGCGGACGTGCCGCTCAAGGATCCCAGCACGTTCAAACTGCTTGGCACGCGCATCGCGGGCGTTGACAATCGCAAAATCGTGAAGGGTGCGTCCCTCTTTGGCATGGATGTCAAGCTGCCGGGCATGCTCTACGCGACGTATACCAAGTGTCCGGTGTTCGGTGGTGAAGTGGGGAGTGCGAACCTCGAGGCAGTAAAGGCTAAGCCCGGCGTGCGCGATGCGTTCGTGCTGAGTGGAATCGCTGGCCTGCCGTCGGGCGTTGCAGTGGTCGCCGATTCAACATGGAACGCGTTCAGCGCCACCAAGGCGCTCAAGGTGCAGTGGAACGAAGGGCCGCAGATCTCGCAGAGCAGCACCGGCATGGCGGCGCAAGCGCTGACGCTTGCGAAAGCCAACGGGCCCGCGTCGCTACCGTCGGGTGTGCGTGCTGTCGAAGCGGTGTACCACTATCCGTTTCTCGCGCATGCCACGCTCGAGCCGCAGAATTGCACCGCGTGGTTCAAGGACGGCGTGATGGAAATGTGGACGCCAACGCAAATCCCGTCATCGGGACAGGGCCTGGTCATCAAAGGCTTGGGGTTAGCGGCGAACAACGTGAAGGTGCACATCACGCGACTCGGTGGCGGATTTGGCCGTCGCGGCAACAACGAGTTCTCCATCGAAGCCGCTGCCATTGCCAAGAAGCTTGCCGGCACGCCCATCAAACTGACGTGGACGCGCGAACAAGATTTTGCGCACGACAACTATCGGTCCAACGGATGGCACGTCTTTTCCGCCGGACTCGATGGCTCCGGCAAAGTGGTCGCGCTGCACGACGCGTTTGTGAAGATGCAGGGTGGACCGGGTGACATGTCCGCCGACGGCTTCCCGTTCAATGCCATTCCAGGCGCACAAGTGCGGTCCAGCAAATTGCGCGGTGGCATTCCCACCGGCTATTGGCGCGCACCGGGTGACAACGGCAACGTGTGGGCAACGCAATGTTTCATGGACGAACTGGCGCATGCCGCGGGGAAGGAACCGCTGGCGTTTACGCTCGACATGCTGGCCACGGTCCCCGCGTCACCGCGATTTGACGCGAATAAAATGAGCGCGGTCCTCAAGCTGGCCACCGAAAAGGCGAACTGGGGACAGAAGCGCGCGCGTGGCGAGGGTCAGGGCTTTGCGATCTGTTTCGCCAACAACGCGTACGTGGCGATCGTGGCCGATGTATCGGTCAGTCAGGCGGGCGAACTCAAAATCAAGAAGCTCACCGCCGCCGTTGATGCGGGCACGATCGTGAACTTGAGTGGCGCCGAAGCACAGGTGCAAGGCTCGATGCTCGATGGCATCAGCGCCGCGTGGTTTCAAAAAATCACGATCGAGCGTGGCGCGGCGGCGCAGACGAACTTCAACAAGTATGCGATGCTGCGCATGGGTCAGGCGCCGCCGGTCATTGATGTGCACTTCATCAAGTCGTCGGCACCGCCAACGGGGCTGGGCGAACCCGCACTCCCGCCGGCGGCGCCCGCGGTGTGCAATGCCATCTTCGCTGCCACCGGCAAGCGCATTCGCACGCTCCCGATTGCTGATGACACGCTCAGGTGGACGTAGCGGCGCGACGTCTCGAGGACCGAGCAGCTTTACGCCTAACTCCTAGTTTGGTATGAACTAGTAGAACATTGGTAGTTGTTGGTCGCCCCGTCCGAATCCCGCCTCATGACGCTCCCGGTTCCGCCGCCCAGCTTTCCGGAGCTGCTACGCGCCCTGCTCGACACCGCCGACGGACCAGAGCGAGTGAGCGAACTTATGCGCCAAGGGCTCGGCGCCGCGCCCGGTGGCAAGTACCGCCACTGGGACACGTTTCGGCACACGCTCCCTTCAGCGCAGTTCTCGGCAGAGGAGCAGTGGATTGCCGTGAAGCTCGCCAGGCGCGCCCTCTATCGGTCGCTGCCACTCAAGGACGTGCGCGGTGCCCCTTTCCAGTACGCCCTGCCAAACGCGGCGCTGGAGATGCTGCATCAGATCGACCGCAACGCCGGCGTATGCCTACGCGGCAACATTCAAGGCAATGAGCTGGTGACCAACCCCGCGACGCGCGACACGTACTTGTTCAAGTCGATCGTGGAGGAGGCCATCACGTCGAGCCAGCTCGTGGGGGCCTCCACCACGCGGAAGGTGGCCAAGGCGATGATTCAGGAAGGGCGCGCTCCGAGTAATCGCAGCGAGCGCATGATCCTGAACAACTACGATGGGATGCTGTACGTTCGGAAGTTCATCAACACTCCGCTCACACCGGAGATCGTGATCGAACTTCAACGGCGACTGACTACCGGTGCGCTGGACGATCCCGACGCGGCCGGCCGACTCCGGCGCGATGACGAACACATTGTCATCGAAGACGAAACAGGGACGCGCCTGCACACGCCTCCTCCCGCCGACGAGTTGACAGCACGTATGCGAGCGATGTGCGACTTCGCGAATGGTGCAGAGAAGGGAGAGTTTGTACCGCCGGCGGTGCGCGCGATTCTCTTGCACTTCTGGTTCGCGTACGATCACCCATTCGTCGATGGCAACGGCCGAACCGCGCGCGCGCTGTTCTACTGGTGTATGGCGCGCGAAGGATACTGGTTGTGCGAGTATGTGTCGATCTCTCGAATCCTGCGCAAGGCACGCGCGCAGTATGCGCGTTCGTATCTCTACACGGAGACCGACGAGAACGACGCGACATACTTTCTGCTGTATCAGATGCGCGTACTACTTCGTGCGACTGACGACCTGCATGAGTATCTCGCCAAGAAGGTTGCTGAGATACATAACGCCGAGGAGGTGATACGTCGCGCGCACGCGGTGATTGCTGAGCTCAACCAGCGACAACTGGCGCTCATCAACCACGCGCTGAAGCAAGCGACGGCTCGCTACACGGTAGAGTCACATCGACCCTCACACGGCGTGAGTTACGAGACGGCACGAAGCGATCTCCTCAAATTGGTCGCGCAGGAATTGCTGACGCAGCGCAAGGTCGGAAAGGCGTATGTATTTGTGCCAGCGGCGAACTTGTGGCAGCTGCTGAGCGACAAGTAAGTCGTCTTCCCGTTGCCCTCCTACGGCAGCGTCACCCGCGCACCCTGCAACGGCTTCGGTGTCGCGGGCGCTTGCGCCGCCGCCCCGGCCGCGTCGAACACCTTCACGCTCTCGAATGCCGTCAGCGAATCGCCCGTGACGGTGATCTGCCTGACGAGCTCGAGGCGACCGGCATATTGATGCGTGGTGCGGTCGGCCGTGAGCTCTACCCACTTGGCAACAATACCGTCGCTGCGGGCTCTCCACACGCCGTTCCCGTCACTGTCGCTCGTGCGCGGATCGCCCGCATCGGGATTCGCCTGATGCATCGTGCCGTCGGCGTTGAACACGTACAGGTGGTACGGGAACGGCGCATTGGGGTCCTGCACCAGCCACGTGCCCACGATGGGGTGCGCGCGCGGGGAGTTCGTCGACGCGCGATCGCAGCCTGATGCGCCGAGCGCGGTGCCGACCAGCAGCGCGCGTGCCATGATCTTGCCAGCGGTGTGCATGAGATATCGATTGGTGCAGGCGGACAGATCTAACCAGGGAGCAATCCTGCGGAACGCCGGCATCGAGCCACTGTCCGACTTTGTGGGGCTCGCTTGCGGCACCTCACGAGCACCTGCAGAATCAACGCATGATTCCTTCCTCGCACCACGGTCGATTCGCCGGTCTCAACCGCCTCTGGTTCATGCCAGGGACACCCGCGCACATCTCGGATGGCACGCTGGGCGTGAGTGCCGACCGCGTGTCTGTGCGCTGGGCCCACGACGGCGCGCCCAAGGAGGGATCGGTCGTGCTGCGCGGACCGGCTCCTTCATGTCGCGGCGACTTCACCGATACCTTCCACGCGGCCGACGGGCTCGTGCTGCATGGACACGTGCAAAGTGGTACGGCGCTGCTCTACGCGACCTACCCGGCCGGCGAGGGACTACCCGACTGGGGCTGGCGTATCGTTCTCGATTGGTGCGACCCGGAGCACTTTAGCGTTCGCATGTTCAACGTGCTCCCCGACGGTACAGAAGCACTTGCCGTTGACCTGCGAGGCGCGCGCGCGACCTGAGGCGTTAGACGGAGTATCGAACGAACGTGGCCGCTGCGTTCACTGTGCTGGAGTCGTACCGCACCCAGAAATCCTCATGATGCGCGTTCGCCTGAAGCCGTTCCGCTCACTCGTCGTAGCCAGCTGCACGCTACTGGCCGCTGCGTCGTGTCGTCCAGTTGCGCCATCCAACGAGTACCTGTTCGTGTGGGCCGGCGACTCGGCCCGCACCGCGAGCGACTTTCTGGCGGTGATCGATGCCGATCCAGCAACGGCGAAGTACGGCGCGGTGGTGGCGTCGGTGCCTACTGGGGCGGTGGGCACGCACCCGCACCACACCGAGGCCTCACTCGGCCCAACCGGGCACCTGCTCGCGAATGGCTTCCACAGCGGCCAGACGTGGCTCTTTGACCTCACCACGCCACGTCAGCCGTCCATCATCACCGCATTCGGCGACCTCGCGAACTTCAGTCGCCCGCACACGTACCTGCGACTCGCGAATGGACATGTGCTGGTGAGCTTCCAGTATGCGGCATCGGCCAACTCGCACGATACCGCGGCGGATAATCACGACGCGATGATGGCGAACAGTGAGACCACGGGTGGACTCGTAGAAATGGACGAACAGGGTACGGTGATACGCAGCGGTAGCGCGGTGGACACCACGATCGCTGACCGTCGCTTGTATCCCTACAGCATGGTGGAGTTACCGGGTATCGATCGTCTGCTGTCGACCACCACCAACATGAACTCGAAGGACACGCTGGCTACGGCGCAGTGGGTACAGTTCTG
>JBBQXC010000242.1:0-5774 GCA_038210005.1 Gemmatimonadales bacterium
GGGATTTATTCGTTCAAGCGCCTGCGGGCCCTCGCGGAGCGCTTCGCCGCCAAGGTCGTGGAAGATGTCTGATGTCCGGTCTGTCGACGCGACGATCACGATCCGCGCCGAGACCTCTGTCGCCGATCCCGACACGTGCAAGTTCACCGTAAGCCGGACGCTGCATCCGGGCGGTCCCTTCTTCTTCCACGCCAAAGAATTGGCCACTGGTTCCCCGCTCGCCGAGCGGTTGTTCGCGCTTCCCGGCGTCGCCCACGTACTCGTTACCGAAACCGTCGTAGCGGTCGGGAAGAACTCAGGCGCCTCGTGGTCCGTACTGAAATCGGGAATCGGAACGGTCATCCGTGCGCAACTCGTGTCAGGGGTACCGGCCATCCTCGAGGCCCCTCGCATCACCGGTGCGTCGGGGCGCACCGACGCCGAAGTTCGCAAGGTTGTTCAGGAACTCTTGGACGGGCAAGTCAACCGTGCCATCGCGGCCCACGGTGGGAAGATTTCGATTGTCGACGTGACGGATGGAAACCTCTTTGTCACCATGAGTGGCGGGTGCCAAGGATGTGCGGCCTCGCAACTGACTCTGCGACGCGGGTTCGAGGTCAAGGTGCGTCGGGTCGCACCGGAGATCGTGGACATCGTCGACACGACCGACCACACGGCGGGGAAGAAGCCATTCTACGAGCGCGGACGAGCAGACCTCGTGAGTAGCCACGAGACCGTCAAGCCTGAGGCGCAACGCACGGGCGACCGGTGACCGCGCCGGCCAAGCGGAACCGGTCGCGCGTGATGATCGTCGGTGCGGGCTTCGGTGCCGCGTCGACGTCGATCGCATGGTCTTGGTTCATACCATCTCTTTCGATCATTTCCGCCACATCCTCTGCGGTCTGCGCACCACCATGGTGCTGCTCGCTGACGCTGTCGGAATGGACACTACCCGCCGTCTTTTACGCAGCCACAACGGGCTGGACGTCCCATACGGCGATCTGATTCTGGCCACCGGGACGCGTCACTCGTGTGTAGGACATCCGGCGTGGGAGGCGCCCGCATCCGGACAGAAGGGGATCGAGGACGCGACGGGAATCCGCCGGCGCTTCGTGCTCACGGGTGGGATTTCAGTCATTGCTCGGCGTGCCGCTGACGAAGAGCGGCAGGGTGCTCGTGGAGCACCACCTTCGGATTCCATTGTATCCGGAGGTCTTCGTGGTCGGGGACCTCGCACACGCGTTGCAGCGGGATGGCAGCCCGGCCTCAGGCGTCCGGCAGGCGGCCATGCAGAGCCGAGCGCACGGCCGCGCGCAACGTGATTCGTGCGACCGAGGGATGGCCGAGTAGGCCGTTTCACTGCGTCAACAAGATCTACCTCGCCACGATCGGCCGGGGGAAAGTGGAGGCGAACCTGTTCAACGGCCGTTTCCTAGTCGCTGGTCTGGCCGCGTCGTGGCCTTGGCGGCTCGTTTCATCACGTTTCGTATGGGCTTCCGTCACTGCTCGAGCGTGCTGCTGCAGTGCGGCTACACACACCTCACGTATCAGCGCGGCGCGCGGCGTATCACCGGCCGGCCTCACTACGGCGATGCGGCGGACTACGACGCGCTTCCGTACGCCGCCAACGCCGCAGCCGAGGTCCTAGTCAGCGCACCGCACCCGTTGTCGTCGTGGTTTGGTGGAAGGCGTTCTCGACTCACTTCTTTTGTCGCCGGTGACAGCCGTTGACAACCCTCTCGGTGAGGATCCGGAATTCAATGTCCGAACACAAAGCGACGATCACATGGGCGCGTCACGGCGTCGACTTTGGCTGCAAGACGTTTCCGCGCGATTACGTGTGGCACTTCGAAAGCGGCGTCGAGGTTCCAGCATCTCCCGCGCCCGGATGTCTCGGCAGCGCGCAGCGCGTTGACCCCGAAGCGGCGTTCGTCGCGGCGCTGTCGAGCTGCCACTTGTTGACGTTTCTTGCGCTCGCTTCAAACAAGGGATTCGTTGTCGACAGCTACGACGACACCGCGGTCGGGCATCTGGAGAAAAATGCGCACGGCAAGCTGGCCGTCAGCCGTGTGGAACTGCATCCGACGCTCGTGTACAGCGGCGTCAAACAACCGACGCAAGCCGATCTCGACTGGCTGCACGACAAAGCGCATCGCGAGTGTTTCATCGCCAATTCAGTGACAACTGAAGTCAGCGTGGTGTCGGCGTAAGGAAGCTCTCATCAAGGCCGTTCGTGTGCGCCTGCCCTGAGCGTGTCGACGGGGATCGTGTCGAGCGCCGTCGTCAGCATCGATGCGACGGAGGGATAACGCATCGTCAGCGCGGCACACGCGCGACAGCCTTGCTCGGGATGGATACAGCGGGCGAGCAGCGCGTCGATCACCGTGCCGGTCGCGGGCCCGATGCTCGTGCCATACGCGATCAAGCGCAAATGGGGTCCGTACGAGGTCGCGCAGATGGGCCTTCGGCCGATGCGCAGGAACCCCACGCTTGTTGCCGCACCAGCACGGGCGTCTTGCTGCGCAGCGCGGGCTGCGCCCCGCGCCGATGCGTCGTGAGCTCGTCAAAGGCCGTCTCGATCTCCCCGTACTCGTGATAGAGCGCGGCCAGTTCTGCGTCGGGGGCGTGGTCGGGCTTGATGATCGTCGTGATAGGGCAACAGCGCGCGTCGGCGCCGGCGACGTCGGGCACAGCGTATTCAACGACGAGCACCGGGATCAGCGTGCGGTTCGTGCTCCGGCCATGGCTGTTCCACCGGAGCGCGCTGCGATACGAGCCATCCGCGTAGCTCGTTTTGACCGACAGCAAATGTCGGGCGTGCGCGACGGCACCACGGTGGCTGTGAGCCTCACTTCCCACGTGGCATACGCGCCGACCTGCGCGGCGCACAGGACATGGGTCCCCGTCTCGACCAAGCCGATGAGGCGGAGTTGCGGGAAGGCCCCCGTGGCGTTCGCTTCGCACGCACTCGCCGGCCGGCTGAAAGCCTGCCGATTGGCCGCCGGATCGACGATGGTGCCGGGCTCCCCGAGCCGGCACACGCCTTTGCGCAGGCAGCGCTGCACCTCGCGCGTGGAGACCTCCAGATGGAGCGCCAGCGCGATGGAGTAGTAAATGACGTGTGCCGGCAGTTTACGCTCCCGCTGACTCACGCGCTCCGTCCCGGATAATGCCTGCTCGACGGTGTCCAGATGGAAACTGCGGAATCAACACGCCCAGGCTGATGTAATCGGTCAGGCGTATCACGGAGAGAAGCCCTGCGACCGTCCCCGCCATGTCCGGCTTTGAGGTAAGTGTCCGAACCATCTATGCGATGCTAGCCATCAAGTGAAGAGTGTTGGTCTAGCTGCAGATAAGGGGGAAGCGTCGCGCAATAGGGGCGCCATCGGCCCTGATGGCCACCTGGAGCGTGTCGGTGCCCATGACGCACCGTGGAGCCTGGATTCGCACTTCGTAGCGTCCTACGGGCAGCGAGACGGCACGGGCGCTGTCGGCGCGCAGTTCGACCGACGGCCCCCCGTCCAGCGGGGTGAAGGTGACCCGGGCATCGCGGGGCGTCACGTCGTAGCTCACCACCGCACAGCCTCGAACCGGCAGGTCCAAGGTCACGCGGTCACCGGCCTTGAGCGCGAGGATGGTGTCTCGAACCGCCACGGTGCACGCGGTTGACGCGCTGGCGAGAACGGCGCGCACCGAGAGTTTGGAACCGGCTGCGAAGTCACCGCTGTAGTGACCGGTGCCGACCAGGCGATTGTCGATGTACAGCCGCGCGGAGTCGGGCGCGGAAATCTCGACGTGCGCGGTGCGAACCGAGGCCGCGCGCTTCGGGCGCGTGGAGGGCGCTGTGCGCAGGCTGTCGCCGGCGGGCGGTCGCGTGGCGGGCGACGCGACGGAATCACCCAGGGGAATGACGCGCGCTCCGAGGGCACTGTCGGCGATCGGTCCGGCGCCTGGCGTCGGAGCGGCGGTGAGCGACGCGGAGTCGCCGGTGGTGCCGCCGCCGAGCGCGCGCGAGGCGGTCCGGTCGCGCAGTGTAAACAAGGTGAGGGCGGCGCCGATCACGAGGATCGTGGCGACGACGGCGCCCCGCCGGGTGGAGGCGTGCACGGCAGGAAATGCATCGACGGTGTGCGAACCAAGACGCGGCGTGAATCCGCTGCGCTCGGGCGCACGGGAGAGCGCGCCGAGGGCGTCGAGCAGCTGCGTGGCCGACTGGTAGCGTTGCTCGGGTAGCTTGGCGAGCAAGCGCAGAATCACCGTCTCGAACTCCGGGCTGAGCTCGGGGGCGAACGTGCGTGGCGGTGCGGGGGCCGTCTCGATGTGGTGCTTGGCGACCGCGTACCAATCATCGCCGTCGAAAGGCAGGTGGCCGGTGGCGGCGCGATAGAGCGTGACACCGAGCGAGTAGAGATCGCTGCGGCCGTCGATCTCCTGCCCGCGTGCCTGCTCCGGGCTGAAGTAATGGGGGGTGCCCATCACCTGATTGGTGGCGCTCAGCGAGGGCGCGCCGGCAAGGGCCCGGGCCAGGCCGAAATCGGCGACGACCGCTTCACCGTCGGTCCCGAGCAGGATGTTGTCGGGCTTGATGTCACGATGAATGACGCCGCCCGCGTGCGCGATGGCGAGAGCGGCGGCGACATCGGTGCCCAGTCGGATGCATTCGCCCTCGGGGAGTCGGCCGGCCAAGGCCAGTCGGCGCCCGAGCGTGAGCGGGTGCAGATCCATAGCTACGAACACCGTGTCATCGACCTGACCGACGTCGCGGACGGTGACGATATTCCGGTGTCGAAGGCGGGCGGCGGTGGCGGCTTCCCGACGGAAACGGGCTTCCGCGAGCTCCTGTCCGGAAAATTCCGGACGCAGGATTTTGAGGGCGACCAGGATCTCCAAATCCTGGTCTACCGCCTCATATACCCATGAAAAGGCCCCCGAGCCGAGAAGCCGGGTGACCCGATACTTGCTGATTATTTGCCCCAAATAGCGTTCCGGCACGTCGAGGTCCTTTACAGGCGGGGCAAGGTGGACTAAGCTTTTGTGCTTCCTACTATTGCGCGCACAAAAGGCTGCGCACGACACGCGCTGAGAATATTACGACGATGGCGTTCGATAAGGCACTCACGATCGACAAGTACCGGTCCCACGATGTGGACACCGGATCGACCCGGGTTCAGATTGCCATCCTCACGGATCGCATCAACTACCTCACGGGACACTTCCGTACGCACGCGAAGGACCATCATGGTCGCCGCGGGCTACTCAAGATGGTGGGCAAGCGTCGCCGCCTGCTCGACTATTTGAAGCGTACGGACGTGCAGCAGTATCGCACGCTCGTGCAGGACCTTGGTCTCCGATACTAAGTCGGACCACGCCATGTCGTCGCGCGGGGGCAGTCATGCCTCCCGCGCGATTTGCGTTCTCATGAGGCTATTCAGCAGATGATGCATCGAATCGAGCGGACGTTCGCCGGTCGCCCCCTGGTCATCGAGACCGGTCGGATGGCGAAGCAGGCGGCGGGTTCCGCGGTCGTACAATTCGGCGAGACGATGGTACTCGCCGCGGTTACCGTGAGCGACAACCAGAGCCCGCTCCCCTTCTTCCCCTTGACGGTTGAGTACAAGGAGAAGACTTACGCCGCCGGCAAGATTCCGGGCGGCTTCATCAAGCGCGAAGGGCGTCCCCACGATCACGAGATCCTGGCGTGCCGCATCATCGACCGCTCGATCCGCCCGCTGTTCCCGGAAGGCTTCAAGAACGAAGTGCAGGTGTTCGTCTACGTCATCTCGGCCGACCAGGAG
>JBBQXC010000243.1:0-5738 GCA_038210005.1 Gemmatimonadales bacterium
GTGGCGCGCGCGCACCGTCGGCGCGTTCCCGTCGTCCCAGTCGAAGCCAGTAGCAGCGGCAAGGATCGCACCGGTATCGCCAAAATCGTCCGTCACCGTTTTTGTATATGCCCGGGTTCAAGAGCCACCCCGTCTCTGGAAGCCCGAACGCTAACTTCCGTTGCGCGATGCCCTGAGGGCTGGGCCGCTCGTTGACCACAAGCATCGTGAGGCCGACGGCATACGGACGTTGCGTCGAAACGGCCTCTCAAGGATCCGCGCTGCCTCGCGCTGCGCCCGCAATACCATTGGAGCGATCACCAGCTGCACCTCCACGCGAGGCTCTGCGTGACGGCCTACCTGCTCGCGACCCTCGTCTATCACACGGCCGTGCGCGACGCTGACTACGCGGGCAGCGTCGCCACCCTGTTCACCGAGCTGGCCCACATCCGGCGCGCCACCATCGCGCGCCCCACGACCGGACGCGGCGCCCGCCAGACCCAGCAACTCGAAACGTCGACGCCGCTCTACGCACGTCTCATCGCCGCCCTCGATATTTCGACCACGTAGTGAGTGTATACGGCCCCCCACGGCTAGCCGACTGCTCCTCAATCACTTCGCACCGCTATCGCCGGGACTTCGGGAAACTCACGCGAGAGTTCCTCGCCTGGGTCCTGGTGCACATCCCCCACAAGGGGCGCGTGACGACGCGGTACTACAGCTGGTACGCCAACCGCTCGCGCGGTCTCCCGTTCCGGCATGCGGGGCAAGGCGGAAGCAGTGCCGCCCGACATCGTCCCCGCGCCACGGCTCGGGCCCGCCGAGGCCAGCCGCCGATGGGCGAAGGCCCTACGGCGGCGCTCCTGCAACAGATCTTTGACGTCGACCCGCTCGCGTGCCCCACCGGCCACGGCGCGATGCGCCTCGTCGCGTTCACTACCCAAGCGTCGGTGATCGACCAGATCCTCGCGCACCTCCGCGCCCGCGCCACCCGCGAGGCGCACGCCGGGCCACGCAGCCCCCCGTCGACCGCCCCCGCGCGCTCGGCGCGTCACGCGCCCCCGCCCCGCGGGGACGTGCGGCGTGCGCGGCGACCCAGTCGTGCGCGAGCTCCGGCCGGACAGCACTGCGCACGCCGAACGGCGAGTCTGATCGGTCGGGCATTGACTCGCCATCCGCCAGCGTGTAGAACAGCACCCGTGGTCGCTGCATGTATCCTCCTCTCCCGCCGAACACCACGAATACGCGTACTGTCGCATCGTCAGTGGCCGCTGCGATAATGCTCGCACCACGCGGTGCCAGCGGCGCACGCCAGGTCCAGTGCAGTCGGCCCGCCGACACGGGCAGCGGAACCGACAGCTCACGAACGAACCAGCCGGTGTGGCCCTGTCCGCTGACCCGCAAATATTGAAATACCCGATGTGTCGATGATCTGGCTCATTGGCAAGCGCTGATCACGGACAGCCCGTGTCTGCCAACCCGCCGGCTGCGCGGCGTTGGCGCGTGCGGATGACAGGGCGAACAGGTCGACGTCTGGTAGAGGGCCCCTCTGTGCGGCGAGCGGCGCGCACAGGCACGGCTAGGCAACGGGGAGTACCGCCAGCCGCGCGCGGCGATGCCTCGGCTGCCCGGACGCCGCCGGAGGATGCGCGCGTCGCGGGGCAAGGCGGCTCGGAAGTACGATTGCCGTCAGGGGTGGGCGAAGGCATGGTGACCGGCGATGTACTCACGCCGATCCTCATCCGTTCCCGGGCCGTGAGCTGATTACGGGGGCAACGGGGTGCTGTCTGATAACGGGGCCGTCGTCGTCCCGCCTCGGGTCCCATCTTCACTCCAGGAGTCGCTTCCATGAATCGCGTCATGTCCACCGTCGTGCGCGCCGCCACGGCCATGTGTGTCGTATCCTCGGTCGCCCAGGCGCAGATGCGCAACGTGACCGTCACGGTCACCAACCTCGCCGCTCCGAATAGCGTCAGCTTCGCAGCGACGCATCTGGGCTTTCACCGAGGAACGTTGTTCGACGCGTTCAACATTGGCCAGGTGGCGACGGCTGGCATCATCTCCGTGGCAGAACCCGGCACGGGCGTCCAGTGGCAGACGGACTTCGCCGCGGCAGATCCAACGTCGACGCGGGGCTCAATTGCGGGGGGCGCACTGTTGCCAGGTCAGTCCCGCAGTCGGAGCTTCCTCGTCGACGCCGGGCTGAACCGCTTCTTTACCTTCGCCGCGATGGTTGTGCCGAGCAACGATTTCTTCATCGGCAATGACAATCCGATGCAGTATCGGATGTTCGACGAGATGGGCAACCTGCTGATCAACAGCATCTCGCAGAAGGGGCGTCAGATCTGGGACGCCGGTTCGGAAGCATTCGACCCACTGAACGCCGCCTTCATTACCGGCGGAACCGCCGCCAATCGGACTCCGCAGAACGGCGTCGTTTCGTTCAACTTTGCGGAATTGGCAATGTTCGATAGCCGGATGACCAACGGCGGATACGTGTTCGCGAGTGGCCTGTCCGCGGATCAGGAGATCTATCGCCTCGACTTCACCTCGGTGAACGTCGTGCCGGAACCAAGCTCGGTGATTCTGATGGGCTCGGGCCTTCTGCTGCTTGGTGTCGCGATCCTCCGGAGGCGTGCGCAGCAGGCTTGAGCCAGCCTTTGAGCGAGGGACGGCAGCACGTGAAGAGGCCGATGCCGTCGGGCATGACGACGGCAAACGACAAGCTCCGCGTGCTGTCAGCCCTTGGTTCCGCACCGCAGAACATCGGCGGTGCGGAACCAAGGCGTTGTGCGCGAGCCGACGGTAATTGTACGGATATTCCGTACCAATGTGGTTGGCTGGTCGCGGCCGGAAGCCGACGGGTTAGCTTGGGAGACGAGTCGCTGCGAGTCGGCCAGCAGGAGAGTATCGTTCTGCGGTCGGCAGGCCGGCGCGCTCCTCGGCAGCGCTGCCCCTGTCCGCGAGGTGCTGGTGAACGAGATCGACGATTCCGTGACCGGAATGATCCACGCATGGAATGCGGGAGATGCAGGTGCCGGTACCCGACTGTTTTCGCGCGTGTACGGCGAACTGCGGTCGATCGCGCGCAGTACGCGCCGCCGGAGGCCTGAGCATGGCGATGAGACACTCGACACAACAGCGCTGATCCATGAGGTGTATCTGCGCCTGGCCGGCGCCAATGAACTGACTGTCCAGAACCGTGGACATTTCTTCGCAGTGGCGGTGCGCGCCGCCCGGCAGATTGTCAGTAACCATGCACGCGACGCCCAGACCCTGAAGCGCGGCGGAGGAGCCGTGACGGCGGCCCTCGACGATATCGCTGCGCAGCAGCTTGCGCCACCTGCCCTGGACTATGATCGAAGTGAGCGGATCTCAGCGCTCGAGGAAGCGCTGCAGCAGCTCGAGCGGCTGCATCCGCGACCATGCCGTGTCGTCGAGTGCCGGTACTTCGGCGGACTGTCGATCACCGATACTGCGCTGGCACTCAAGATTTCCGAAGCGACGGTGAAACGCGACTGGGCGGTGGCACAGGCGTGGCTGCATCGCGCACTGCGCGAATACGGAGCCATCGATGCCGAATGATCCTTTCGCGGCGCACGACGGCCAGTGGGATCGCATCAGCACGCTGTTCGAAATGGCACTGTCGTTGCCGTCCCAGGAGCGCGCGACCTTTATCGATGTCACCTGCGGGACGGATCCGGAGTTGCGCAGCGAGCTGGAATCGCTCGTCGCCGCGCATGAAGGCGCGCCGGCGTTCCTCGATGGATTCTATGCCGACGTCGTGCACCCGGCACTGGCGCAGGGTGAGCCGGACGCCGAGCCCGACATCGCGAGGGATGGTGCCCCGTCGCCGCTACCGGTGACGCCCGGCGATCGCATCCGGCATTTCATGGTGCATGAGCGACTCGGAAGCGGCGGGGCAGGGGTCGTCTATCGCGGCCGTGACACGCTGCTCGCGCGTGATGTCGCGATGAAGTTTCTCGCACCGAGTCTGAGCCGTGATCCTGCGGCGCGTGCGCGTCTGGTGCGTGAGGCGCAGGCCGCGTCGCGCCTCGAGGATCCGCATGTCTGCGCGATCTACGCGGTCGAATCCACGGCCGATGGTGGTCTCTGCATCGTGATGGCGTACTGTGCCGGCGGCACATTGCGTGAGCGCCTGCGGCGTGGCCTGATCCCGCTGGCCGACATCAGCGCACTGGCGCAACAGCTTGCACGCGGGCTGGCCTGTGCCCATCACGCCGGCATCGTGCATGGCGACATCAAGCCGGCCAACGTCGGATTCGGTGATGGTGACGTGGCCCGTCTGCTCGATTTCGGCGTCGCCATCCACGCACACGACGCCGCGAGTGGTGCACCTGGACTCAGCGGCACACTGCCATATCTCGCGCCCGAGATCTGGCGCGGTGAGACACGCGGACCCCGCACCGATGTGTGGGCGCTTGGTGTGACGTTCTTCGAGATGGTCACCGGTCATCGCCCCTTCACCGGTACCGATCCGGCCGCCCTCGTTGATGCGATTCTCTCAGGCACACTGCCACCGATCGTTCGTTCGGACGGCACGTCGATCGCTCCGGCGCTGGAACGGCTCATTCGCCAGATGCTGAGCTTGGCCCCCGACGAGCGTCCCGCCGACGGCACTGCGGTGCTGGAAGCACTTTCTCCATCCCCTCCGCTGGTGGAACACGAGATGCGCAGCGTGCCAGACAGCGCAGCGCCGATCGATGGACCGAGCGCGGACGCAGCGCGGCATCGTCTGCGGAATCGTCGTCTTGCGATGAGTTTTGGTGCCGCGACGCTCGCGCTGGCGGCATGGGTCACGATGAACTCGATGTCGCAGCGCGCCGTATCGCCGCCCGCCATCGAGGTCGCGCGAACCAGTCTGCCGTTGTCGTCGATTGCCGTGCTGCCGTTCACCGCCCGTGGCGGCCGCAACATCGAGTACCTCGCCGACGGTATGGTAGACCTGCTCACGCCGGCGTTCGACGGCACGGGGCTGGTACGCGGCATCGATCCCAATACCGTCCTCGGTGCCGCCGGCAATCGACGTTCGACGCCGCTCGATTCCGCCGAAGCGCGAGCGCTCGCCGTGAGCATCCGTGCCGACCGTTACGTCGTTGGCAGCGTCGTTGCCACCGGCGCGACGCTCACCTTTCGTGCAACGTTGCGTCAGATCGATGGTCGCGAAGTAGGTCGTGCGCAGGCCACGGTGTCCGACTCAGGCGCACTGGTGCCCGGCATCGATGCGCTGGTGCGTCAGCTGATCGCGACCGAGCTGCTGGCACCCGGCGACACGATCGCCGGAATTGCCGCAGCCACGACCACATCCACCCGTGCGCTCCGCGCCTATCTCGATGGTGAGCGCGAGTTGCGCGATGCAAGACCCGCGGCGGCGGTTGCGAAGTTTCAGGACGCCGTCGCAGCCGACTCGATGTTTGCGCTGGCCTGGTATCGGCTCGCCCGAGCCGCCAGGTGGAATGACGTGGATTCCCTCAGCGTGCGCGCAGCGCGGCGCGCCTCGCAGCTCGTCGCGTCGCTTCCGCCGCGGCAACAGGCGTTGATCCGTGGGTATCACACGCTACGGTTCGGCAGTGCAATGCAGGCGGAGCGGCACTTCGCGCAGATCGTGACCGACTACCCGACCGATGTCGAAGCGTGGATGCTGCTCGGCGAAGTGCAGTTCGGCAGCAACCCGTACTACGGTCGCCCGATCGGGGAAGCCACGGCGGCGTTTCAACGAGTGATGTCACTCGATCCGC
>JBBQXC010000244.1:0-5715 GCA_038210005.1 Gemmatimonadales bacterium
GTGCGTGTCCGCAATCTCGAGATCGTACGTACGCTGCTCGCCTGCCGGCTCGATCGAGACAACCCGATCCCAAAGCACCTCGCTCGATCCGAGTCGCGCCAATGACGCGTCGTCGAAATACATGGCGAGGCGATTCACCACGCCGCGTGTGAAGCCGATGCTTTTCGGATTCGTCCCGGTCGGATACAGATCGCGCGAAGACACATCGGCGCCACGTTCTACGTCGGCCCAGCGCTCGCCGCGCCGATCTTTGGCAGCTCTCGCGAGCGCACGTACGGCGCCGACCGGGACCAGATCCTTGGAGGCTGCGGCCTCGACCGGCAACGGCATCGCCGTCATCGCCGCCCGCTTGGCCGGTGCAACGAGGTGGCGGCCCAAACGCTCGGCGAACGGGCGCAGATTCTCGACGCCCGTCACAAACACCTGATACCCCACGCGCGCTCCGCGCGGATACGCGCACGTTACTGAGCGTATGCGACCGAGGATCCCGAGCCGCAGCAGCAGATGCTGCACCTGCTGAGCCAACCGCTTCGACGAGGTGGCGTAGTAGGCCGACGCGTCGGTCGGGTTCACATGCCCGTCGCCGTCCCACATGCGTCCAAGCAACAGACCAATCTGCTCGTCAGAGAGCGTGAACGCACTCGCTGGTACTTCCTTGTTCGTGGCCGTCTTGCCGAGAAGATCCAAGCCGCGGGCCCACTCAAAGATGCCGTTCGGCTCCTTGCGGTCGACACGACCCGTGTAGACGGAGGCCGTACCCTTGTGCGTGGTACGGGTACAACGGACGTTCGCAAAGGACTCGGCGGCGGAAATGAAATCCGCGACGGCGGCCTCGTCTTGATTGTAGTAGTACACGCCGGCGGGATGCCCCAGGTTGCCCTCGGCGAGCAAGTGCCCCAGCGCAATCACCTCGTGGGCGGCCCATTCAATGCGCGCGCCCGACGGCAGCGAACGCGGAACCGCGATGTGCTCGCCAACGGCCACTGATTCGAGGTTGCGCCACCCATCGATCAGCAACAGCGGGTGATTGCCCGTGGCCATGATCTCACGCCCCGATTCCGTGCGCACACGGAACACGGCCCTGATGCCATTATCCACGACATCCAACACGCGCCCGTGATTCAGCCGAAGCGTGTCGGTGTCACATGTCGCTACGCTGCCCAGTTTCGCTCGCCCTTCGTAGGCATCGGCGATTCGCACCAAGCGACCGGTCGATGCATCATAAATCTCTGTGTCGCCGACCAGACACTTGTTGAATCCGTACCGCCCAAACGTCTCGATCTGACCCGACAACTCGTCGATGATCTTCGGGTCGTAGCCTTTCGCGACGGCCTTCGTGACGAACTTGCCCAGCTCCTTCTTGATCAGCTCCGAGTCCTTCTTGCCCACCGCCTTTCGCAACACGTCGGCTTCGGCCAGCGAGATGCCCGCGAGCACCTGCGCCAGACGCATGACCTGTTCCTGATAGGTGATGACGCCGTAGGTATTCGAGAGAATCGGCTCCAGCTCGGGCAGCGCGTATACGGTCGGCTCGTCGCCGCGCTTACGGCGGATGTACACGTTGTGCATGCCCGCATCGAGCGGACCCGGACGCAGCAGCGCGTTGGACGCGACCAAATCGTCGAATCGGTCGCACCGCATGCGCTTAAGCACGTCGGTGGCGAGCGGCGATTCGAACTGAAACACGCCACCGGTGCGGCCGGCGCGCAATAACTGATACGTCTTTTCGTCGGTAAAGCCGCGCTCTTCGAGTACGACACTCACCCCACTCCGCTGCTTGATGCTGGCCAGCGTATCGCTGATCACCGTGAGCGTGGTAAGACCGAGGAAGTCCATCTTGAGCATGCCGGCTTTTTCCAGCGCGTTCATGTCGTACTGCGTCACGATCACGCGTTCGTCGTCGCCGCTGCCCGCACCCTTCGAGGCTTGCGTGCAGACCGGCACGAAGTCGTCGAGTGGGCCCGGTGCGATGACCACGCCGGCTGCGTGAATGCCGGTATGACGCGACAGTCCTTCCAGCGAAATCGCGAAGTCGAGCAGCTGCTTGTAGCGCGGTTCGTTCTGGTAGAACGCCTTGACCTCAGGCACCTGCTCGATCGCTTCCTTGACCGTCAGCGAATAGTTCGGCGCATTCGGGATCAGCTTGGCCAGCGCATCCGTTTCGCCCGGCGTGAAGCCCAGCGTACGGCCCACGTCCTTCACGGCCGCGCGCGACTTCATCGTCCCGAACGTGACGATCTGCCCGACGGAATCTTTGCCGTACTTCTGCCGCACGTACTCGATCACTTCGCCGCGTCGTTCGAAGCAGAAGTCGACGTCGACGTCGGGCATCGAGACGCGTTCAGGATTCAGAAAGCGTTCGAAGAGCAGGTCGAACTCGAGCGGGCACACGTCGGTGATGCGCGTTGCGTACGCCACCAGCGATCCGGCCGCCGACCCGCGCCCCGGTCCCACCGGGATGCCGCGATCGCGCGCCGCCTTGATGAAATCGGCGGTGATCAGGAAGTAGCCCGCGTACCCGGTCTTGGTGATGACGCCCAGCTCGTAGTCGAGCCGCTCCTGCACGTTCGCCGGCAGCGGATCACCGTACCGTTGCTTCGCGCCGTCGGTGGCGAGTCGCACGAGGTACTCGTTCTCGGTCTCGACGCCCTCAGGCAGAGGGAACGACGGCACGTAGTACTTCTTGGCGAACTGCACGTCCACCGAATCCGCGATCGCCAACGTGTTCGTAAGCACATCTTCGCGCCCCGGGAAGAACGGGCGGATCTCGTTGGCCGGCTTGAAGTACAACCCGTCGTCGTACTTCATGCGATCGCGGTCGTTGCGATCCTTGCCGAGGCCGATGCACAGCAGCACGTCGTGGGCGTCGTGATCCTCGTGCTTCAGGAAGTGCGCGTCGTTGGTGGCGATCACGGGCAACCCCAGCTCGTCACCCAGCGACAGGATCTTGGCGTTGAGCTTCGCTTGTCCTTCGCTGGTATGCGCCTGCACCTCGAGGTAGTAGCGGTCCTTGAACAGCTCGGCATACCACGCGGCGGCCTCGCGCGCAGCATCCATCCGGTCGTCCATCAGGTGACCGGCCACTTCACCGGCCAGGCACGCCGAGGACACGATCAGGCCCTCGGAGTACTTGGCCAGCAGTTCGCGGTCGATGCGCGGCTTCGTGTAGAAGCCTTCGGTGTATCCCAACGACGACAGCTTGACCAGATTCTTGTAGCCCACCAGATCGCGAGCCAGCAGCACCAGGTGGTAATACGGCTTCTGACCCGGCCCGGGGCGTCCGCGCGTGCGACGGTCGCCGGGCGCGACATACGCTTCCATCCCCATGATGGGCTTCACGCCCGCCTTGCGTGCTTTCTCCTGGAAATCCCAGGCAGCATGCATGTTACCGTGATCCGTGATCGCCAGCGCCGGCATTTCGTAATGCAGTGCGCGTTTGATCAGATCATCGATACGATTCGCGCCGTCGAGGAGCGAATATTCGGAGTGGCAGTGTAGATGAACGAACGACATGGACCGAGAATGATAGCCGACCAGGGCGACGAGCAACACGGGATTGACAAGCGCGGTCGCACAGCGCACCCGCGGATATCGTGGCGATCGCTGCGCCGCGTGAGCGGTGCGACCGCCGTATTGCTGGCCATTGGGCTCGGGATCACCCCCACGGGGTGCTACATCTCCCGCGCCGCCTATGAGGAAGCGCGAATCCTCTCGCGACGCGAGCCCATTGTGAAACTGGTGGCCGATTCGACTACCGATCCGGTGCTGCGTGCCAAGCTCAGTTTGGTGCAGGAGGCGCGTCGCTTCGCCATCGACTCGCTCGCGCTCAAGGCAGGCAAGAGTTTCACCGCGTTCTCCCGGCTCGACCGCGACACGTTGGTGCTGATCGTCTCCGCCGCCTATCCCGACCGGCTTGCGATGAAAACGTGGTGGTTCCCGGTCGTCGGACGCTTTCCCTACAAGGGCTTCTTCGACTTCCCCGGTGCACTGCGCACCGCCGACGTGTTGCGCCGCGAAGGCTTCGACGTGACCGTCGGGCCGTCAGCGGCCTTCAGCACCCTGGGCTGGTTCAATGATCCCCTCGTGAGTACCACCGTGAAGGCGGATTCGATCACACTGGTGAACACGATCATTCACGAGCTGCTGCACAACACCTTCTTCGCCAAAGGGCAAGTGCCGTTCAACGAGTCCTTCGCCACGTTCGTTGGCGGGCGCGGCGCGGAGCATTTCTTCCGCGCGCGCGGTGACTCGGTTTCGCTCCGCCGCGCGGAGAACGAATGGCACGACGACCTGTTGCTCGGCGCGTTCTGGGAGCGCACGTCGAACGAAATCGAGCGGGTGTTCGCGTCGCTCCCCGACAGCGCCCGTACCGAACGCATCGCTGCCCGTGACGTTGTGTATGCGCGGGCCCGTACGCGATTGGTGGACAGTGTCGCGCCCCAGCTGCGCACCTATCCCGACGGATGGGCGCAGCGGGTGACGCTGAACAATGCCGTGTTGCTCTCGCGCCGCGTGTATGCGGAACGCCTCGATCGCTTCGACTCGGTGTACGTGGCCGAGGGCCGTAATTTGAAGCGGGCGATTCAGCGCATCATCGCCCTTCAGGCAACAGCACGAACCGCGCGCGATTCGCTTCCGTGAGGTACTTCTTCGCCGCCGCCGCCAGCTTCTCGGCGGTGAGCGCGGCAATCATCGGATCTTCGTTGCCGATGGTGCCCAGATCGTCACCGTTTTCCAAACGGTTGCGGATCGTGCTCAGCCAATACCCGTTCTGCTTGCGCGCCACTTCGATCTCGCGACGTTGCTGCTCCCGTACGCGTTCCACTTCCGCCGCCGTCGGTGGCACGCGACGGAGTGAGTCGAGTTCCTGCTCGACGGCCGCAAACATCGATTCCGCCTTCTCCGGCGCCGAGCCGTAGCTGATCACGACCTGCCATTCCTGGCGCGGATTACGCGAGAACTGCGCGCTCACCGACACCGAATACGTACCCCCCAGCGATTCGCGGAGACGGTCCAACAAGCGCATCTCGAGCACTTCGCCGACCGACGAGAGCACGTAGGCGTCCTCGCGGCTCCACGGGGCTGCGCCGGCCATCAGAATGGCCGTCTGACTCTGGGGTGCGATGCCCTTCCGCACGGTCTTGTCGATCTGGCCGGAGAACAGCTTCGGGCCGACATCCTTGAATGCTTCCTTGCGACCGGCGGCCGGCAACGGCGCCAGCCACTGCTCCACCAAGGGCTTCAACACCGCGAGGTCCACGTTGCCGACGAACAGGAACGTGAAGTCGCCCAGATCGGCGAAGCGATCGCGATAGATGGCCAGCATCTCGTCGAGGTTGAGTTCCTGCAGCATCTCGACGGACAGCGGTCGCACCCGCGGACTGCCGCCGGCCAGCGTCATCTGCACGGTGTCGCTGAACACGGCGGCCGGATTGGCATCCTTGTTCTTGAGCACCTGATCGAACTGCTGTAACAGCGCTTTGAACGCCGACGTGTCCGCGCGTGGTGACGTGAGACGCAGCCAGGTGAGCTGCATCATCGTCTCGAGATCCTTCGGGGAGGCGCGACCGCTCACGCCTTCGCTGAGATCAGAGATGACAGCCGAGGCGGAGGCCACCTTGCCGGTGAGCTTCTTGTTCAAGTCGATGAGGGAATACTCGCCGACGCCGCCGCGTTCGATCACGGTGGTGGCCAACGATGTCTTGAATACGTCCT
>JBBQXC010000245.1:0-5670 GCA_038210005.1 Gemmatimonadales bacterium
CACGTCTCGGTGAACAATTCGCGGGGAAGCCTCGTGGCATGTGCTCAGGGTCTCGGACAGCGCGATTCCGAGCTCAAGAACCTTCTCCAGCGACGATGCACCGGCCAGGAATTTCGCTCGATCTAGCGTCTGCGCGGCCCAAGGCATGACGTAGGACGGCTGGTGTTTCCCTTCTTCGTCCGGAAGATGCGCGTCTACAACGGCGACTATACCTGAAGTGGACTGCGCCAACGTCGTCATTGCCGTTACTTCGCGCTTAAATCGCCTAAATGCGGTCGCCTCCGTGGACTTCGGGTGTCGAAGTTCCTTGAGTGCGTACACAGGCCGCTCCTGCTTGAGCTGCTGGTCGCGGAGGTCTCGAACTTTCCAGACGGAACCTTGACCTCTCGTCGCCGCTGGCCGCTCCGACGTCGCCTCCCAGCGTCATCCCCAGACTCTTCGTGTTCGTGTTGCTTGAGATGTAGGCGCACTCTCGGCTTGAGGCTCTTGAGATGCAGCTACAGACCCCCTGTGTCCGGTTAGTTGTCGCACGGCCTGTCTGGGGGCACTGATCGTGTAGTGCACGTTGGTATCGAGCTGAGATGCCATTCGGTCTTGCCATTCCTCATCCATCGCGCGCCCGGTGGAACCACTAGTCGTTTACCGCGCAAGTCTCGCCGCGGCCTTGGCGTCCTCGTGCTCAAACGCCGAGCGCATACGCTCGATCTCCGACGCGGCGATGCCGAAACGTGCGGCCACGGTGTCCCATCGCGCCGTGGCAGTACCAACCTCGGCAGCCACTCGTTTGGCGGCGGCCCCCTTCAAACCAAATAGCGGCGCCACCTCGAAAGCAATCTCCAAAGACGCCGTGGGATCGCCGTCGAGACCAATTGCCGTCGAGAGCACGCGGTCCTTGACGTCGGTTGGGACCGGGTTCACATCGAACACGGGCGACAGGCGCCAGCCAGCTACGCTCGCGTACAGGAAGCCGTGATTTCGCAGATGGTCATCGGTGTTCGAGATGAGCACAGAGAACACGATGCGCCGCCAGAGTTCAGCCAGATCCTGCGCGGCAGCTGCGCCATGCGCACGCAACGCGTCCGCGATCTCCGGATAGCTCCGCCGCTCACCGTCTACCGCGCCGAGCATGCTTAGCGCGGAGAGGTATGGAATGCGGTGCACGCGGTGGTCGGCCACTTGGCGGTCGAAGCGGGTGACGAGCAACACATCGTTGTCGGCGACGCGATCCAGGCGGGACTCCGTCGTGCGAAGACCGGCATCGCGGGCGAGCTGCAGGGCCACAGCCTCCCACGCGACTACGCGATAGTCGTCCTCGTTCCGCTTTGGAAACTTGGCGATCAGCAGGGTGCCGCTGGTGTCGCGGACCGACGCTTTCGGACGGGCACCGCCGACCGACGACCCCGGCGCGAGCAGGAGTCGCAAATCCTCGACGGTTTCCTGATCGGCCAGATATCGCTCTGATGCCGCGAGCAGCGCCGGTAGCTCGACGAGGGGGGGCACTCCCGTGGGACGTTCAGGCGCGACGAATGGGCCGCCCTCCGTAAGCGCGAGACGCAGCGCGCCCTGCCGGACACTGTCCGTGACACCGAGTAGGAAGTCGACCTCGCGCAGGGCGCGCGGTGGCCGGTTCTCGGCCGTTGCCTCACGACGTTCAGCGCGGCGCAGGAGTGTCTGCCCCCAGCGATCGGGCGCAGAATCACCGAGCGCGCCGAACATGCGGCGAGCTTCGCCCGCGTAGTGCGGCGCACGTGACACCGTCAGCGCTGGTTCGAGCGCAAAGCTGTCGTCGCTCGCAATCCATGCGTCGTCGTACTGGAACGTCGCGGTCTCGCGACCGCGATGCGCGGTGACGTACAGGCGGCCTACGAGACGAGGCGACCCGTCCGTGTCGATGTAGATGTAGGCGGTCGGCGCGCTCATGGAGTCGCACGCTCCCGTCGTGGCACCCGGGCGCGCTTCGGCAGACGCTCAGCCTCGAGCGCCAGCCCCTCGCGGTCACCGGCGGGCGCGGCCAGCTCGCCCAAGCGGTTCGCGAGCCCGAGGGCGAAGAGCACACTGGCCCACGTGCCCATCGCCACCCGCGGGTCGCCGCGCTCGATGCGAGACACAGTTTGCCGCGTGGTGAGCGCACGGCTGGCCACCACGTCCATGGGAAGTCGGCGGCGGCGCCGTGCCTCACTGACATCGGCGCCGAGGCGTTCGAGGGCGCGCTTGACCTCTGAAGGGACAGGTGCCGTTGGCGTAGGCATACGAGTGATTGCTTGAGAGAACGCAAATCTTACTTAATGTATTACCAATATAACTTTACATCCGGTTGTGCGTGACGCGAGCGTTGCCTGACGGCGGCAGGGGCCCGCCCGAGGTGCGGCTTCGAGCCGGTCGATTTTTAGAGTAAGAGACAACGACGCCCCGCGAGCGAATGGCCGGCGGGGCGCGCACAATCATCGGTTTTCCCTCTGTCATGCGAACGCCCGGACTCGAACCGGGATGGGTTGCCCCGCCAGCTCCTAAGGCTGGTGCGTCTACCAATTTCGCCACGTCCGCAAACCACAACATTGCAATATAATCGGTGCACGTGCTCCCTGACCTCCCGCCTCCCCCCCCGCTTCGCCGGAAACCGACATGATGCGACCATCACTGCTTGTCCTTGCGCTTGGCCTGACTACGCTGGTGGAGCCGATGTCCGCTCAGCGCCCGATGAAGGTGTACATCTCCGTCGATATGGAGGGAATCAGTGGGGTCAATAGCGACAATCAGACCTCGGCGGCGGGCGCCGAGTACGGACGGGCACGCAAGCTCATGGTCGAGGATGCGAACGCGGCGATTCGCGGTGCCTTCGACGGCGGTGCCACGGCGGTCGTGGTCAATGATTCACACGGTAGCCAGCGGAACCTTCTGCCCGAGGACATCGATCCGCGGGTAAGGCTGATCAGCCACAGCTTCAAGCGGCATGGCATGATGGAGGGACTCGACGGCTCCTTCGACGCGATCATCTTCGTGGGCTATCACGCGAAGGCCGGCTCGCCACGCGGGGTGTTTGCACACACCGGCTCCGGTGTCTTGGCCGATCTGCAAATCAACGGCGTATCGGTGGGCGAGGGTGGCATGAATGCGGTGCTCGCGCGCTGGTACGGCGTGCCGGTCGTGATGGTCACAGGCGACGATGTCGCGATCGAGGAACAGCGGGAGACGGTGCCCAACGTGCGTGGCGTCGTGGTGAAGCGCGCGATCAATTCGCGCGCAGTCGAGTTGCGGCCGCTGGTCGACACGCGGCGAGAGATTCAGCAGGCGGCAAAGGAGAGTGTGGCGTCGGCAAAAAAATCGCCGCCCGAACATCTCGCGCGGTACACGGTGCGCATGACCTTCCGCGATCCTACCATTCCTGAAGTGGCGACAGCGTTTCGCGAAGTGCGGCTCGTGTCGCCAACCACGGTGGAGTTCACTCGTGACGAGATGCCGGATGCGTACCGGCTCATTCGGGTGCTCTACCGCTTCATCAACACCGACTGAGGGGCTCTGGGCGCCATACACCACGGGCGGCATCGCAACGCGATGCCGCCCGTTTCACGGACTCTTGGTGAATTCCCTACGAGCACGAGCCCAAATCAACCGCCCACGCGGATGTTCACCACGCGCTGACCAACGCGCGGGTCCATGTTCTGCACGAGCAGGCTCACGTAGTCGCCGTCCTTGAGACCCGAAAGCACACCCTGCAAATCGTTTACCGACTTCACGGCGCGACGCGGGGTCGGATAGAGCACCTCGAGCACGATGTCACTGCCCGGGGCGAGCTTGTCGCGCGCTGGGCCGTCTTCGGTCACTCCGGAAACGCGAACGCCACGGCCTTCCAGCTTCATCCGCTCGGCGACATCGGCCGGCACGGCTTCCAGCGTGATGCCTAGCTTACCCGCGGCCGGTACGGCCTTCGGCCCTGCCTCCGGCATCGCCGCCACGCGGCCGATCGCTTCCGCTTCCACCAGCTTGACTTTGAAGCTCTTCTTGGTGCCGAAGCGCATCACTTCCACTTGCACCAGCTCATCCACGCGACGCGTACGCACCACACGCTGCAGGGAACTCACGCGATCCACCGGCTTGCCGTCCACCGTGATGATGATGTCACCGACTTCGATGCCCGCACTCTTGGCCGGGCCACCGTCCGGCGGGTTGAAGCCCGCTACCTTCACGCCGGCCACTCTAGCCAGACCGTTGATACCGGCATCCTCCGGATCGATCCGTCCAACCGAGACACCAATCACGGGAATGCGCACGCGCCCTTCCTTGATCAGGTCATCGGTTACGGACTTCACCAACGTGATCGGAATCGCGAAGCCGTACCCCGAGTAGAAACCGGTCTGGCTGGCGATGGCACTATTCAAACCGATCACTTCCCCGCGCAGGTTGATGAGCGGTCCGCCGGAGTTGCCGGGGTTGATCGCGGCGTCGGTTTGAATGAAGTCGGAGATCGTGAAGTTGCCGGCGTTCGGCAACTGGATTTCCGAGCCTCGTCCCTTGGCCGAGATGATGCCGGCCGTCACGGTGAAGTCGAGTCCTAGCGGATTACCCACGGCGAGCACCCAATCACCGATGCGCGTGGTTTCGTCGTTGCCGATGGCCAGCGTGGGGAGTCCCTTGGCGTCGATCTTCACGACCGCCACGTCGGTGGTGGAGTCGGTGCCGATCACCTTCGCCTTAAAGGTCCGACCGTCGCTGAGTGTGATCGACACCTGATCGGCGTCGGCCACCACGTGGTTGTTCGTGACGATGTATCCGTCTTGCGTCACGATGAAGCCTGAGCCTTCGCCCCGCTGCTGCCGTGGCTGCTGCGGTCCGAACTGCTCGAGGAAGTCTTCCATGCCCTGCGGTGCACGACCGCGAGCCTGGGGACGTGCGCGAGCCGTGCGGGTGGTGTTCACCGCGACGACTCCGGGCGTGACCCGTTCAGCGATGTCGGCAAAGGAGCTGCCTTCAGGGGCCATGGGGCCGCCGCGCACAGCGGCCGGGCGCGATGTCGTGGCACCCTGTGCCCAGCTGATTTTCGTCCAATCCATGCCGGACGCGAACAGGACGCCGGCAGAAAAGCTCACGGCCGCGGCAGCGGCGAAGCGGAATCGGGAGAAACGAGAAGCCATGTGTCTGAACCCGGTGAATGCGGTACGATCGGTGCGCTGCGTAAAGCTGACCTGAATCCTACGATAGAATAAGACACCGGACCCCTGCTTTCGGTTTCCGCGGGAGTCCGGTGTCTCGATACTACCAGGTGGCGCTTACTTCTTGGTGTCGTCGACGATCTCGTAGTCGGCTTCGACCACATCGTCGGCCTTCGCGCCGCCTGCTTCCGGCTCGCCACCCGGCGCCGCACCCGCTTCCGATGACGCACTTTCAGTCGACTGCTGCTGATAGAAGGCCTGACCCGCTTCACTGTAGGCCTTGGTGAGCTCTTCCTGTGCGGCCCGGATCTCAGCCATGTCGTCACCGCGGAGCGCCTTACGCGACCGCTCGATCGACGCGTCGATCCGCTCCTTCAGGTCGGCCGGCACCTTCTCGCCCCACTCCTTCACGTTCTTTTCGACTTCGTACGTCTGCGAGTCGAGGCGATTGCGCGTCTCGATCTCTTCGCGACGCTGCTTGTCTTCACCCGCGTTCTTCTCGGCATCCTTGACCATCTTGTCG
>JBBQXC010000246.1:0-5508 GCA_038210005.1 Gemmatimonadales bacterium
GATGGTCGTGGCATTGAAGTAGGTGAAGTCGACCGACGTCCGACCACTGAACAGGGACTGATCGAAACCGAGCTCGATTTCCGTGGTCCGCTCCGGGCCCAGATCCGGGTTGCCGAGGTTGAGTGGGCGCACGGCCGACGCGGAGCCCCAGGGAATCGGGCTGTACGTCCGCACACCATCGAAGGCTCCGGGGGCGCGACCCGCAGAGCCGAGCGCGCCGCGTAGCTTGAGCGTCCCGTACTTTTCTTTCCAGAACGACTCGTCGGAGAGCACCCACGACCCGTTGATCTTCGGGTAGAACTGGAGGCCGAAGTCCTCACCGAAGGCGCTATTCCCGTCGAGTCGACCGCCGACCGTCACGAAGTAGCGGTCCTTGACGCCGAAGAGCACCGTACCGAATGCGCCGCCCGTGATGATACGCTGACGATTCTCGTCGGCGTTCCTGATGGCGCCGCTGGCCACGGTCGGATCCGACGGCGTGGCAAAATTCTGAGAGAGCGCGACGACGTCCCCCACCAGCGAGTTGACGTACTGCGTACCCGCCGAGGCGGTGACCTTCACGCTGCTGCCAAGATTGAAATCGTAGTTGTTCACCCAGTCCGTGCTGAGCGTGGTATTCGCCCATCGCTGATTCTGGATGACACCGAACGGCGCGGCCGGGAAGCCGAACGGCCGCACATTCCGGTTCTCCAGTGCCGCGCGGTCAAAGCCGACCGTGAAGCGGCTGGAGAAGCGCGTAAACGGGGTAAACGTGCCCGTCACACCCATGATCAAGCGGTCGATGTTCGTGGCCAGCTGTTGCGCGAGCACCTGCCGGATCGTGTCGGCGTTCGCGTTACCGAAATAGTTACGGTCTTGGCGAAACGCGTTCAGCGTGAGGCCCTGCGCGTTGTTTCCGGCCGGCGTTTGATCGATGAGATTGTTGGTGTACGCGCTGCTCCAGTTCATCGCCAGCTTCTTCATGGGCTGGAAATCGAGATTGGCCCGCACTTGATACTTGCGGTCCCTGTCGTTGGGGAGCACGCCGTCGGTGTTCTCGATATTGGTGGAGAGCAGATACTTCAGGTTCTCGCCCGAACCGCCGGACACCTGGATCGACGTGCCATAGCGCGCGGCGTAGTTGTCGAGCCCCGGGATCCATCCGGTCCCTTCGCTATTGCGCAGAAAGGGATCCATGAAGAGCAGCGGTACCGAGTCGGTGCCGAACTTCTGCAGGCTGCTCACGCCACCGTTGAAGCGCACCTGCCATTTCGCCGCACCACCCACGCCGCGTTTCGTGAAGATCTGGATCACGCCGGCGGCGGCGTCGGTGCCGTACAGCGTGGCGGCGGCCGCTCCCTTCACGATTTCGATGCGATCGATATCGTCCGGGTTGATGTCGTTGAGCGGGCTCGAATTCGAGTTGGCGCCACGCTGTGTGGTGCCGGTGAAGATTCCGTTTCGTGGATACTCGTCGCTGCGCGTGCGCACGCCGTCGATGAAGATCAGCGGCTGATTCGTGAGCGAGACGCTGGTCGTGCCGCGCAGACGGATCGCGGCGCCGCTGCCGGCGTTACCGACACCACCGCCAACCGTCACGCCGGCCAGTCGGCCGGACAGCAAATTCGACACGTTGGTGGGGACTTCCGGGATGTCGGCAAGCTTGACTTGCGCGATGGAATTGCCGACTTCGCGCTTGCGCGCCGAACCGCCGGTACCGGTAATGACCAGTTCATCGAGCGACAGCGCGCTCACGGTCAACGCGAAGTTCACGGTCGCGGTCGCACCGGCCGTCACCACGACAGGCTTGTCGACCGGCTGATAGCCGATCAGTCGCGCTCGCACCACCTGATTCCCGGCAGGCACGGACGCGATCATGAACGCACCACTCGCATTCGTGATCGCGCCCAGGGTCGTGCCGGGTACGGCAATCTGCACATTCGCCAGCGGCGCCCCGGTACCGCTATTCGTAACGGTACCACGGACCGTGCCGAGCGCGCCTTGCGCCTCGGTGGGGCGTGGCGTGATCGAACTGCCAACTGCCATGGCAGCGACCAGAGCGGCGAAAGCTCGGCCGCCCAGGTATCGGCGGAAGCGCATCATGACCTCCATGCGGGTAATGGGGTGAGGCGCGTCGCACTGCCAGGGAGGGGAGGCAGGCGATGTCTGACAACGAAACGAGGTCGCAATGCATCGTGCGCTTCGCGCGAATCGAAAAAGCGGACTCGCGACTAGATTCGGCCTCGGGCCATCAGTTGTCAATCATTTGGTCCTCACTGATCGCGCCTAGTCCCTACCAAGTCTCAATCCGACCCGGTTGTATCGTTCTTGTGCAGGGGTGATTTCCGGGAACGAATCACACGACGGACACGAGAAAACGAGAAAGGGAGAACACGTGAGCCAGTGGCTCGGTGTTCTCCCTTTCTCTCTCTGCGCTGTGCGATCCGTTCAGCGGTTCCAGCGGAACGACCTCACGTCACCGTCGTGCGTTACGGGTGGGCGGGCCCCATGATGTTCTTCGCGAAAATCGCGATGATGATCGCGACCACGGCTACCTGACCGATGGGACCGATCGCGATGATCAGGCTGAAGATCGCCGAAATGAGCATCAGCGGCAGCTTGACGATCGGCAGGAGCCAATCGGCGGGAGCGGGATACGAAAAGAACGGCATGGATGGCCTCGCGGAGGTTTAGAACGACGACGTGCGAACGTTAGCAGGTACCGCTCAACCTCGGAAGCGCTGGAGGTACTGCAGGTCGTCGTCGTCCACCGAATGGTGTACACGGTCCCGCCGGCGCCGAACCCGATCACGCGGGTCTGCTTCGGTAACACGACCTTGCCTATCAGTTTTCCAGCGATCGAGAAAACGACGTAAGCGCTTCGGCGCGGGAAGCGCGAAGAACTGGGTGGGCAGGGGGGTGAAGGTCACGAACGATAATTCGTCACCGACCTCCCCGCCAGCGGTTGCCTCGCTCGTGCGAACTAGACGCCCGTCCCCTTGATGGCGTCCTTCGCGATGACGGCGAAGTCGGCGGCGCCGAACCCTTCGGCTATCACGGCATCCATGCGGGCCGCGAGCGAGGGCAGCACGGCCAACGGCAGGTCACCCGCTGTTTCCATCATCAGGCGCACATCTTTGCGCGCCATCACCAGCTCGAAGCTCGCGTCGAATTTGCCGGCGGCCATCGTGCGTCCTCGCCCCTGCAAAATGTTGCCGGGGTTGAAGAACTCGAGCAGCTTGAGGGCGTCGTTGGGGGCGATGTCGCTGCCTTTCGCGATACTGAACACGTCACTCAGCAGGGCGCCCATGCCGATGATGAAGGCGTTGCCCATCAACTTGTACGCGGCGGCTAGGTCGGAGCGCTCACCGAAGTACTCGACGCGCGCGGCCATGACGCTGAGCGCGTCCTTCACCGACTCGTAGAGTCTCGTAGGGCCGGCGGCGAGGATGATACCCTGACTCAGGCGCGCGGCGGCGGGTCCGATGAAGACGGGGCAGTGGAGATAGTGCACGCCGTCGGCATTCAGGCGTGTGGCCCGTGCCGCGGTGAGGGCGGGCTGTGTCGTGGTGTGATCGACGATGATGGCGTCGGGCGACAACCCCGGGCGCAGCTGCGCAATGATGTCCTCCACGACGGCGTCATCCTTGAGCACGAGGTGCACGCGACTCACTCCGCGAACCGCATCGGCCGGTGTGTGAGCGACGATCGCGCCGAATGCTGTGAGCGCACGAGCTTTGTCGATGGTGCGATTCCACACCGTCACCGTATCGCCACGCTGACAGGCGGCTTCCACGAAGCCGCTCCCGAGCAGCCCCGTTCCGAGAAACGCGATAGTGGTCATACGGCGAAAGATAGCCGATCGTGCGTTTGCTCTGAAGTTGTGTGTTTCGCGAGGCTTGGCAGACTCTGCCGAGACTTCGGTGCGGTTCTCGAGATCGTTAGTTGACGCGAAGGGCGCGAAGAACGCGAAGAGCCGCGAAGAACAGCAAATGCATTTTCGTTGTTGTTCTTCGCGTGACTTCGCGCCCTTCGCGTCAACTTACGGTCCAGCAGTAGGCACAACGGTCCGGCGCCAGCGGAACAGCCTCCGCACCCGCCGCACGCGGCCCACTCGCCGCCCCACCAGCAGCGCCGGCATGACGAACATCACGCCGAGTGTTCCGGCAATCGTACCGCCGGCGGTGGCGAGTGCGATCGCGCCGAATAAGCGCGTGGCGTCGGTACCAACCGACAGCGGAATAAGCGACGCCATGGCGGCCAGCGTGACGATCACGATCATACCCGCTCGGTCGAGCGCCGCGCGGAGCACCTGCCCTGCATGCAAGCGCGAGTCGAGTCCCGCCTCGCGCAGCGCCCGTCGCGTCTCGAGGGCCGCGTCGGCCAGGAGAATGGCCTGATTCACGGCCAGGCCGATCACCAGGATCACACCCACGGCAGCCTCGCGCGTAAAGGCTGCCTTAAGTAGCCAGAATGCCGCCACCACGCCGCCGATGGCCAAGGGCAGTGACAGCAACACCTGCGCCGCGCCCCACATCGAGTCGAACACCAACGCCACCGCGAGGATCACCAACACCACGCCGATCGCGAAGACCAGATACAACCCCTGCTCGCTCTTGTCGCGATCGAACGGCGAGCCGTCGGTGAGATCGATGATGCCATAGCCCGCTGGCGCGGCGAGCGACTTCATGAACGCGGCGTGCGTACGGCGCGCGAGCTTGGACGGTCCGCGGAAATCGTATGACACCTGCCGGATGTACTGCTGGTCTTCACGCACGATCGTGCTGAGGGCTTCGCGCGCATTCACACTCGCCACATCGCCGATCCGCACCGGTGCGCCGGTGAGCGTGGGGACGATCGCGTCCTGTAACTCCTCGAGACTGCGGTCACGCGCCCCCGCTGCTTTCACCGTGACCGGCAATTCGTCGCCGCCGATCTCGAGCAGCTGACGCCCGACCGGTCCGCGCACTTCGCGCGCAATCGCGCCGGCCAGCAACGAGGCGTTCAACCCGTATCGCGTGAGCGCGGCACGATCCGGTTCGAGCGTGACCTGATAGCCGCGCTCTCCACCGAAATAGCCACCGCTGCCGATGCGTACTTCACGTACGCGCGTGATGCGTTCGAGACGCGACTTGAGGTCGTCGGCCACGCGCCCCACGCCCTCGTACGAGTAGCCACGCACCTGAATGCGAAAGGTCGCGAAGCTCGATCCGCCACCACCACTCGAAAAGCCCGGGCCATCACCGACCACGCTCACACTCGCGCCACCGATCAACACGGCGCGCTGAGTGAGCAGCTCTTGCAGTTCCAACGGCACCGCAGTGAGACCACCAGCGCGCGTGAACAACACCGACATCTGCGCCGACGTGCCCGATCGCGTAGCCGCGCGCACCTGTTCCACCTCGGGGCGCCCCACCACGAGTCGCTCGAACTCCGCCATGCCGCGATCGAGTGTGCCCGGATCGGAGCCGCGGGGGAACGACAAGCCGACACTGAGTGATGTGCGTCGTTCGCCGAATCCACCGAATG
>JBBQXC010000247.1:0-5474 GCA_038210005.1 Gemmatimonadales bacterium
TGGTGGAAGGCATGGCCGATTATGCCACGCTATTGCTGTACGAGGCCGAGCGCGGCGAAGCGGCGCGTAAGGCGTACGCGGTGTTGCTCGAGCAGCAGTACTTGGACGGGCGCGTCGGAGCGCGTGAGCGGGCGCTCGTGGACACGCGTGAGGAGGACAGCGCCGATGAGGCTGTGCTGCAGAAGAAGGGGGCTTGGGCGATGTGGATGTTGCACAACAGCCTTGGTGCGGATCACGCATTCGCCGGTCTGCGCGCGTTCATCACGGAGCATCGTGCACCGGGTCGATTCGCGACGCCTGAAGGCCTGTTGCGCACGCTGCGATTGCAGGCGCTGGACACGGCACAGTTCGACGCGCAGGTCGGGCAATGGTTCCGTAGCACGCAGCTGCCCGAGTTCACGCTCCACGATGCACGGTGCGAAGAGGTCGAAAAATCCTGGCGCTGCACGGCGTCGCTGCACAACATCGGAACCGGTGAGGGTCGCGTCGATATCGCGGCGATGCGCGGCGACACCGTCGTGGCCGGAGGCACAGCGCGAGTGAGCGTTGGTGCCGGGAAGGCGGTGCCGATTATATGGACGCTACAGCGGCGACCCGATCGTCTGGTGGTGGATCCAAACGTGATGGTTTTGCAGACGCGGCGTGCTCAGGCGGTCGCGGAACCGTGACATGAGTCCGGGAGATTTCAGATTGATCCTTTTTGCCAAAATTTGCCAAAAGCACAGTTTTCGTGCATGAGCACCCTGAACATCTCCCTGCTCGACTCCCTTAAGTCGTTCGTAGACGAACAGGTGACTCAGCGCGGCTACGGTACGAACAGCGAGGATGTCCGCGCGTAGATCCGTAGAGATCAGGATCGGCTCCAGCTGCGCCGGCTGCGGCTGGCAGGCGTGGCATCCGAACCCACTTTGCCGGTGAGTGAGGCCTACTTCGAGGGGTTGCGAGATCGCGTGCGCGCCGCTGCTAAGCCGGTCACCGAGGCCACTCTCCGTCGGTGAAGGCCAAGCCGGTCGTCGCGCGCGAGCAGGCCAGCCGGGATGTTGACGAAGCGCTTACGTACGACCTCGCCGAAGGCTCACCCCGTTACTCGCACGAGCTGAAGCTGTCCGGCATGCGCTGTAGCCGCTGAAATGCTATCCGCATCTGGTGTTCTACGTCGAGCGCGCAGACCACATTGATGTCTGGCGAGTTCTGCATGGCGAGCGCGACATCCCGAGCGGGCCGCAAGAGCGTGGGGAATAGGACCTTTGGCTCAATTGATTCGTTCGAGCGAGTCGTGATTTCCGCTGCAGACGCTATCCGTCCGGATAGTATCATCGCCGAACGATTTACCGAAGAACTGATTACACAGAGCGAAAGAGGAAAGGAGGAAAGGAGGAAAAGCCGCGCTCGTTTTCTCTTGTTCTCTTTTGCTCCTTGCCTCTGTGTAATCTGTTCTGCCAACAGTCGGCATCACGTTCGCGGCACGCCTCGTCCCAAAGGCCTGCAAGGAAACGAAACGCGGTACTGAGCGCGCTACGGGGCCTGCGGCGCCAGTACGAAGGTCCCGCCCGGCGGCACGAGCGCCTTGGTGGTCCACTTCACGTCACGCGCATTCTGCATGGTGACTGCGTCGAGTATGGTGTACCGCGCGTCGACCGTCGCCCAGATCTCGTCGTTACGCTCTTTGCCATGCATCGAGATCAGCACGATGCCGTCCGGTCGCAGGAAACGCTCATAGCGCTGCAGTCCCAACGCGGTGTCGTGCAGGTAGTAGATGCTTTCGTTGAAGACGACCACGTCGAACCGTTCGGTGGTCGTGAACTCATTCATGTCGCCCACAACGAAGCGTGTGTCTGCGGTCACCTTGTGCTGCGCTTTCGCGATCGCGGCCTCGAAGTCGACGCCCAGGTACGCGCCGGCGGCACCCCGCAGCTGTTCCTGGAACACGCCCTCGCCGCACCCGACGTCGAGCACCGAACCGCCCGGCTTGAGCGTGGCGACGTACCCGGCGAGGACGCAGTGATGCGCCAGCTCCCCGAGATTGCGGAGCCAATCCCAGCCACCGCTGGCATACTCGGTGTTCCAGCGTTTTTCCCGATCGATTCCCAACGAGCGTCGTACGCCGCGCACCAACCGCGCGGATAGCGGCAGCGCGGAGGGGTCGGAGCCGATGGATGGATTCTCGGAGGTGTCAGGTGGCAGTTGCGACATCGAACCAGGAAGAAAAGGGAGTCAGGAAAGGGACGGCGTGAGCAGGCACTTGGCGAGCTTGGCGACGAGCATCCCGCTGGTAAGTGGTCCGCCGACACTCATGCGCCCCAGCCGCCATGGGTTGGTATGCCGACCATTTCCCCAGCGCTTGAGCGTCAGCGCCGCGGTGTAGCCCGCCTCGCGCGTACGTTCGAGGGTTTCGCGGTCGTGGGAGCCATACGGAAAGGCGACGCTTTCGCACGGAACGCCGAGCAGCTGTTCGAGATCATCCCGTGCGCCCGCCAGTTCTTCGTGGGCATCGGCGGCGGACAACCCGCGGACCCGGCGATGATGCCGGGTATGCGAGCCGACGTCGTGACCATCCCGCACGAGCGCGCGTAACGCGCTCGCATTCAGCAATGTCGACGGTGGCGCACCCGGGTCACACACATTGCGTGCGCCGACGTAGCCTGACACCGCATACACGGTACACGGCCAGCCGTGCTTGGCCAAGGCCGGGAGCGCCTGCGACGTGACACTCGAATAGGCATCGTCGAAGGTGATGGCGATGGGCCTCGCCGGCAGCGTCTGCTCGGCGCGCTGCCAACGAATCAACGCTCCCACGGTCACGCCCTGAAAGCCAAGCCGTGAGAGGGCCGACAGGTGGGACGCGAACTGTGCCGGCGTGACGAAATTTGTGTCCGACTCGGAACCGGCTGGCGGGACTTCGACGCGATGATAGCACAGGATGGGAACTCGCATCCGATCACCGCGACATCATAGGGAGCGCGCCTTGCGCTGCGCATCCCACAGTAAGGCGTACTTCGCGAACGCGCCCCATGCGTATGTCGCGCAGAAAAGGAATCCGCGCATGCCCTCGCGCCACATCCCCTGCAGCACGTACGTCTTCACGAACCGCCAGAGCGGATGGAGTAAAAGACGCCGCAGGGTGACCGTGGCGCCTTTTTCTTGCATATCCGCCGCGCCCCACATTCCGTAGCGCACACACTTGTCCATCTGGTGCGCGAGGTCTCGGTAGGACTCGTGATCCAGCCGGCCGGACAGATCCGCGACTGGTACCTGCATCTCCAGTCGCTCGTGCACGCGATTCGTGGTCCAGCGACTGGTCTTCGGAAAAAGTCGCACATGGTAGTCACGGCCCCACGCGCCGCGCCCGTATGGAGCGCCGAGATAGTGATTGCGCAGATGCACGCGATACGCCGTCCGCGCCGGCTGACTGACGGCCGCCTCGATGCTTTGCTGCAGCTCCGGGGAGACGCGCTCGTCGGCGTCGAGCGACAGAATCCACGGGTGTTTGGCTACCTCGATCGCGGCGTTCTTCTGGCGGCCGATCGTGGCGCCCGTGACCACCAGCACCCGTGCCCCGAACCGTCGGGCGATGTCGGTGGTGGCGTCGGTTGACCCGCCGTCGGCCACGATCACCTCGTCGGCCCAGGTGACGGAGGCGAGGCAGTCGGGGAGCCGGTCCGCCTCGTTCAGCGTCGGAATGACGACGGAAACCCCTGTCGGCCGGTCTGGCACGTGTTCGACTGAGGGCGGTCCGACATTAGTGTTCGGCAAGGTCATGCCGTATAGTTGGAATCCAAGGCAAGTCGTAGCCAGCCCGACCGTGCGTCTTAACTGATCGTTAACCGAGGTTCGAGACGTTCATGGCGCCCCTCCTCCGCCGGACTGATTGGCCCAATCCGGAACGGGTCCTGGTCATCGAAGATGACGAACCCCTGCGGAGGACGCTGCTCGAGATGCTCTCGATGCATTGCCGTGACGTGCGAGGCGCCGCGTCGGTCGCCGAGGCGATTCGAGAATGTACGCTCGGTCGCCCGGAAATCATCCTGCTCGACCTCGGGCTACCCGATGGCGACGGTGGGGACCTGCTTGGCCAACTGCGCGGGCTGACGGACGTGCCGATCATCGTGCTCTCGGGGCGCGACGACGAGGAAGGGCGCGTGGCGCTGCTCGATGCCGGCGCGGATGACTTCATGAACAAGCCGTACAGCGCGTCCGAGCTGCTGGCGCGGATTCGCGGTCAGTTCCGACGTGCTTCGCAATCCACGTTCGCTCGGTCGTGGGCGCGCCTCAGCGTGGATGGCGTCGAGATCGACCTGCTGGAGCAGCGGGTCGTGAAGCACGGCGTCCCGCAGCGACTGACGCCGACCGAATGGTCGGTACTGCGCGCGCTCATCCTGCACGCCGGTCGCCCGTTGTCACCCAGACAACTCTGGGACATCGTCTGGGATCGCGAGTTCGGGGACCCGACCGTCCACGTACGTGTGCACATCACGCACCTGCGCCGAAAGGTGGAGCCCGATCCGTCCAAGCCACGATTGATCGTGACCGAACCCGGCGGCGGCTATCGCTTCGCGCCGCCGAATTGAGTCGCGCCGTGTACACGGAGCCGAGCCGCGCGCGCGCTTGGGCGATGTACCTGACCCTCTACGCGATCGCGACGCTCTCACTCGGATTCGCGTCCCGGAATCCGGCGGTGCGCGTTGCCCACGGCGTTCTCGTCTATCTGGTGCTGATCATCGGCGCCAGCCGACAAGGTGGACGCGGCCTCTCCGCCACACTGGTTGTGCTCAGCTATCTCGCGGTCGACTTCCTGCTCGTGCCGCCCAAACGCAGCTTCGGCAGCGCCTCCGAGCTCGATTGGCTCATTCTCATCGGGTTCGCCGCGACGGGCATCTTCGTGTCGGCGCTGTTCGATCAGCTTCGGGGGGCGCTGTCCCTCGCGCGCGACCGCACCCTCGAGGTGGAGCGACTGAGTGCGGAGCGTCTCCAACTCGAACGGGAGGCCGCCAACGCGAGGGTGATGCGCGAGGCGAATCGCTTGAAGAACACGCTTCTCAGGTCCATCGCGCACGACCTACGCTCGCCGGTGGCCACGCTCTCTCTGCTCGCCGATCCAGCGTCTGGCTTTGCCGCTGATCGCGCGCTATCGCGGGTAGCCGAAGAGTCACAACGTCTGGGTGCGTTCCTCGATACGCTGCAGCGATTCGCGGGTGCCGACGACGCCTCCCTCCTGCTTTCGACACACGACGTCGCGAAGTTGGTACAGGTCGCCGTGAAATCGTCCGAGGCGTTGCTGAGCGGACGCGAGGTGCCGGTCCACCTTCCGCGGTACAGCGCGGAGGTGCGCTGTGATCTCACGCTCGCCGTGCAGGTGTTGGGCAATCTGTTGCAGAACGCCGCGCGATACTCGCCTCCGGCGTCGCCGATCGATGTGTTCTGTGCCGTGGTCGACGACGACATCGAGATCGTCGTGGCGGATCGAGGTCCTGGCA
>JBBQXC010000248.1:0-5414 GCA_038210005.1 Gemmatimonadales bacterium
CCAGCGCGGCGCCCACGGCGGCGCCGCTCGACACGCCCAGCAGCCCAGGGTCGGCCAGTGGATTGCGCACCAGCCCCTGGAGGGCCGCGCCCGCCACCGCGAGCGTGGCGCCGAACAGCAACGCGACGAGCGTCCGTGGCATGCGCAGCGCCCAGACGACGGTGTGCGTGAGCGCCAGCTCGTCGCTCGCATCGGCCGGGAGCGTGGGCGTGGCCAACGCCCGCGCGAGGTCGCCCATCGGCACCGTTTCGGCCCCGACAGTGAGTGAGATGACGGTGATCAGCACCAGCAGCGGCACGAGCAGCGCCCACGCCAGCCGCAGCCGGTGCTCGCGCTGCCCCCCGAGGAGCGGCTTCGCTGACACCCGCGGGGACGCCAGCGGTGACGCCCGCGGTGACTCCCGCGATGACGCTGGCGCTGACACCGGCGATGACGCGGCCGCAGTCGCGGGCGGCCCGGACGCGGACGGCACTGGCCGCGCGTCGAGTACGGTGAGGCTCACGGCCCGCCCGCCGCCATCGCGGCGATCAGCGCCTCGCGCACCGCCGCCACCGCAGTCGGCAGACGCGTGGCAAAGTACGAGAAGTGCGCGTCGTCGAGCGTTACCACGCGCCCGGCGCGGCCTGCCGGGGTCGCGGCGAGCCCCGGCAGGCGCAACAACCCCTCGCGTCCGCCTACCGACGCCACCCCGTCGGCCAGGGCGAGGATCACGTCGGGGCGCGCGGCGACGACGGCTTCGGCCGTCAACGGACGGAAGCCCGAGACTCCTACGGCGTTCTGCGCGCCAGCGTAGGCGAGGAGCGCATCGGCGGCGGTGCCGCGTCCACCTACGAAGGTGGCACCGGCGCCGCGCGCGTACACGAACAGCACCCGTAGTGGCTGACCATCGGCGCGTCGCGGCGCCGGTTGGGCGAGCGTTAGCGCGAGGGCGTTGCGCCAACCCGCGATGAGCGCCGGCGCCGCCTCTGGTGTCCCGAGCGCCGCAGCCACGTCACGCACCTGCGCCCACGCGGTGGTCGTGTCTACCACGTCGTCGAGTTCAAGGAGCCGCGTGCCGGCGGCGCGCACCTGCGCCCGTGTCGCCGCCGGCACCTGCAGCGCGGCGAGCACCAGCGACGGGCGTTGTCGGAGCACCGCTTCCGGGGCCACCTGCCGGAGCGAGCCGAGCGGGGTGACCGATTGGGGCGCGAGCAGCGCCGCCCCGAGCCGGTCGGCGGCCACGATGGTTTGGCCGTGGCCGAGTTGCTGGACGAGTTCGGTGAGGGCCGGTCCGAGCGTTACGATGCGCGCGGGTGGCTTGGGGGACGTCCGCGTGGCCGATTGCGCACCCAGCGCGTGCATCGGCAGCGCGAGCGCGAGCATCGTGGTGGACATGACGGTGAAGATCGCGGTGCACATCACGGCGAGCCGCCATGTCGTGGCACCCGTCGTTCGCGCGCCCGATCGCGCACTATGGAGTCGGCACTCACGCAGCGAAAAGTTCACCGAATCACTCACGGAATCACGCACGCGCCGTCTCCGGCAACGCCTGGAGCAGCGCCGCCCACCACGCGGGTTCCGGTTCGCCCTCGGCGCGCTTGGCGAAGAGCATCAACACGCACGCGCCCTGGGCGTTAAACAGCTCCAGCGAGTGCACCGGTCCGTCAGCGGTCGGCTTGCGCACCACCCACGCCGACACGAGCCCGGACTCGTCCACGTGCACGTTCACCCCCGGGTCCATGACGTTGAGCCAGCCGGGGGTGCGCACGACACGCGTCAACACGCCAATGTGGATCTGGAGCATACCGGGGTTGCCAGCAAAGATCATGACCTTTTCGGCGGCGTCACGTGCGGCGTGCCACACGGTCTCGAGGGCGGCCACCACCGTGCGGCGCGCGCGAGGGGCGCCGGCGAGTGCGAACGCCTGCTCGCGCGCCAGTTCGTGTTGGCGAAGCAGACCGAAAAACTGATGGGTGTCGGTCATCGCGTCCCAGGCGGCGCGGAAGGCGTCCACGTCGATCGTATCGTCGGCGCGGGTTGGCGTTTGGGCCGACGGCTCGCAGGTTGGGAGCGCGGCGTACGGCGCGGCGTGGTGCCACGCGCGAACGAAGGCGCGCCACGCGTCCGCATCCCCGCCACCAGCGAAGCGGATCTTGTGCACGGAAGACCCGTGGCGGTCGAACAGCTGAATCGACGCGCCCGCGTTGGTGTGTTCGTCGCCCGACACGGCGACGGCGTGTGCCCACGTGGCGGGAAAGCAGCGCAAGTCGATCGTCGCACTGACCACCTGCCCCACGTGTGGACGCATCATGACGCCCTCGTAGGTGCCTTCCCGCTCAATGACCGCCTGGTCGTTGCGCGTCATCGTCCAGACGCGCCCAAGGGTCGGCAGGGCGTGCATGAAGGCGCCCCAATCATCGTCGCGCAGACGGGTGATGTCGCCGGCGCGAGTGGCGAGCAGGAGTTCCAGTTCGCTGACCCCGAGTGCCGTTGCCGCGTCGCGGAGATAGGTACTCGGGTTGGAGGCGCGATAGTCACGGAACGCCGCTTCGAGCACCGAGGCGCGATCGGGCGCGGTGTCAGCCGCAGTGTCGGCCGCGGTGACAGCCGCAGTGTCAGCCGCAGTGTCAGCTGCGGTGTCAGCTGTGGTGACAGCTGTGGTGACAGCCGCAGCAACGTCGGCGGGGTCCGGAGTGTGCCGTTCGGCGGCGGGCGATGAGACAGGAGACATGGCGATCGAGGTGAAGAGGAGATGAGGAGATGAGGAGATTGATACCCGACAGATTCTGTCGATATTACAATCCGGTCGTGCGAATGGCAAGGCTAGATGAGAACAGTTCTCATCTACCTCCCGCACCTCCATCAGACCTGCCACGCGCCTCTCACAGACTTCTCACGGACTTCTCACGGACTTCTCACACGCCGAAGACACGTCTTCGCCGGGTTGCCTCGTCCAGTCGTGCGCGTCGAGTACGAAACGCTACCGCCGTGTCCAACAATGAGGAGCTGTCATGACTGACTCGCCGAGCAGCCAGCCGTTTTTCGCGCGACCCTTGTATCGGCGCCTGTCCGGTGTCTTTGGCCTGTTCCTGATGGGCGTCGGCGTCTACGTCGCGCTGTACGGCTACACATCGATGCTCGTCCGGATGGCCGCAGGAGCGCTGCTGGTCGTGAGCGGGGGGAACATGGTAGTCTCCGCGTACCGCGCGCGTGAATCGTGGCTCTCTCGACTAGGGCCATTGCCATGACGCGGTCGAACGGGACATCAACGCACACGACGGGCGCAACCGATGATGCAGGTGCACGTACGGTGATCGTATCGTTCTGAAACATCATCGCCGGACGCGGCTCAATCGCGATGCGAACGACGCCCGGGGGCGTTCACCACGTCAACGAGCGTGTAGGACGCCAGGTAGTCGCCGACGGCCACATGCACAGCCGTAGCAGCTGCGGCCGAGGTGGCCAGTGGTGGCGACGCAGCGATCCCGCAACACCACCACATCCACGGAATCGCCGACGGCCAGCACGATGTCGTCCGTGTGCGACGCGCGCAAATCCCAGACGAAGTAGTCGGTCGGTCCCAACCGTGGATCCGCCGATGCAATGGGCGTTGACCGGGTGCTCAGGCCGGTAGAGAGCGTCAACAGGAACGCGGCGAGCGCCGCCGACGCAGTGACGAGGCCGAGGCCGGCGTGGCCTACCTCCATCCAGTCGGCCTGCTGCAGACCGTACACGCCAGCTCGGGCACTGTCGGTTGCCCAAAACAGCGCGAGCAGGCCGGTGAGGCCGCTGCGTATCGGGCGCTCGCGATCCCACGTCCACCAGCCGAAGCCGGCAGGCGCTCCTCGGGCCGCTCATCGATAGTGTCGCAAGAAAGAGCGGGGTCAGCTACGCGTGTGGTGGCGTCACCGCCGCCGCGCCGCGGAACCCAGTCAGCGCGCCGAGGGTTGGCTCAGTAACCCCTTACGCGAGCACGCCGGTGACCCATGCGCACATCATGCCCTTTCGTCCGTCCACGTGGCGCCTGCCACGCGCAACACGGCGGCTCCTGCCGTCGCTGCTGCTTGTGCTCGGTATCGACGGGTGGCCCACGCCCACTCCTGCGGAGGTTCCGATGCCGATGCCGGTGACCCTCTTTGCGTTCGACCGCGCCGACGAAGCGGACTGGGACGTGGTCAACGACGGCGTGATGGGCGGTCGCTCCTCAGGCTTCGTCGCGGTGGAGGAGGGCAGCCTCCGCTTCACCGGCACGCTCGTGACGCAAGGCGGCGGGTTCACGTCGGTTCGGGCTCGCCGCGAGATCGACCTCACGAACCAGGTCGGGCTCGAGCTGCGAGTCCGCGGCAGTGGCCGCCCGTTCGAGGTCGAGCTCGATGACGGCCTGCGAAACTACGGGCGCAGCGTCTCCCGTCGCACGCAGTTCCCAACCTCAACCGACTGGACGCTGATTCGCCTGCCCTTCAGCGCGCTCAAGAGCACTATCTTCGGCCAGAAGGTAAACGCCGCACCGATTGACTTGGCAAAGATCCGTGGCGTGGGGATCTACATCGCCGATGGCCAAGACGGGCCGTTCCGGTTGGAAGTGGATTACATCCGGGCGTACGGCGTGGGAGAGGAGTAGCGCTCCACCGCCATCACCGCCGCCGCAGCCGCCCGACGAGACCTACGGTTTCGCCACCGCGCGCGCCTGCTCGAGCACCAACCCAGCCGCCGTTCCGCGCTTGAATCCCTTCCAGTACGTGTGGGTGGGCTGCGCTCGCCCCTCGCGATCAAGCGCGTACATGCCGTCCTTGCCGTTCGGCACGACGTTCATGTACGCGAGGCGCGCGGTGTCGCCCTTGAGGCGTGCGTCGAAGTGCGCGGTCACGAAGTGCGCGAGAATGTTGTTCATGCGGCGCGTGTCCCACATCGGATCGGCGTAGTGCGTGAAGGGGAATGATCTGAGCGTTTCCGAGAAGGCGTAGCTTTCGGACGGCGCGGGCATGGGTGCAGCCGCGTTGTGCCCGGCGCCCAGGAACGTGAGCAAATAACGATCGGCGTTCACGGCGCCGCGAAAGAGGGCGCCGGTGCCGTTGTCGTAACCGGACACCTCGTCGGCGCTGCCGGCAACGAACAGCGTTGGCGTACGGATACCAGCCAGCCCTGCGGCATCCCAGAATCCGGCCTGCATGCCCCACGGACCAATCGCCACGGCGGCCTTGATGCGCGGATCGATGGACGCCTGATACGCGGCATTGTCGGCGCTGCGCTCCAGGAGGAGACCGTTGGGCGGCGCACCGGGAAACGACGCAGCGGCCGCGCGATATCCACCGCCAATCACGTTGACCAGGCCGTATCCGCCCATCGAGTAGCCAACAATACCCGTGCGCGTGGCGTCCACTCGGCCGGCCAGAAAGTGGCCCGAGTTCGCCGCGCCGATTCGTGCCAGTTCGTTG
>JBBQXC010000249.1:0-5405 GCA_038210005.1 Gemmatimonadales bacterium
TCACGACACGAGCGGCGTGCCCTGCTTCTGTTCCGCAGCCATGGACGCGAGGGCGCGGGAGAGCGCAACGAACGAAGGTCCCGTTCGTGACGAAGTTCTTGAGCAGGTCGCGCACGCCAGCGCCGCGTCGTCGTCGTAGCACAAGCGTGCTTGAAAACTGTCGGCGCCGTGCGGATCGCGAGCGCTTGGCCGACGGTTGACGATCATCGCGGTCGTGCGCTCGTCGAGTTGTGGGAAGGAGCGCGCGGCCGACGTCTCATAATCGTGGCGCTGCATGACCGGCGGCGCCACCGTGACGCGGGGCCGCCCGCGTAGCGCCCGCGCTCGGGCCGCCCCTCGGGCGCGGTGCCAGCCGATCCATGCTAGCCGGCACGCCGCCGGCCACCGTCCCCAGTCGCCATGGCGAGCGTAGACCTATTGGCACCGTTTAGAGCGGAGCACGATGAAATCCGCTGGAATCCACACCGGCGCGCCGGAAGACGGCACGATCACAATGATTCAGGTGCACCACTGGCCGACGACTTCGCCAAGCCTGCGAGAAAGAGCGTGCCAGGGGGAGGGTCGTGCCTCTCACACATGACGAAGAGCAAACGGTTGCTCGCTCCGGCGACGCGCCGAATATCCGCTCGAACGTCGAGTGCGCCGGAGCCGCTGACGGGGGTCCTACGGCCAGCGCTTCTCGTCAGCGAGCGCGCCCAGCCCGATGACCTCACAGTGCTCCCGGAGCGAGCGCATGAGGTGTCTTGCGCAGACTGCGGATGCGGACTGCGCAATCTGTCTCTCCGTCGTCACCACCACGAGCGGCGACTGATTGTAAAGCCGCGCCGAGACCGTGTGCGAATCCGGCACCATCAATGCGCAAATCTCCATGTCCCAGAGACTATTCGAGTGCTTCGGCGTCCGCGGATCGATCTCGCCGTCGGCGGCCAGTTCGATCTGGCGCTGTGCGAATTGAACAGCCACGGGCGCCTCCCGAAGCACGGTGGCCGTCATCGCCGACAAGGCCTCTTGGGTGACCGGGACGTCGTCGACGATCAGGGCACGTTCCGCCAGCATCTCGGCGGCAAAGGGCGGGTTGAACTCGCGCAGCACTTCAAGGGACTCACGCCTTGCTTCTCGGACGTCCATTGTCGGGAACCTGTTTCTGACCAAGTCCACGGCACGCGCGGATGCGTCGAACAATGCCTTCCCATACTCATGCTCACGGGCATTCACGAACTCGCGCACGCTCTCTGACGTCGAAGCGAGCGCGGCGTGGTGACGGTCATTGCTGAGGATGAACGCGCCTACGAGCAGCTCGCTGAGGTGCAAACTGTACTGCCGCTCCTCGGCCATTCTTGCCCTCGGCACGAATGAACGTCGCAGCGGCGACTGCGCGAAAGGGATCATCGAGCGGAACTGCCAGACCACGGTATGCGCTACCAAAGCACGCAGCGTGGACGCTGCGACATTCCTATCCTCGTCGTGAGCATACAGCGCCAGCAGCTCAAAGTCCACCGACTCGGCTGCCTGGGCGCAGATACCCCGGCGCCGCTCGGCCGCATGTATCGCCGCCATCGTGTGTTCGCCGATTGCGCGATAAGCGTTCGTGTCGAATACGACGACCTCGCGTGGCATTCGCTATCGTCTCCCGGGCGAGCGTGTGCCCACGCGCCGCCGCCGCGCACTACCGCACGTTGAGCGTCCTCTCACTTCTCCATGCGCACGTATCCGCCGATGGATGAGACGTGCGGCCGGACATTCGTCTCGGCGCCGATGCTCAACTGCGGACAACGGCGGTAGTCGGCTTCCGTACTGAATACTACGTATCCCTTGGGGTCGAACAGCGCACCAGGGAAGCGAGTCAGGTTGTTGTACCAAGTGCCGTCCTTGTGGTATAGCGCGTGACGAACGGAAACCTTCCACCTACGCGCGAGAGCGTTTCCCGTGATGCGTTCACCAAGCGGTTGAACCATCTCGTGATCCTCCTTCTGGTTTTGTGGAAGCCGCTCCGACTTCATCGGCTTCGGCGCGGGCAAATCCGCAGCCGGCTCCGCCACCGAAGACGTGGCCGTCGTGTCGAGACCGCAGACCCTGCGCAGGACTGAGTTGGGGGTGTCGTCGAACGGGCGCGCGAGGGTCTGCAGCCATGCGTACACCTCGTCGTCGACACGAATTACGGGGGACATCGCAGCCTCGGGATAATGTTACACTGTAACAGTGCAACATCGGGCCGAATAGTCAAGAACTGCGGGGCGCCTGGGTTCGAGAGGTGTTTGCCGCAACCACGTGCTAGACGGCGCGAGCGCCAGTGCCGCCATCCGGTGCCGCACGCGGTTCAGCGCCGCCGGCCCCGTGCCTGACCTCCGACGCTGTGAGATCCCTGAGTCGCGCCACGCGGCTCACGCTCTCTACGTCTCAGGAGGCCGCGTGCCCACGCTACGCATTGCCCTACACGAGTATTTCGCCGTCAGAGCCCGACCGCATACCGGCGATCTGTTCATCGAAACCTATGGAAATGTCAGCGACGAGAATCGACGGCGCCTCGATCAGCCGCTGGACTCACCGATACGCACCAGCGATGTGGGCGCGGTGCTGTCTACCGTCGCGCTCGGGCGCGCCATCACGGCGGCCGAGCTGCACCTGCCCGGTGACCCCCCATTGTTGCCTGACGCACCGTTGCTCAGCGACAACGCTGTCTCGTGGCTCGTGCAGGCGTGCGGCGATACGTCGTCGCTGATCGCTGCGCTGCTCGCGGGGACGCTTCTTGGCACGACCGATGACGTGAACGCCATCAAGGCCATGCAGCAACGGATACAGCTGGCCTTCGACAAGACGTCCGTCGGCTGGGACATCGACTATGCCGGCTTGGTGCGCGTCGGGCGACTGCTGGCCGCCCATAGAGACAGCGGACTGGTTGTGGCGCGCACCCTAGCGGAGGCCGCCTTGCTCGTGATGCATCGCCCGGCATGGAGGGCCGTCCACGCCGCGGTTGGCGACTCGCACGACTGGGGTGTACTGCGCGAGACCTACGCGGAGCTCCGTGCCCTCATCGCGACCGCTGATCCAGATGCGCTCGATCTGGTGGTGCTGACCGCACTCTTCCCGCGCGACGCGCTTGCCCGACCGGCGAAGCGAATCGCCGATGTCAGACTTGGGGCCTCGTACCTTGGGTTTGCCTGGCCGGGTACGCGTGGTGCTCCGACATCCGATCCAATCGCGTCGGCACCTCAGTCGCTTCACGACAGCCTCGTGATCACGCACATGCTCATCCCGGGGCTCGCGCTGGCCGGCATCAAGGTCACGTTTCCCGAGCCCAGCATTCCTGCGGGGTCCTTTCGGAGAGCCGTCGGAGAACTCCCGGGCGACGGCTCGTGGCGCGAGGTGCTGCGACGTGTGGCCGAGCGCTACGCGTTTGGTGCGCATGTCGCATCGCAAGGTCAGTCACTCGAGGCGCTCTTGGATATCGCCTGCGGCGCGCCACCGATTGCGCCTGCGGCGCGCCCCGCCGCGGCGGCGGAACCGTCGCGACCAAGTCTCGAGGGTCCTACGCACCAAGAAATTCTGGCGTCCTTTCGCCAGCAAGGAGTTCGTGGACAGTCGGCCGTCCTCGAAGAACTGGCATTGATGTGTGATGCGCGGATGGTCGAGCAAGGCGCGCCCAGGGTGATTCTGATGGGAGAACCGGGCACAGGAAAGAGCACGATCCTCTCTGCTCTGGCCTCAGCGACCCGTCGACCCTACGTCAGAGTTGACGCGTCATCCATCGGCGAGAATGGCTGGCTCGGACTACAGGTTGCTGACGTGGCCGCCATGATCTATCACATCGCCGGCGGCGATATGGCATCCGCGGAGCGCGCCGTATTGGGCCTCGACGAGCTCGACAAACTGCGGACCATTGTTCCCTTGCCATGGGCCACTGCCGGAGATAACGCGTCGTTCGACGTCGACACGAAGGCGGCGGCCGTGCGCGTAGGGCGTCAGGAAAGTTTGTTGGCTCTGGTCGACCGGGCTGGCGTCGTCACATTCACTCCAAAGTCGGGTGCGCAGCCGCTGCAACTTCGGACGCGCCATCTGGTAATCGTAGCAGCTGGCGCGTTCCGTGGTCTGAGCGTGACAGGCGCACGTCCGTCCCCGAGCGACATCGAGGCATATGGATTCATCACGGAGCTGGTGGGCAGGATGCCCTCCGTGCTTCGGATGGACGCCCCGACCGTGTCAGACCTTGAAGACCTGTTCGTACATGGGCCGGATGCTGTCGTGCCGGCGACTGCCGCATGCAAGACACTCGGCTACCACCTGACGGTTGCGCCGGAGGCTGTCCGAATGGTCGCGGCGGCGACGGCCTCGGCATCGGACGGACTGTCGCCGCGCACTGGAGCGGCGCTGATCACCACCATCGTTCGACGTGCTCTGCTTGATGCGCTTCACGGCCGCGCGCCAACAGACGGACGGTTGCTGATCGGGCCAGACGAGATCCTGCGAGAGCTTCGCGCGTGGCGAAGGCCGAGTTTCCCGCAGTGCGAGTGAATGTGTTGGGAGTAGATACGCGCGTGGTTCGCGTATCTACCGGATAAGGCCATAGCGTATCGACGCTCGTGCGAACGCGAAACAGGTTGCGATAGCAGCAGTTAGCATTCGACTGCGTCGACCGGTTCAGTTTCCGCCACACACTACTCTCTCATCCGCATTTCACAGGGTAACACTGGGCGTGGTCGGCCCACGGCCTTTGGCGATGAGCCTCGCACGTCACGCATCGGAAACGCTACGCAGCGTGTGCCCTTGGCTTGATGCCGGCGGAGAATCGTCCGCTCAGCACCGCGCGTTGGCGGAAGAATTGGCGTGCCCAGACGCGCCGCGTGTAGATGAATGCTGGCCGGTGGGACGCTTTGCGTTCGACAAAGTCCGACTGTGGGGAGCGCTGTTCATCGCGATCTCCGACAATGGGCCGCACATGGACGTCACCCCCGTCGCCGTGGTCGCCGCGGCGCGCATCGCATTTTCGCCGCAGCGGGGGCCTTCGAGCGCGTCGCAGGTGGTCGCCCGCGTTGGCGCGCGTGGTTCTGTTTCGCGAATTCCTTGCCGTGGTAAAGGATCGCGGCGCGGTCATACGCGTCGGCGGCCTCAACCTCAGTCTTGAAGTAGCCAATATGAATCCGCTTGCCAAATGCTTGGATCGACCTTCGCCAGCTACTACGTGCGAGAATTTTCGACACGCCAGCGTATCGCGATGTACCTGTTCGCGCGTGCGTGCGATTTTGGGCATTCTGTGCGCTTCTGCTCGAGCGAAGGTTCTGCCGTGTGTTATTGGACTTGTCACGGTCGATGTGATCCACCACTTCACCGGGACGCGGAGGGCAGACGACGCGATGCACGTATTGCTTTCGTCTGGCCTTCACGAGGACGACGTACCCGCGCTTATCTCG
>JBBQXC010000250.1:0-5365 GCA_038210005.1 Gemmatimonadales bacterium
GAACATCACTTCGATCGGCTCGCGGAAGATCACGAAGCCGCCAAATATCTCGCCCATCTCGTGAACGGTGTCGGTGGGGCGAAAGTCGTCATGCCCGACACCAACATCGTGATGATCGACTTGCCCAGTCCGCGCGCCGATCGCGTCGTGGCGCGCGCCGCCGCCCTCGGCGTGCGACTCTCCAAGTGGCACAACAGTCGGGTCCGCGCCGTGGCCCACCTCGATGCGCCGATCGAATTGATCGCGGAGCACGGACCGAAAATCGCGCAGGCCCTGTCCGACGCGTTGGTGTAACCACGTTGGCGTAGCGGCAGCCTCTCGTGCACGAAAAAACGCACGGGAGGTCCGCTCTTTCGAGCGAATCCTCCCGTGCGCAGTGCTCCGGGCCTGACGAAGCGACGCCAGACTCCACGTGCCGCTGCTACCTTCGGGGTCCTGACGGATTTGGCGGGCTGTCGCCCTCCGGGACCCGGAGCAAGAAGAAGTTAACCCGTGGCGGCGCGAAGTGGTACCGATCACCGCGAGAAGCTCTCCGTCCGCGGCCACCCGCCGCTACGCCGTGTAGATTCCACATATGTCGCTCGCTCTCGCCCGCAAATACCGCCCTCGGAACTTCGCGACCGTGGCGGTGCAGTCCCATGTCGCCAATACGCTCAAAGGCGCCATCGCCCGTGGGCGTGTCGCGCACGGGTATCTGCTCTGCGGGCCACGTGGAACCGGCAAGACGACGCTGGCCCGCGTGCTCGCCATGGCCCTCAACTGTGAGGAACTGGCCGACGCCCGTCGTGTCAGCGGCACCGCCGCCGCCACCGAGTTCAGTGAGGCCATGGCCGCTGCCGGCGAACCGTGCGGGCGGTGCACCAGTTGCCAGCGTATCTGGAGCGGAAGCACCTCGCTCGACGTGGTGGAGATCGACGCCGCTTCCAATCGCGGTGTCGACGACGCCCGCGAATTGCGTGAACGTGCGATGTATGCGCCCTCGGGCGACGATCGGTACAAGGTGTACATCGTAGACGAAGCGCACATGCTCACGCGCGAAGCCTGGAACACCCTGCTCAAAGTGCTCGAGGAGCCACCCCCGCGCGTCGTCTTCGTCTTCGCGACCACCGAGCCGCAAAAAATCGCGCAGGCCGCCGCGCCGGTGCTCTCGCGCCTGCAGCGCTTCGACCTCAAGCGCATCGGGCCGGCGGAGATCCGCGAGCGGCTCGCCGCGGTACTGACCGAAGAAGGCGTGCCATTCGAGGCCGACGCGCTCGGCATGATCGCTCGCGCCGCCGACGGCGGACTGCGCGACGCGCTGTCGCTCACCGATCAGGTGCTCTCCATCGGCGAAACCGCGGAAGTCACCTCCGAGCGGGTGCGCAACGCGCTCGGTCTCGTGCCCGACGAGGAGTATCTCGCGCTGCTCGACATGGTCGCGTCGCGACGTGCCGCCGACGTCTTTCCGGCGGTGCAGCGTTTGGCGGACAACGGCGTTGACTTTGTGCTCGTGCTCGCGGGGCTTGGCGATCTGCTGCGGGCGCAACTCGCCCTCGCCCTCGGTGGTGTCCCGCCGGAGCTCCCCGAGCGCATGCACGTCGCGCTCGACGAGCGCAAGGGACAGCTGTCCGCCGGCGACCTGTTGCGCATGTTGCACGCGTTGCTGGAGATCGAACCGATGTACCGTCGCAGCGGGCAGCCGCAGCTGTTGCTCGAGACGTTGCTCGTGCGCTTTGCGCTGCTCGATCGGACGGTGGAACTCGAAGAGGTCATCAAGGGCTTCGGGGCCGGCGGTCATGAGGATCCGCCGCCGCGTCGTGTCGCCCATGAGCCGCGTGTAGCGTCGGCCCACGCGATGCCCCCGTCACCGCCGCCCATGATCGCGCAGGCTCTCGCGCAGCCGGCGCCGAGTGTGGTGGCGTCGCCGCGGTCGGCCACGCAGCAGGTGGCGGAGGCCGCCGCTGCCGCGCAGCTGGCCGAGCAGCGTCCGACGTCGCGTGCCGCCGCGGCCTCCCCGCGGGTGGGGCCGCCGCCGTCGGTGGAACAGCTCAAGGCCCGGTGGGGAACGGTGAGTGACGCGATCAAGAGCGCCGGCCGTGGCATGCTGGCGCAGGCCGTGGCACGGCTGGTCCCCGCGTCCGTCTCGGCCCACGGTAGCGTGGCGCTGAGCTACGATCCGGCCGACGACACCTTCGCCCGCGCCGCTGACGGCGCACGTCCCGATGTGCTCGCGGCACTGCAAGCGTGCTTTGACGGCGTCACCGGGGTAACAGTCGTGTCCTCGGTCAACGCCAGCGCCCAGGCGCAGTCGCGGGCGCCACGCGATACCACCAAGCGCCTCACCGCGCACGACGTGCAGCAGCAGCGCACCGAACAGCTGTCGTCGAAAGACCCGTTGCTCGAAGCCGCCGTGCGCGCGCTCGACCTCGAATTACTCGACTAACGACTCAAGGAACAGTCATGGATTTGTTCAAGATGATGGGCCAGTTCAAGGACATGCAGTCGCGCATGCAGACCATGCAGGACGAGATGTCGCAGCGCACGTTCTCGGCGCTGGCCGGGGGCGGGATGGTCGCGGCCGACGTGGACGGCAAGATGCAGCTCAAGCGTATCAAGCTCGATCCGACCATCGTCAACGGGAACGACATCGAGATGCTCGAGGATCTCATCGTGGTCGCCGTGGCCGAGGCGCAGAAGAAGGCGGCCGAAGCGATGCAGATGGAGCTCGGCAAAGTCACCGGCGGTATCGATCTGCCGTTCAAGCTTCCGTTTTGATCGTACCCCGTTGAGCGTCATCGACGAACTCACGACCGAGCTGGCGCGTCTTCCCGGCATCGGCCGGAAAACCGCCCTCCGGCTCACCTATCATCTGCTACGGCAGCCGCACTCGCAGAGCCGACGGCTGGCCGAAGCACTTGTGCAGCTCACCGAGCGAGTGCGCGCCTGCGACCGGTGCCACAACCTCACCGAGTCGCCGCTGTGCGCGCTCTGCGCCGATCCGCGGCGCGACCCGGCCATCGTCTGTGTGGTTGAGGAAGCATCGGATATCGCCTCCATCGAGCGCGCCGGAGAGTTTCGCGGACTGTACCACGTACTGGGAGGGCGCCTGTCGCCGCTGGACGGCGTCGGGCCTGACGATCTCGCCATCGACGACCTCGTGGCTCGAATCCAACCCGAAGCGGTCAAGGAGGTCATTCTGGCTACCAATCCATCGCTCGAAGGGGAAGCCACCGCGCTGTACGTTCAGCGGCAGCTGCTGACGCGTGGTGTGCGCATTACCCGGATCGCCCGCGGCCTGCCCGTGGGCGGCGACCTCGAATATGCCGATGGCGTGACGATCGCTCAGGCGTTGTCCGCCCGTCGGGAGATGCTCTGATGCGACGTCGGGGAACCAGTTGGACCGTGGTGGGGATGCTCACGACCGGACTTGTGGCCGGGCTGGCCGTAGGGCTGGTGGGTTGGAGCGCGCACCAGCGCCGGCACCGTCGATCCCTCTTTCATCCGGACGCCACGAGTCGCCTGGCGGCGCTCGGTTACCTTCGGGCGCATCCAAGCGTTGATAGTGCGCGGCTCCTTCGCGACTATCTCCAGTGGGAGCCGCATCCGTTGCTACGTCGCAAGGCCCGAGGGGTTCTGCGCCGAACGGAACAGCTGTTACGTTCGTAACGGACCCGCATGCCAGCCACGTGACGCCGGCGCGCGGAACCTGACCCCTTCCACCCACCGTTCATGTCTGTCGGCGCTGCCACCTGGTCGTTTACCGAGGACGACTTCGGGGCCATCACCATTACGCTGCAGCGGTTCCTGTACGACGCAAAGGCGCGTTGCGCTCTGCTCGTGGACCGGAGCGGACAGCTGGTCGCCACGGTCGGCGAGCCACCAAACTTCGACGCGACCGCTTTCGCCACGCTCACGGCCGCCGATTTCAGCGCCAACGATCAGCTGGCGCGGCTTATCGGGGAGAGTGACTTCAGCGTCCTGTTTCATCAGGGCGAGAAGGAGTCCATGTACCTCGCCGACATCGCCCGGCGCGTCATTCTCGTCGTGCTCTTCGACAACCGCACCACGCTCGGCCTGGTCCGGCTGCGCATGAAGTCGGCCGTCGACGAGCTCACGAAGACGTTCGAAGGGGTCTTCTCCCGCGGTGGGTCCGCGTCCACGCCGCCGCCGGGATTCCTGGCTGGCGCCGAGGATGAGATCGATCGGCTTTTCCAGTAGGGGCCGCAATCGATGTCGATGATCAACTACGCGTCCCGTGAGATCAACTGCAAAATCGTGTTCTACGGCCCGGGGCTCGGTGGCAAGACGACCAATCTCGAATATGTGTATGGCAAGGTCTCCCCGAACACCCGTGGGAAGCTGATCTCGCTGGCCACGGAAACCGAACGCACCCTGTTTTTCGATTTCCTGCCGGTCGATCTGGGCACGATTCGTGGGTTCCGCACGCGATTTCATTTGTACACTGTGCCCGGTCAGGTCTACTACAATGCCAGCCGCAAGCTCATCTTGAAGGGCGTGGATGGTGTGGTGTTCGTGGCCGACTCGCAGGTGGAGCGCGCCGAGGCCAACCTCGAGTCCATGCAGAACCTGTATGACAACATGGCGGCGTACGGGTATGATCTCACGCGCATGCCGTTCGTCATTCAGTACAACAAGCGCGACCTGCCCAACGCCGCGCCGCTCGCGGAGTTGCAGGCGATGCTCAATCCCGGCTGGGAAGTGACCGACCCGACGCGCATGCGCGCAGTGGCGGATCCCTTCAAGCAGGGCGAGCTTCTCGTAAGCCAGCTGCCCACCGGTGAGTGGGTGGAGCGCGTTCCGACCTTTGAAGCTGTGGCCGTGACCGGCGACGGCGTGTTCGACACGTTGAAAGCCGTTTCCAAGCTGGTGCTCAAAACGCTCGCATAACTGCGGCCGCGGCGGGCACCCGACCTCCCGCCTCGCGATACTCCTGTGAACCTTCCGAACGCAATCACGCTGGGCCGCATCGCCCTGACGCCGCTGATTGCGTGGTTGCCGTTCGCCACGTCGTCGACCGCGCGTCTCATTGCGTTCTTGCTGTTCGTGATTGCCGCTGTCACCGACTACTGGGACGGCTATCTCGCGCGGTCGCGCAATCTCGTCACCGACCTCGGCCGCCTGCTCGACCCGCTGGCCGACAAGCTGCTGTTGGTGGCGACGCTGATTCCGATGTACTGGCTGCAGAAGCACTACACACTGCTGGTGCCCGAAGGCACGTTGCCGCAGCCCACACCGCTGCTGTTTCAGACCCCCTTCGGCGCCGTGTCGCTGCCGCTGTGGATCGTGCTGGTGGTGCTCGGTCGGGAAGCGTTCATGACCGTGTTCCGGCAGGTCGCCGCGCGTCGCGGCTTGGTCATCGCCGCCA
>JBBQXC010000251.1:0-5259 GCA_038210005.1 Gemmatimonadales bacterium
ACGGTGCGAAAGAGTGCCAGCCCGAAATTCGTGGTGGCCGTGGCCGCGAGTTGCTCGTCACCCGACAGCGCGCGCGGGAGGGCGGTGATGAGCGGCTGCGCTGTGGAGGTCCCGCCGGTGGAGCTCGTGCACCCGGCGACGAAGAGTGCCATCAGGGTCAGACGCGAGACATGGTACAGCGGTCGCATACGATCTCCAGAGTTCACTGATGTTCCGGTCGACGCAGCTGCGCCACAGGCGACCGTGCATCTCACATACTCGTGAGCTCGCGCTGCGGTCACGCAGATGCCGGATGGGACATGGGTGAGCGAGGCGCGCGTCGAGCTTCCTGGTCGTCGACCTGAAATGCAGGCTGCCTGTCACAGCGAGTGACGCAGGACGCGTATTAATGAAATTGTAATGGCGAAAATTCGCGCGCCCTGGTACGATTGGCCGTGACGCGTCCTACCTCTCCAGACCAGCCCGATGCTCATCCAACGCCGACTCGCCGTCGTTTCGCTTGCCGGATCGCTCCTGGCCAGCGCGCTTCACTCACAGATAACGCCCGTGCGCGACACGGCACCGCACCCGCAGCCGCTCCCGACGGTACGCATCATCGAGCGACCGTCGGATCTCAAGCGCCTCGGCGGCAGCGCCACGATCCTCGACTCGACCCAGCTCACCGCCGCGCGCGTGTTCACCGTCGAGGAAGCGCTGCGAAAGGTACCCGGCATCCATACGCGGATCGAGGACGGTATCGGATTACGACCGCACATCGGCATACGCGGCCTCGATCCGCTCCGCTCGCGCAAGCTATTGCTGCTGGAAGATGGGCTGCCGTTCGTGCTCGCTCCGTACGGCGATGCGGATTCGTACTACCATCCGCCGATCGATCGCTTCAGTCAGGTGGAAGTCGTCAAGGGTGCAGGCCAGATTCTGTATGGCCCGTCCACCATTGGCGGCGTGATCAACTACATCTCGGCACCCATTCCGACGCGTGCAGCGGGTAGTCTGCAATTGGCCGGTGGACCGGCGGGGATTTTCACGGGCGTCGGTCGATGGGGGACGACGGTGGGCAGGCTCGGGGTAGCGGTGGATGCGATTCGGAAGCAGAGCGATCTGGCGCGCGACAACAGCGATGGGCGCATCTCCGATCTCACGGTGCGCGCGCAGTACGCACTGGCAGCGCAGGCGTTCACGCTCAAGCTGAATGCGCACGATGAAAACACGCGCGCACCGTATTCGGGGCTGACCGAAGCGGAGTGGGCGGCCAACCCTCGCTTCAATCCATTCACGAACGATCGATTCACCACCCGACGGTATGGTGCCTCTCTCGCGCATCTGCTCCGCATTGTCGGTGCCGAGCTGACGACGACCGGATACACGTACCAGATCGCTCGTGAGAACTGGCGACAGAGCGGGAACTCGGCGCAGCGTCCGAGCGATCGAAGCGATCCGTCGTGCGGCGGGATACAGAATCTCCTGGCGACGTGCGGCAACGAAGGACGCGTCCGTAACTACTACGTGTCAGCGATCGAAGAACGCGTCCGCGCGCCGTTACCGTTTGGCGACGGGAGCGACATCGAGTTTGGTGGCCGCCTGCTGTGGGAGCGGCAGGATCGGCTCCAGATCAACGCGGCAACGCCGACGGGACGCGTGCCGGGACCGAGCACGAACCCCAACAGTGGTCTGGTCGAAAACAACGCACGCCGCGGAATGGGTGCGTCGGCGTTCGTGCAACCGCGGCTCGTATTCGGCGCGTGGAGCATGACGCCCGGTGTGCGTATCGAACGGGTCTCCATCTTCCGTCAGAACCTGTTGCCAAGCTCGGCGAGGCCCAACGGTGTGTCCGGTGACACCACACTGCTGGTGGTGATACCCGGTGTGGGTGTGACCTGGGCGCGACCGCAACTGACGCTGTTTGCCGGCCTGCATCGCGGCTTTGCGCCGCCGCGCCCGGAGGACATCATCAACAACACGACCGGTGGTACAGCGGAGCTCGGCCCTGAGCTCAGCTGGAACAGCGAGATCGGCGCGCGCGGGCTGATGGCCGATGGTCTGTCGTGGGAAGCAACCGTGTTCCGCATGGACTTCGAGAATCAGATCGTGCCGCAGAGCACCGCCGGTGGGACAGGTACGGCGGTCACGAACGCCGGCAGAACGCTGCATCAGGGCGGTGAACTGTCGCTGGCGTTCGATCGGGCGATTCGGGCCCTTTCACCGCACCGCGTTGTGGCGAGCGTCGCCGCGACGTGGGTGCCGGTGGCGCGTTACGTGGGCCCGCGCGCGGCGTTCGTCGGCACCACCACCCCCGATGTGCTGAATAAGGTATATCCCGATCAAAATAGCGCCGTCACACGGACGCGGGTCGTCACGACCGATAATCGGCTGCCATACGCACCGCGCTCGCTGCTGACGGCAAACATCGGGTATGCCTACCGAACCCGCGTCGACGTCCGGCTGGAAGGGGTGTACACAGGTCAGCAGTTTTCCGATCCGGTGAATACCAGCGTGGTGGTGCCGGATGGGCAACAGGGGCCCATCGGCGATGCGTTGATCTACAACGTCAGCGCCAACTACTCCCTTCCCGGCGTCGGCGCGACGTTTTTCGTCACGGCCAAGAACCTGACCGACCGCCTGGTGCTGGTGGATCGTTCCCGCGGTCTGATGCCGGCGATGGGTCGGGTGGTCTTCACAGGGATGCGCTGGGGATCGTAACGGGTGGAGGAGCGCACGCGTTCAAGGACTCTGCCTCCTTGAAGCCGAGCCCTTGAAGCCGAGCCCTTGAAGCTCGGTAGGTCGTCCTCGACTCTGGGATCGCGCGCCCCGTCCCTCGTCCGTTCCGCCGACCTATTCCACCATCAGCCTTCGAATCTGCTTGAACGGCAGATCGCCATAGCCAAGCAGGGTATCGTTGAATCGCTTGAGCGAATAGTGCGCACCCATTCTTCGCTTGTACGCGTCTCGCAGCTCGACGATCGCCATCTCGCCGATGATCTCGCGTCCGGGCGGCGTCGCATTCTGTGAGTCGCGCTGGACCTCCACGAAGGCATTGGTCGGCTCCATACCGATCCTGTCGATGTAGGCTTGCACGGCCTGCTCGAACGTCATCTCTCCCTTCGCCATCTTCAGCTTCGTGAGGATGCGCTGCACGCGCCACATGCGCATCTGGCGGCGAGCCATCTTCGTCTTGAGGGCTTCCATGTGCGGGAGCACCTCGTAGGAGCCTTCCTCTTCCAGCAGACGCTCGAGATAGAAAGACCAGGCCTGCGAGAAGTAACCGCTCTGAAAGAGCTGGCGCATGGGGCGCGTCACGTTCTGGGCGGCGGAGCTGCGCTGGGCGGTGTGGCCGAGCCACTCGTGGTACGAGATGACGTGCGTCCAGTAGGGATTGTAGCTGCGAATGCGGCTCGCCTTCTCCTCGGCGGTGAGCCAGGGCTCGAGCGGCGTGAGGACGTAGTATCCCGACAGACGCCCGGCAACCGTCGGGCCGTATTGGGCACCACCAAAAGACAACGAGCGCCTCGCCATCGGCGTGGTGAGCACGGCGCCGTAGTCGAAGTCCGGGATCGTGACCACGTGCGCGCCCGGCCCCTGCAACCACTCGGTCGTCATGCCCACGTAACGCTGCGCCATCGGGATCACGCCTTCCCATGGCGGCGCCTCGTCCTTCATCTGCTCCCAGACCGTGCGCAGGTCGCCCGACGGGTGGATCTGCTTTGCCAGCTCCGTCATCTCCTTCGTCAGCTGCACATCTTCGCGCTCGGCGATGCGCAGCATCTCTTCCACGTCGTAGTCGTCGAGCTGCTCGAAGACGCGCTGGTAGAAATTGATCTCGCTCGGCTTCCATGTCGGCGGCCGGGTGGAGCGCGGGAGGAGGTCGGCCTGCATCCAGGCGCTGAACGACTCGACCGCTTGACTGGCGACCTGCGCCGCAGCGATCAGCTCGCGCTTGAGCGCCGGGTCGTCGACGATCGTGGTCGGAACGTTCTCGTCGAGCAGCATGCGCGCATATCGCGCCTGCACGATGGCGTTCTCGGTCCACGTGCGCGCCGGGGTGCGCAGGTTTTGCCGTCCGTGCTCGAGCAGAGCGGGCAGGCGCCGCAGCTCGGCCAAGGCGGTGCGCACCCCGTCATCGCCGATGGCGCCCGGACGCAGGAAGAGGCGGTCCGTGGCGCCGAGCGCGATGTAGCCCACGGGGACCAGTTCGTGAAGCTTGAGCGAGTCGATCTCGAAGGCGCGCATGCGCAGGTGGGCGTCGAGCAGATCGTAGTCGACCTGGTCATCGCGGCCCAGCGAGCCGCGTTCGATGCCGCCAAGCCGGCGCAGCATGTCGCGCAGTGTCCGCGAGGCGGCGGTGTACTCCGATGCCGCACGCGTCGGCATCCGAACCGCGCCTGCCTCGGCGATGAGTGTCCCGAGGCGGCTGGCCGGGGTCAGCTGCGGCGATTGGGCGACGCCGGGCAGCGGGAGAGCGAGCGGGAGCGCGGCGAGCGTGATCGCGAGAAGGGAGCGGCGCATGCGCATCGGGAGGAGTGGGGAGCGGGGAGGCGCGAGGTCGCGCGCGCAACGAAAGGATGGGCGGCGGGTGGAAGGGAGAAGGGACGGGCGCGCCCCGGCCAGAAGCCCGCCGCGTGAGGGGACATCAGGTTCCCATTCACCCACGCGGTGAAGTTGCGGTACGTCCGCTCAGGGCGCCAGCGTATCGTGGTCTGACGCCGGCGATGGGTCGGGTGGTCTACACCGGGGTGCGCTGGGGATCGTGACGGGCGGAGGAGCGCACGCGTTCAAGGACTCTGACCCCTTGACGGTGCAAGGACTCTGACCCCTTGACGGTGCAAGGACTCTGACCCCTTGACGGTGCAAGGACTCTGACCCCTTGACGGTGCAAGGACTCTGACCCCTTGATGGTGCAAGGACTCTGACCCCTTGATGGTGCAAGGACTCTGACCCCTTGACGGTGCAAGGACTCTGACCCCTTGAAGGTGCAAGGGGCGAAGGATCAGATTCCTCGAAGCCGGCGGGTTTCAGACTCGAATCGCGTCGACGATGAAACAGGTGCTTGATATCGGTGTCATGGCTCGCGTCCGCTGTGACGCTTCTCTTCCTCGGAGTGCTGATCAAGTGGCGTGTATTGTGCCTGCTCACCTGTGCCGTCGCTGTTTCCGTGCCGAGTCTCGCCGGCGCACAATCCGCCGACCGGAAGGGTGGGCCTGAGAAAGGAACGTGGGGCGCCGAAGCGTCCGTGGGCGGCAACGTCGCGCAGGGCGTTGGAGAGGG
>JBBQXC010000252.1:0-5252 GCA_038210005.1 Gemmatimonadales bacterium
GACGCGAGGGACGAGGCGCCGGCCAGCAGGGTACAGACTGCAAGTGCGACGAGAGGGCGCTGGGCCATCATGGCGTGTGTGCTCCGTCAGTAGGCCGGTCCAGAGCGCGAGCCGGCGAAAAGGTATATGTGGAGTACGTCATCTTCATGACCATACGGCTTGAGGGGGTGTGGCGTTAGGCGTCGGGCGCTGGCGAACCGGTCTCGCCACGCTGAGATTCTTAATTGTCGTTCCCACCCTTCCCAGGATCCCCCGATGTCCCGCCGAATTTTCCTGATCGCCGTGGCGTTGCCCACCCTCGCGATCCTCGCCGGCTGCACCTTGCAGCGTTCGTCGTCCAATGGCTCGGGTGCGCTGGCGTCGTCGGCCAGAGCCGACGATCACATGGGGCACATGAACGCCGCCGACCTCTCGATGCCCGCCATGCGCTCGTCCGGGGCGCAGCAGGGCATCGCCGGTCTCCCCGCCAGCAGCAACACCGCCACGGCGCGCATCAAGGCCAGCCCGCGTCACGCTGAATGGGTGAAGATCGCGTGGGAAGCCGGCTCGGCCGACTCGATCATGGCCTGGGTGGTCTACCCGGCCAGCCCGAACAGCCGCGCCAAGGCGCCCGTGGTCGTGGTGGTGCACGAGATCTTCGGACTCTCCACCTGGGTGCGCGGTGTGGCCGATCAGGTGGCGGCCGACGGCTTCATCGCCATCGCGCCCGACTTCCTCTCCAAGGTGCGCGGCGGTCCGAGCAGCGTTGAGCTGTCGTCTGATTCCGCGCGCAAGCTGATTGCCGGCGTGAACGCGGCCGAGCGCAATCGCGCCATCAGCGCCGCGGCGAACTACGCGATGATGCTGCCCAGCGCGCAGCAGAAGTACGCGGTGATCGGGTACTGCTGGGGCGGACAGACGGTGTTCATGCACGCCGTGAACGGTGGCCTCAAGGGCTTCTCAGGCGGCGTGGCCTTCTACGGCTTGCCGTATACCACCGGTGGCACACCGGCGACAGCCACCACCGCCGCCGTGCCAGCCAGCATCAACGCTGACTCGCTCGCGAAGATCAAGCAGCCGGTGATGCTGCTGAACGGGTCGAGGGACGCGCGTATCGCCGCCGCGATGCCCGCCCTCGATTCGATCATGAAGGGGCTGAAGAAGGACTACGCGGGCACCAACTACGAAGGCGCCACCCACGGCTTCCTGCGCGCGCAGGATGACCCCAAGGCCACGCGAGACGAAGCCGAAGAAGCGGCCAACCTCGCCGCCACAAAGGACGGCTGGCCGAAGACGATCGCCTTCCTCAAGAAGAACCTCGGCGTGAAGTAAGCGCGGCTTCTGCTGTCGACTCAGAGCTTTTGCGTCGACAGCAGGAGACTGGTTTCCGAATTGGCGACACCCTTGATGCCCCGAATGCGACGCAGCACTTCGTCGAATTTCTCGAGACCGTCGGTGCCGATTTCGGCCACGATATCCCACCGGCCGTTGGTCGTGTACAACGCCTGTACCTCCGGATAGCCACGCAGCGTGCGCAGGATCGCATCGGAGCGATCCCCTTCCACCCGGTCGCCTTCCACCGCGATCGACATGATGGCCCGCACGCGATGCGCGGCCGCCTCCGGCGTGGTGCGCACCGTGAATCCCAGCAACACGTTGTCGGCAATGAGCCGGTCGATTCGGTTCTGCACCGTGCCGCGCGACACGCCCAACTGCTTGGCCAGTTGCGCCACCGACATGCGGGCGTTTTCCCGCAGCAGTCCGATCAGCCGGAGGTCCTGCGCGTCCAGTGATTTGAGCATATCGCCAAATATAGCCGACATTTAGTCAGGTTACGCTACGTTTATGATAATTCATTGCTCTTGTTGCTATCGCAGGCTGGCTCCAGCTTCCAGTCATGAACGCGACCGTCGTCTCCCCCGCTCGTGCCGCCGTCAAACCCTGGACCGGCACCGTCCAGCTGATCGGCGTCCCCATGGACCTCGGCGCCAGTCGCCGCGGCGTGGACATGGGACCGTCGGCCATGCGCCTGTCCAGTCTCACCGCGCAGCTCGAACGCCTTGGCCTCACCGTGCACGACGCCGGTAATGTGGCGGTGCCCGATCGCACGTCACTCGGGAATGAACCGCGAGCCGTGCTCGATGCCATCACCGACGTGTGCATCGATCTCGCCGAACGCACCGCGACCGCCGTGCGTGACGGCATTCGTCCGCTGGTATTGGGTGGCGACCACTCGCTGGCCGCCGGTTCGGTGGCGGGTACCGCCACCGCGCTCGCTGAACGTGGCCAGCGCACGGGGCTCATCTGGCTCGACGCGCACGCCGATCTGAACACGCCGCAGTCGAGTCTGAGCGGCAACGTGCACGGCATGCCGGTGGCCCACTTGCTGGGCTTCGGGCATCGACCACTGCGACAACTCTCCACCGCGATTCCGGCGGTGAGTCCGGAGCATCTCGTGTACGTGGGGTTGCGTGATCTCGACGACGCCGAACGAGCGATGATCCGGGAGCTCGGCCTGCATGCGTACACCATGCGCGACATCGACGAGCGCGGACTGCGCGCGGTGATGGACGAAGCGGTGAGCATCGCGACCACCGGCACCGGCGGCGTGCATCTGTCGTGCGACGCCGACTGGGTAGATCCCGCCGAAGCACCGGGCGTCGGTACGCCGGTACGTGGCGGCGCCACGTTGCGCGAAGCGCATCTCGCGATGGAGATCGTGCACGACTCCGGCGCCATGGTGGCGATGGACTTGGTGGAGATCAACCCGATTCTCGACCGACAGAACCAGACCGCCGAACTGTGCGCCGAGTTGATCGCGAGCGCCTTCGGCCGTCGGATTCTCTGATCACCGCGCGGACACGACACAGGAGCATGCGATGACACCGACCACGATGACCGCCACCGACGAACTGATCGCGCGCGAAGAGGCATGGGGTGCGCACAACTATCACCCACTCGATCTCGTGATCGATCACGCTGAAGGCGCGTGGGTGACCGATGTGGAAGGCAAACGCTACCTCGATTGCCTCAGCTCTTACTCGGCGGTGAATCAAGGGCATTGCCATCCGCGCATTCTGGCAACGCTCGTGCAGCAGGCATCGCGCGTGACGCTCACGTCGCGCGCCTTCCGCAACGATCAGCTGGGGCCCTTCTGCGAGGAGCTCGCGGAACTGTGCGGCATGGAGATGGTGCTCCCTATGAACACCGGTGCCGAAGCGGTGGAAACCGCCATCAAAGCCGCGCGCCGTTGGGGCTATCGAGAGAAAGGCATTCCGAACGGTCAGGCCACGATCATTGCCTTCGAGAACAACTTCCACGGCCGCACCACGACCATCGTGGGCTTCTCATCGGAGCCGTCGTACCAGGCCGACTTCGGACCGTTCGCCCCGGGCTTCGTGCTCGTGCCGTTCGGCGATATCGCAGCAGTACGCGCGGCGATGACGGCGAACACGTGTGCCGTGTTGATCGAGCCGATTCAGTGCGAGGCCGGCGTGCTCATGCCGCCCGACGGATTCTTGGCGCAACTCTCTGCCCTGTGCACCGAGCAGCGCGTGCTGCTGATCGCCGATGAAATCCAGACGGCCCTTGGCCGCACCGGCACGATGTTCGCCTGCGATCACGACGACGTGAAGCCCGACATGTACGTGCTCGGCAAGGCGCTCTCGGGTGGTTTCTATCCGGTGTCGGCGGTCGTATCACGACGCGATGTACTCGGCGTGTTCGGCCCCGGCTCACACGGCAGCACCTTCGGCGGCAATCCACTGGGCTGCGCGGTGGCTCGCACCGCACTGCGTGTGCTGCAGGATGAACATCTGGTAGAACGCTCGGCCGAACAGGGGGCGTGGTTTCTGGAGCAGGTGCGCACGCTGCGTCACCCCGCCATCAAAGCGGTGCGAGGACGTGGGTTGATGATCGCGATCGAACTGCACGAGAAAGCGCGCCCGTATTGCGAAGCGCTGAAGGCACGCGGCATGCTCTGCAAAGAAACGCACGACACCGTGATCCGCCTGTCGCCACCGCTGGTGGTGAGCCGCGAGGACTTGGCGTGGGCGGTGGAGCAGTTGCGATCGGTGTTCGGCTGTACCGCTGCGTAAGCCAGCTGGTTTTCGGCTCTTCTGAGATTCAGGAGAACTGCTCTACCGCGAATGTACGCAAACAAGACACGAATTGAACGTCGTGAGCCGGCGCGTTCTCGCGCGTGACCCAAAACGTTCGATTGTTGTTTTTTCTGTTCATCAGCGACCATTCGTGCAATCGGCGGTAAAGCTTTTCTTGTAATCGCGCCAGACTAGTCGAGTGCTTTCCCCTGCGTATTCGGAATCACCGACCAGGTAATCGCAGCCATCAAGTACGCGGCGCCCGCCACCGCAAACGCCGTCTGAAAACCGCGCGATGTCGCCAACGAGCCTACCGTAAACGGCGCCGTCGCACTCGCAATGCGCCCAATGTTGTACGTGAAGCCCTGCGCCGACGCGCGGATCTGCGTGGGATACATCTCGGCCGTCAGCGCACCGAATCCGCTGAAGAAGCCCGTGCCGAAGAACGCCACGAACGGTCCAAGCAACAGCAGCAGCAGCGGGTTGGACAACGAGCCGTACAGCGGCAGCAGCATGCTCGCGCCAAGAAGGTACACGACGTACACCTTCTTGCGACTCAGCACGTCGGTGATGTACCCGAACGACACGTAACCCAGCCACATGCCAAGCTGCATGAACACCACGAGCGTCGACATCGTGGCGGTACTGAGGCCGATGCCACCCTGCGTGCTGGGCAGCGAGAGATACGCGGGGATCCACCCGTTCATTCCCCACCAGCCGAACAGCGTGCAGGCGTTCATGAACGTGACGGCAGCGGTGCGCTTCAGCATCGCCCCGCGGAAAATGTCGAACACCGAGTGCGCGCGCGGCGCATTGGGCAGCTTGTCGGCACCTGAGCGCTCGGCCTCGAGTCGCGCCTGGTTCATCACTTTCCAGGCGTCAGGTTCTTCTACACTGCGACGCACCCAGAGCGTGAAGAACGCCGGCAGAATGCCGATGAAGAACACCACGCGCCACCCGTAGGCGGGCAACACGAGGCCCACAACGATAGCGGCTGCCGCGAAGCCGATAGCCCACGAACTCTGCATGAAAGCCAGTGCACGGCCACGCGACTTGGCGGGCCAACTTTCCGACACCAGGGCCGCGCCGCTGGCCCATTCGCCGCCCATGCCGAGCCCCAACAGCGCGCGGAAGAAGGCGAACTGCCAGAACGTATTCGACAAACCGCAGGCC
>JBBQXC010000253.1:0-5175 GCA_038210005.1 Gemmatimonadales bacterium
CGTCTTCACGCTGGGCGGATGGTTGGGCGGAGCGCGGCACTGGCACTTCGCCATGAGGTGGCTGCTGGTCGCCAACGAGCTCGTGTATCCCGGGCACCTGTTCCGTCATGGACGGTGGCGCACCATTGTGCCACGCGTGAATGCGTCGCGCGACGCCATCGAGATGGCGCGCTTCTGTCTGTACATCGGGAAAGACCACCCCGTACAGGGGAAGCACAACGCGCTGCAGCAGTACGCGTACACGAGCATAATGGTGATTGGTGCCGTAATGGTCACCAGCGGCATCGAGATCTGGAAGCCGGTATCGCTGTCATGGCTCACCTCACTGTCCGGCGGTTGCGCGCTCGCCCGGTGGTGGCACTTCGCGGCCATGCTCGCACTTGCGGGATTGGTGTTGGTGCATGTGATCATGGTGATCACCGTCGACCCCTATGCGCTGCGCGCCATGACGACCGGAGGCTACGACGAGGATCGCTGGTCACCGGAAGCGCGCAATGCGCGCCCGCTGTCGAATCTGCTGCCGCGGAGCAAGAGGCCATGAACGGCCCACATCAGGATCGTCGCATGTTCCTGCGGCTGCTCAGCCTCGGTATTTTCGCTCCCTTGCTGGCCGCCTGCAACGCAAAGGGCAGCCCAGGTATGCTCGAGTTGCTCGACCTGGTCGGAACCAAGAACGAGAAGCTCGAGCGATGGCTGCTGAGCCGCGCTGGCAACGACCGCGTTCAACCCGGCGTGCGCGTAGCCGGAGAGCAGTTTCCGAGCTACTTCATCTCCAAGACCGTAACCACGTGGGACCCGGCCATCTTGGGAGCGTGGCAGTTGGTGGTCGATGGTGCGGTACGTAGCCGCTCCGACTCGATCTCGCGCAGTCACAGCGACTGACCATGCACCGGCAGCGGGTAAATCACTACAGCGTGGAAGGGTGGACGGTCGCCGTGGAGTTCCAGGGTGTGCCCAGGTCCACGCTGGCGCGCATGGCGCAGTAGGAGAGTACCATGCACCCACAAACGATGGTGGCCATCGCGAAGGACAGACAGATGATATCACCGCGGTACGGCGCCCCGGCCCGGGTGCACTCCCCGGTGGAGCTCGGCTACAAGAACACGAAGTATTTCACGCGCATCACTTTCATGCCGAAGGCGAACGTCGGGTACTGGAGCGATCTGGGCTACGAGTGGTACGGCGGCACCTGATCGCCTGTCGCACGTTATACCGGCTTCGCCACCATGCACCAGACCGCGTACAACAGCGGCGCGGTCGCGGCCCAGCCGGCAAAGTTCCATCGCGAGTACGCGCGTTCCAATCGTGCGTGGTCGGCGTCGCTGGACACGGTGCGCAGCATGATGCGCTGTGCCGGCACCAGCAGCACCAGCCACATGATCGTCGAGATGGCCAGCGCGACAAGAGCCTGACGGATCCACGGGGTACCCCACACCGGGTAGCCACGGCCGACGGCGAGTAACAGGCCGGTGATCGTGAGCATCGCGCCGCCGCCCACGGTGAAGATCCAATCCGTGAACACAATCGCGCGCGCGGCGACGTGAAAGTCGTGGGTGCGGCGCGCGCGAAAAAAGATGGCTGCCCAGATCCCGGTCACGATCACGTTGCCTACGAACAGGATCGCCGCCAGTACATGCAGCGCCTTGAGCGAGGAAAGCACCGAGGGTGACACGACGATTACGGCTTGACTGGCGTGATCACGATGTTGCGGTACTCGACGGTGGTGTGGTCGCCCTGCAGATAGATCGGTCCCGGCGCGCCTTCATCGCTATCTATGGCGCCGCCGGTGATGCCGGGAATGACTTGGTCGGCGATTACCGTCTTGCCGTTCAGCACCACGGTCACGCGTCGACCGATGAGCGTGATGTCGTAGCTGTTCCAGACGCCAGGCCCCTTGGCGGCATTCTCGTTGGGCACGAGAAAGCCGTACACACCGCCGATGTGCGTCGCGTTGAGTTCTGCATCGCTGATATCTTCCACCTGTACTTCGTGGCGGCCGCGCAGATAGACACCGCTGTTCCCGTACTTCGGGTAGCGGAACTCGAGGTGCAACGTAAAGTCGGTGAACGTCGCGTCCGTCATCAGGTTGGCACCGGGCTTCGTGTTGGTGAGAATTGCACTCACCACCTTCCAGTTGTTCGTGCCACCGAACGACGTCCAACCGGTAAGATCCTTGCCGTTGAACAGCGCAACCGGCGCGCCCCATACGGGCGGCGCCGTGCGACGCAAGGCCGGTGCGCGCTTGGCGGTGAACGCCTCACGTTGGCCGGCCGACGTCACGATCGTGCCGGTGAGCATATCGTTGGCGATCGTCGCTTCGAACGTCATATCAGTGTTTGCCGAATCCCACTGTGGCGGGATCGCAAAGCGTATGATGTTGTCCAGGTAGGTGATGTTCGCAATGGGACGGGCGCTTCCGCCGCCCGCCACGAAGCGACCCACCAGCGTGCGATTGCCCGACAGCGACACTTCCACCCACGACGGATACGGACCACGTGCGCCCTGCACGGTGAGGTCCCATCGTCCGATCACGGGAGCGTTGGCTTGGGCCGTTGCCGTCGAAGCGACCGCTCCGAGCAGCGCGCCGGCGCCGGCGATTGCACGCCACCAACGTGTATTCCACGCGCGGAGCAGGCTGTGGCTGTTCGTCATTTCTTTTCTTGGAGACGCGTAGGGAGCGAGTCCGCCGCCCGATGGATGGCAGCGCGAATGCGTGGATACGTACCGCACCGACAGAGATTCCCCTGCATCGCGCGATCGATGTCGGCATCCGACGGCGCCGCGTTCGCCTGCAGCAACGCCACGGCCGACATCACCTGTCCCGACTGACAATACCCGCATTGCGGCACGTCGAGCGCGGCCCAACTGTCTTGCACCGCTTCGGCCACCGGTCCGCTGATGCCTTCAATCGTGGTGATCGCTTTGCCATGAGCGGCTGACACGGGCGTGACGCACGACGGCACGGGTGCGCCAGCGATATGCACCATGCAGGCACCGCACACGGCCATTCCGCAACCGAACTTGGTACCGGGAAGCCCGAGCGTTTGGCGTAAGACCCAGAGTAGCGGTGTATCGGCGTCGACCGCGACGGTGGCCGATGACCCGTTCACGAGCAGTACGATGGGATCGCTCATGATGCGGCCTCCTTCGGCATGCGCAGCGGTAGCGAGCGCAAACGGGTGCCGGTCAGCGTGAACAGTGCGTTCGCCACGGCCGGCGCGATCGGGGGCAATCCGGGCTCGCCGACGCCCGACGGGACGTCGAGACTCGGCACGATATGTACTTCGATCACCGGGCACTCGTCGATGCGCAACAGCCGATAGTCGTGGAAGTTCGACTGGCGCGGCGTGCCACCGTTCACCACGAGTTCGCCATTCAGGGCGGCCGAGAGTCCGTCGATGATGCCGCTCTCGAGCTGCTGCGCAATGATGTTGGGATTCACCGGCAGTCCGCAGTCCACGGCGGCGACTACGCGATGCACGCGAATACGTCCGTCGGCGGCCACCGACACCTCGGCCACTTCGGCCACGATCGAGCCGAAGCCCGCATGCAGTGCGATGCCGCGCGCCCGCGGGCGACCGTCGGCAGCACTATCCATCGGTTCCCCCCATCCGCTCTTGGCGGTGGCGAGCTGCAGTACGCGCAACGCGCGTGGGTGTGATTGCAGCAACGCCGCGCGATACGCCGCGGGATCCTGTTTGGCGGCAGCGGCAAGTTCGTCGATGAAACTCTCGACGAAGAACGCCTGATGCGAATGCCCGACGCTGCGCCACGAGCCCACCGGAATCGCGCTTTCGGTCTCACTGTGCGACGCGTGCAGGGCGGGAAACGCGTACGGTTGATCCCACGTCCCCTCCGACGACGTACGATCGGGCCCCGACTGCGTGAGCAGAAACCCCACGCGTTTACTGTACGCTTTGAACGGCGCCTGGCCCGCCGAATGGGCCACGAATGCCGTGACCCGTCCCTCCGCGTCGAGCGCCGCACGCAGTCGCGAGACCGAGGCGGGACGATAGAAGTCGTGCCGCATATCGTCTTCGCGAGACCAGATCAATTGCACCGGCACATCCGGAACGGACTTCGCGATCGCGGCCGCGATCGCGGCCGCTTGCGCGATGTAATCCACATCGAGGCGCCGACCGAATCCGCCACCGAGAATGTGTTGATGCACCGTGACCTGCTCGTCGTCGAGACCGAGCACGTGCGCCACGGCAGCGCGCGCGTAGCCCGGCACCTGTGTTCCGGTCCACAGTTCGGCATGACCGTTCGACAGCCGCACGGTGGCGTTCATCGGCTCCATCGTGGCGTGCGCCAGGAACGGCGCTTCATACGTGGCGTCAAGCGTACGGGCGGCAGCCGCCAGCGCGTCTTTCGCCCCACCGAAAAAGCGGATCGGCATGCCGTCGTCGTTGCGTACGGCGTTGCGAATGTCCTGCATCACGGTCACCGTCGACACCGCGCTCGTGCCGCCGGCAGCGTTTGCCGTGGCCTCGACTGTCGGCACGGTCGCAGCCAACGCACTCGCCGCCTTGCGCGCTTGCCACCACGACTCGGCCACGATCGCCAGCGCCGGCGGGTCGCCGTACTTGCTACCGGGAAGTGACATGACGGCGCGCACGCCGGGCATGGTGCGACCCTGTTGCATCCGCGCGTCGGAAAGCGCTGGTGCCGCCGCGGCGCCGAATGGGCTCATCACCACCGCCGCGTACAGCATGTTGGGTAGCGACACATCGATGCCGTACGTCGCCGTTCCGTTCGACTTCGCGGCGGAATCGAGACGCGGCATGGGTGAGCCGAGCATCGTGAAGTCGGCGGCGGCCTTGAGTGTGATCGTTTCTGGGCGATACTGTACGGCGAGCGACGCGACTTCCCCGAAACGCAGTCGACGACCGTCGCTAGAGACCACGACACCCCGTTCGGCGCGACAGGTCGACACGGGCACGCCCCACGTCGCGGCCGCGGCGGCAATGAGCGACGTGCGCGCGGAGGCGCCCGCTTCGCGCATGGGCATCCAGCAGTCGCGCATACTCGACGACCCACCGGTCATCATGACGCCGAGCTCGCGAGCGGTCTTGGCCATGATCCAGCGAATACCGCGAACCAGTGTACCGTCGGCTTCAGGGGCGAACGGGAGACCCTCCACCAGCGCCGAGACATTGCCGTAGATCTTGTCGA
>JBBQXC010000254.1:0-5166 GCA_038210005.1 Gemmatimonadales bacterium
CGGCTATTGGCGCGGCAGGAGCGCGACTTTGTCAGGTCGGACGCCTTGCGCGCTCAGGTCGAAGAGGGCGGCTTTGCGGTAAAGGACACTCCTCAGGGAACCGTTCTCGAGCGGTATCGGTAGGAGCCTCGGTGGTCGGCGCCTAAACCCGTCTCACTGCGTGAGTTGACACGCGATTGCGGTCCGGCTATCCTACGTGTCTCGCGCAAATAAGCTAGGTGCTGACGTAGCTCAATTTGGCAGAGCACCTGATTTGTAATCAGGCGGTTGCGAGTTCGATTCTCGCCGTCAGCTCTCGCCGGTCGCGTGCACGTCGGCGACCGAGCAGTGCGGGTGCAGTTCGTCGGTGGAGTAGCCAAGCGGTCAACGGCAACAGACTGTAAATCTGTCGACTCCGGTCTTCGAAGGTTCGAATCCTTCCTCCACCATGTGCAAGCCCCGCAATGACTTAGGTCAAGGCGGGGCTTTGCACATCGGTATGGTTGGGGTCGGTCTGGGGTTTCTATGGGGTTCGTATGGGGTTTTTGGTCGTTCGTGCGTCAGAGACGTCAGAGGCGTCACCCTACCGTACTGTTTGTCAAACTCTGATCACGAGTTTGGCAAACACGTCTCACAGGCAGGATCAACAGAATGGCGAGACCGCTGACCGCCGGGGAAAGACATTCGATCGAGGCAACGCTTTTTAAGGCGATCACAGCTGGCGATCGAACGCCCGTGCAAACCACGGTGCGTCGAACGAAGGCGAGCCGGCAAACCGTTCAAGCGATCATGCGCGGCCTGATCGCAGCCGGGTTCGTCGTAGCTCCGGGGCGGACGAATGCCCGCAGGTACGCAGTTAACAGACGCCTCCTTAAGGAGATCACAGTTCCGCTAGCGGGGCTTGAGGAAAGCGAACTCTGGCGCGCAAATTTTCAGAGCTTTTTCGACGTGCCCGGCAGCACGTCCCAGTCGCTCTCGCTCTTCGCAGCCACGGAGATGATCAACAATGCAATTGATCATTCGGACGGGACAATAGTATCAGTCGAAGCGACGCGCCAAGGTGAATTTATCCGAGTCACGATTACGGACAACGGAATTGGAATCTTCAAAAGGATTCAGGACCATTTTCATCTGGTCGATATTCGTCATGCAGTACTTGACCTCACGAAAGGGAAGCTGACAACTGATCCATCTCGCCATAGCGGCATGGGCATCTTCTTCAGCAGCCGAGCTTGTGCACAGTTCGCCATCTTTGCTAATGGTTTGATGCTCACGCACTTTGCGAGCGGGCGAGATTTCCTCTTTGAGGCCACAGAGTCAGGCGTAGGGACGTACGTGGAGATGGATTTTCCTCTACAAAGCGATATGACGTTGGCACAACTCTTTGAGCAATATTCGGCAGACGGCAGTTCTGGATTCGATAAGACGATCATCCCTCTCTATCTCACAGAGATGGGTGAAGAAATTCTGGTGTCTCGCTCGCAGGCAAAGCGCGTCCTTGCTCGAGTCGATCGTTTCAAGGAGGCATATATCGACTTCACCGATATTGCCTTAGTGGGGCAGGCGTTCGCTGACGAGATATTTCGCGTTTTCGCTGCAGCTCACCCTGATGTTCGACTCACGGTCACCAACGCCAATGCAGATGTTCAGAAGATGGTTTTGCTCGCGCTCGTAGGCTTGAAAGAGCAGTCGCCGAGCGCGCAACGCGCGCGCATCGTACAGTCCGAGAGTTAGTGTGCACTGGCGGCTTGTCTCTGCCCCGCACATGCAGGGTATCGGACGCGGATTCTGATACCTCTCCCCGCGGAAGCTTCTACTTGCCGCCGTCGCGGACAAGTTGACAGCCGCCATCCACGGTCCGACGACATGTTCCCATGACATGTATTGAGTCCAAAGACGCGTCGCCGATCATGTGTTGGACTTAAGCCCTGAGCGGAAGGTCGAGGGGAGGTAAACCGTTCCGGGAAACCCGGAGGCTCGATTCCGTGAGAGTCGGGCTATGGCAGACTCATCTTTGATTCCCACAGAGTTGTACGAAACAATGGCACAGAAACCGAAAACGATTCTCTGGGAGCTGCAGCCACACAGCCGTGGGAAGCATATGGTCCTGCAATGCTATCTAAAAGGATGGCTCCGAATCGTCGGGACCGGCGGTACGAATCTGCAGATCATAGACGGATTCGCTGGCCCAGGCGAGTATCTCGACGGCACGGCTGGCTCTCCCATTCTTGTGCACAATGAGGTCATGAGTGCGCCAGCGCCCCGCAACGGGCGCCGAATATTTGTGCTATGTGTCGAGGAAGACAGCGAGCGAGTCGCCCATCTACAGGCTCGGCTCGCAACGCTCTACCCGACGCTGCCTCTACACGTCCGCTCCACCGTGGTGCAGGGCAAGTTCACCGACCTGACCTCGTTACCGCGGATCGCGGCAGGTCAGTTGGCCCCGTCATTTACGATGGTGGATCCGTTTGGCGTGAGCCAAACGCCAATGGTTGTGCTCGAACAGCTACTCAGGAACAAAAGCTCGGAGGTCTACGTGTCTCTCATGGCGGACCATGCCGCGCGGTTCTGTAAAGATCCCGACTGGGACGTCCGCCTGACAGCGCTTTATGGTACCGAGCAGTGGCGGCAATATCAGGACGTGGGCGATCACGAGCTGAGGCGACATGGGTTGGTCACGCTTTATGAGGCTCAGCTGCGAAGACATGGTGCGGCGTACGTTGTCAGCTTTCACTTGTACCATGGGCGCATCTATAAGTACTCAATCGTGTTCGGCACCTCGCATCCCCTTGGGTGCGGTCTGATGAAGACGTGCATCTGGAACGCGTTGGGTAGTGACGAGTTTATTGCGTCAAGAGTCGACCCCGGTCAGCTGGCCTTTGACCTTGACCTGCCGCTCTCTGCTCGTCGGCCGGAACAGGAGCTCGGGCTCCACCTCCGCGCCACATTTCGAGGGCAAAGCATTCTGGTAGATGAGCTTGATGCTTGGATGCACACGGATGTCCACATCTACGCGCCAAAGCACCTGAGAGGAGCGCTTCGGCTGCTTGAGGCCGAAGGCGTTATCACAGTGATAGCGCCTTCTGAACGTCGGCGCCGTAAGCTCTCCTATCCTGAACTGCAAGGTTACAAGGTCGCCTTCACGCCGTAGCGAGCTCGCGCGGATACTCTGAATACTCCGCGCCGTCTAGCTCTCGCCCACCCGACTTCGGTGTTCGCCCACCCCACTGCTTCCAAAAGAAGGCGACGCCGCTCTGAGCGCAGTTGTCGCGAAGCCCGCGCGCCCAGACCGGATCGCACGATCGCGCCTGCGGACCGCTCTCACCGCCACCGATAACCCAATCGATGTCGGTGAGATTGAGCGTATCCAGCGTGCCGAGCAACGGCTCAGCCGACACGAACTTCACCGCCGCCGGCGTTTTACGCAGAGAGTTCACTCGGCCGGCTACGTCAATCGTCTCGACGCTCACGCCAAGCCACACGTGCTCCGGCCACTTGAGCCGCTGGGCATAGCGGGCGGCGCGCTCAGGTCTCTTGGTCAGCAGTTGAAACTGATGCCAAGGCGCGGCCGCCATCGCAGTGAACACCTGCTCGATCTGTCCAAACGAGAAATGCGAGTGAAAAACATCGCTCATGGAGTTCACAAAGATCCGCTTCGGCGTCTTCCACCGCACCGGCTGATCAAGCCGCTCCGGCCAGAAGCGAGGTGCAAATGGGTCGGCTTGCGCTGCCGGTGTATCGCAGACTGGTAAACGCCGACGATAGAGGTCGCGCAAACGCGCAGAATGCGCCACGTCATGCGCATAGCAGTTATCGCACCCGACGCTGATCTTCGTGCATCCCGTCATCGGATTCCACGTGGCGTCGGTCCATTCAATGCCCGTATGCGTCGAGGCCATTGCTCAATCTTCGGTGGAAGGGTGACAGTCAGCACGATGGGTACGCACCATATCAAAACGTAACGCTCCATCGCACACCGATGCTATCGGCTCGACTAAAGTTCATGCCTACGCAAATCTCGATGCAGGTGGCGAAGCATCGGCAAGATACCCAACTCCGCCTACTTCATCTTTCGGCATGCTGATCAGGCATTCTGTCACGTACTAGTGACACATTCGCTTCTACAGAGTACATCGAAGCGCGAGGACACCACGCTTTATCGTGGCCCGCTTGGTGCGCGATTCAGCGCTCGATGCTGCCGCGCACGTTTATGAATTACTCGAACCGTGCCACCGCTTCGGTCGAGCGTACCGCCGCGCTTCGCGACATCGCCCGGATGCGCCGTCGCACAACAGTGCCGCCAGCTCCTCGATCCGATCCCAGCGATGCTTGGTCAAACAGGTCGCACGAACCGTCGGCGCCAGCGAGCCCCCACCGTACTGCGCCGCCCGCCAGTCGCATTCCGCGACCGCGTACGCCGTCCATGCCCCCTGCACACGCTGAATACCAGCCATCTCGTCCGCGTCCTGCGTGCGAGCCAGCTCGGCCAGCACACTGTCCATCGTGACGGCAGTTGCGAGGGCTTCAGTCGCGAAGCAGACGTTCATCGACTGCTGTGGCAGGGTACCGCACTTCGTGAAATCCATCCGCTGCGCACCCGCAGCGCGAGGCTGAAGCGCAGACACGAGGAGTATCACGATCATCAAGGTACGACGTTGCACCACGCTTCACCTCGCGCATGTCCCCCCGCCGAACCGGTCGCCGTCGCGACGGTTCGGACAAGGAATGAGCATCAGTCCGCATCAGGAGACGCCAAGTATGTACTTCCGTCGGTCGCCACGCGAACGATGGACTGCTCCCGTCCGTCGTGGTCTGGACTCCGGTCTCGACCTGCAATATCACCCCTTCGAGACCCGCGTTGCACAGAGGACGCAGTGATCCGCATCGATGGGCTGTCGTCGCCCCCACGAGTCGCTCGGCCTGACAAATGGAACCGCAGCCCGCCGACGCTGTTCCCATCAAGAGTGTGGTCCTATAGCGCCCGGAAGCTGGCACGGCGCGCAGTGCATCCCGTGACCCCTGTGCCCTCCGTGCGAGACCGCAGTGCCGCAGTTCTCTCAACCTCCGCTGCTTCGCGGCCTTCGCGTGAACAGAGTTCCAGAGCTCCGATGCGCGCAAACGTCCGACCCACGAGTCTTCGGCCACGGCCCACCGCTTCCGCCGTGCACCCCACGACCTCATGACACA
>JBBQXC010000255.1:0-5153 GCA_038210005.1 Gemmatimonadales bacterium
TCCGCCGCGCGCGAGCTACCCGATGGATAGACCACGTATAGCGGCACGCCACTGCGACCCAACGAGGCCAGCACGGTCGTGATCTCGGCGTTGCGCGAGGTCCAATCGGCGCGCAGCAGCAGGGCATTCGCGTCGATGAACGCACGCTCCACCGCGTCGGTGTGCAGCGCCACGCGTTCGTTGACCTGACAGCTCAGGCACCACGCCGCCGTAAAGTCCACGAACACCACGCGACCCGAGTCGCGCGCCGACGCCACGCGAGCCGCCGACCATGGCTCCCATCCTGCTGGCGTAGCGGCGACGCCCACCGGTGTCGCCGGCTGTGATGCGATCGCTACGCCTCCGGCCGCGATCGTGGCGAGCAGCAACACGAGGCCGACCAAACTGCCGCGGGCACGACCGGCGTGCTGCGCACGTCCCGCCATCCAACCCGTCAGCGAGACCCCAACGGCGAACAGCAGCGTCAACGCGACCTGGTCGGTACCGGCCTGACGTCCCAATACCCACAACAACCACACCACGGTCGCATACAACGGAAATGCCAACAGCTGCTTGAGCGTTTCGAGCCACCGTCCGGGACGTGGCAACTTGCGCAGCAGCGCCGGGCTGCTGGCAAACAGGATGTATGGAGCCGCCAGGCCGAGTCCGAGTGACGTGAACACGGCCATGCCGATGGCTGCATGTTGTGTGAGCGCGTAACCTAGTGCTGCACCCATGAATGGAGCCGTGCAAGGAGTTGCGACTACCACAGCCAGCAAACCGGTCAGGAACGAATCGCTGTATCGTTCGCCCGCGCCCACCGCGCCCAGTCGCGTAAGGCTCATGCCCATGGTGAACACCCCACTCAGGTTGAGCGCGAGGGCAAACACGACCAACGCCATCACCGTGACCACCGCTGGTGATTGCAGTTGAAAGCCCCAGCCAAGCTGTGCGCCGCCCGCACGCAGTGCCAACAGCACCGCGGCGAGCGCCCAGAACGTGGTGAGTACGCCAGCGGTGAACACCATGGCGTGACGACGTCCAACCGCACCGCCGTCGCTGTCACCGCCACGTTCGACAAACGCGAGGATCTTGATGGACAGCACCGGAAACACACACGGCATCAGATTGAGGAGCAACCCGCCCACGAACGCGAGCAGCAGCGCCAGCGCCACGCCCATATCGGCGGCTGCCGTCACGCTGTTCACGGCGGCGACGCCGGTGCTGACTCCGGTTGACGTGGGCAAGGGTGCACCGCCGCTCGTGACGGCATCGGCTCCATCGAGCAGCGCCAGCAGGCGCGACGCGATCGCCGGCGACTGTGATTGTAACGAAAGCGTGAGTTGCACGCCGCGTGTCGGTGCATCGACATCGTTCAGCAGCACGCCGGTGAACGTGGTCGTCGAGTCACTCAGATGCTTGTCGGCGGTGAGCGACAACACCACCGTGTCGCCGATCCAGGCAGCGCGTTGTACGGCTTCGTGCGCGAGCGTCCCGGTGGAGTCGGGGATCAGGTACGGCTTACGGAGAACGCTCTTGCCTGACGCACTCGGTGCGTACGCCCACACGACAATGCGCGAACCATCGCGCCACGCCGACGTGCTCCATCCGTTTCCGACCTGCACGAGCCGCGTGCGCGCGTTCGCGATGGCCGTCGCAAAACCGGACGGCGCCGGCTGCGCTATCGCCTGCGCCTTCCACTCGACGTGCCCACTGGCCGGCAAGCACACGTCTGCACACACGAGGAAGTCGACGTCGGCCGCCACCGTGAGTGCCGTCCCAACGGGAACGTCAGCGGCGACTTCGACGTCGGCGAGCACATACAGCTCCCTTTCGTATCCGTAGCTCATGAGCGGCGGCTGCGGCATCACGTGTGGCACAGGGAACCGCAACGCCGACACGGACACGCCGGCGGGCAACGTCCACTGGGCGGCAAGCGGCAACCCCGCATCGCCCGGATTCGTCCAGTAGGTGTGCCATCCTTTCTCCATCGTGATGCGCAGCGCCACCGTGGTCGTGGCGCCGGGACGAAGTCCGTTCGACTCCGCCACGAGCCTCACTTCACTATTCGGAGTCAGGTCCTGTTTCTCGATTGGCTGCGCACGCAGCGAACCGGCACTCGATATCGTGAGAAGCGACAGAACGCCAACGGCGAGACCGCGACCGAGCATGGGGATTCCGGGAACGTGGGACGGTGGGCGGTGTGGTCGGCTGCGGTAGAAATCCCGCCGCTCTTGCCGCACGTAGTCTACATGAGGCGCGAGAGTTCCCGTCGAATCCACAGCACGGGATCGCGACTCGTCCCATCCGCCGCGTTCGAAACTCGCCAGGGAACTAATTCGGAACGTCCAGTCTACCCTGATACATGCACGGGCGATCAGACACAACGCCGCCGCCCTCGCTGGCAGAACGTCACCATCTACTCCCCGTTTCTATGACCCGCAGCTCGTGGTCCACTCGTGCCTTGCGTTGGGCAGTCGTCCCGGTCGCACTGGCAGTCGCTTCCCCCGCCGTATCAACCGTCGCGCAGGCGCAGGCGTCGGCGATGCTCGGCCCCGTCGACGGCAAAGAAATGGAGCCCACCGACATCGAGCGGGTCGCGGTCGGCACCGCGGCACCCGACTTTTCACTCGCCAAGTTCGGCGGCGGGACCACCACGCTGTCATCGTTGCGCGGAAAGAAGAATGTCGTGTTGGTGTTTTACCGCGGCTACTGGTGCCCGTACTGCATTACGCAGCTCAAGGAAATGCGTTCGTTGCTCTCGGACGAACTGAAGAAGGATACCGAGATGTTGGTTATCTCGATCGACGATGACAAGGGGACGCAGACGGCCGTGACGCGCATCGGTGCCGACGGCACGCAGCCGGACTTTTCGTTCCTGTCCGATCCGGATCACGCGGTCATCGGACGCTATGGCGTGATGAATCCCGCCGGCAGCCGTCGTGGCATTCCGCATCCGGCCACGTACGTGATCGACAAGAAGGGTGTCGTGCGGTGGCGCGATGTGCAAACGGACTATAAAATTCGACCGGCGAGTGTGGCCGTGCTGACTGCGGTAAAAGCCATCCATTAACTGTCGCCGACCTTTCAACGCCCTCCTGGAGTCCTCGTGAATCGAAACCGTCGTGTGCTCTTGTCTGCGGTGTTGATGCTGGGCTGCAACAACGCCGAGCCTCCGATGGCCCCCAATGCGCAGGAAGTGGGTGCCGATATGGCGCCTCCATCGGGACCGGCAACCACTGGCGCGTTGCGACGTACGGGCTACAGCGTGACCGGCACGGTCGCGCTGGCGGCGTCGAACGGAGTGGCTCAGCTTACGCTGTCCTCCGATTTTTCCGTAGCCCAGACGCCGGGCCCCGTCCTGTACCTCAACACCACGAACAATCCCAATAGCGGTCAGCCGCTACGTATCGGCGCACTGCGCTCACGCACCGGAGCCCAGACATACACGTTCCAGATTCCACCCGGTGTGCGGTATACCTGGGTGATCATCTGGTGCGACCCGTTCAATGTCGGCATGTCCGAAGCCCCGATCGCAGCCACGCCGTAACGCGAAACTCAGCGCGTTACACCGCGCGCCGCTTCATGCGCGAGAATGGGAACCCGTTGCATCCTGAACGCGGCGTTGCGCGAACGGCGGCGGGTGTTTTTTCTGCGGCCTCTCGTGAGGGCGCATCGTAGGCGGTAAAGCAGAACGCCCACAGATACGGCTGCATGCTCGTCAGCGACATCCAGTCGACTCTCGTCCATCGATTCGGCGCAGACCGATTGCCCGGCGCGTTGCGGGCAACGACGTATTGCGAATCGGCATGCCAGGCCACGATGTCGTACGCTGCGGTTGCCCCATGCCGCCATGTTTCGGTGGTGATCTGATACACACCGCCGTAATCATCTTCAAAGGCGCCGAGTAGATCGGCGGGCGGAGCACCGCTGGACGCCGTGTTCAGCGATGCGCGTGCTGGAACGCACGCCGTCGCGCCGAAAAGGCAGGCGAGCGTGATCGCAGAAGACCCGAAACGAGTCATGTACGCTCCTCGGCCGCCGGCATCTTCGGCGTCTTGCGGGGATGTGCCGCTGAGTGGAGATACAGCGACTCGACCTTGGCGCGCGCCCAGGGCGTTTTGCGCAGAAACTTGAGCGACGAATTCACGCTCGGATCATGCGTGAAGCAGCGGATCTCGATACGCTCACCCAGCCCGTCCCATCCGTAGCGCTCGACGAGACGCTCGACCATGGCTTTGAGGGTAACGCCGTGCAGGGGATCGACGGAGACCGGCTCAGTCATCGGCGTGGGTGGCGGAGAGAGGTCGAGAATCGCATGTTCGGGCAATCTAGTCGGTGCCTGCACCAGCGGATTCCCTCGTGCGTGCCGATGAGAGGGGGAGGCGGTGCCTCGGCCGTCGCGGGCCCCTGCGGGTGTTCAGGATTCGTGACGTCAGTCCGATACCCACAGAGGTGACTCTCTCCTGGCTTCGCACACGCGTGGCGCGCCCGGGCGCCTTGGCCTGGTGCGTGGCCTTTGCTGTGTCTCTCGTCGGCGTGCTGGCAGCGTGGGCGACCATCGAGGTCGTCCGCGATCGACGGGCCATGCGCAACGAGGCGAGAGCGGTCGGGGCCTTGTGGGATGAGACGCTCGTCGCTCTCGAGCAGGATTTTTCGCGTCTCCTCGAGCGAGCGCCGACCGTCTGTGACGAGCAGACGATTCGGCGCATCGTGAGTGTCAGCTTCACCAGTGAAGTCGCGCGCGCCTACTTTCTGCGACCGACGTCGGCGAAGTCGTGGTGCGGTCCACTCGGCGTGCGACGCTTCACGACCATGCCGACGCCGCCGCTCGAAGGGGAGGCGCTGCTGTACGTCGAGCCGTCGATCCGCTCCCTCGGGCTGCGCACGATCTCAACGCGCGGCGCGGCCGTGTTGCTCGCGGAACTCGACCCGAACGTGCTCTCTCGCCTCGCGCTGCAGTGGTCGGGTGATGCGCATCGTTGGGATCGACAGCTGATCGTCGGCCGGGGCGAGCCGGTGCCGTGGATGAACGTGATGCTTTCCACGGATCGTGGGCAGTTGCTCTGGGAGCAGAGCTCCTGGTCTCCCGCTGGTCGTGTACGCCTCATACAGTCGATCAGCGTTGGGCATGTTCGCGCTCGGCTCGAGAGCAGCGCGTTCGTCCTGCTCCT
>JBBQXC010000256.1:0-5122 GCA_038210005.1 Gemmatimonadales bacterium
TTTCGATGTTGTGCACGAGACAAGACCGCCAGCACCGCCGCGCAGAGCCGTGCGAGATCCTCGCCCAGTGTACTCACGAACTTGGCAATCGCGGTGAAGTGCGGTGCCCGGTCCCCACACGGCGCGATGAACGTCACGTGTGCCTGGCACACCCGCTCGATCTGACGGCCGCGTACGATGCCCTGCGAATACGCGAACAGCACCACCTTGAGCAGCAGCGCGGGCGGGTACACCGGCGCGCCCGTCGCATCGTTCTGGAAGCGCGCATTACAGCGGGCCATGGTGGGCTCTCGACAGCGGGTCGAAACGGCTGCACCCGCTTCCACATCGGCCCGCTCTCCGACTTTTCCGACAGCCGTGTTAGACCTCGTATACGGTGGTCGTATGCCATTGCCCGCGCGGCAGGCGACAAGGGCCGAGACGCACCCCGATTGAGACTCCTATCCCGTGGGGCGTGAAACGCATGGCCCGCGAGCGGGCAACGCATGGCTGTCCGGTTACGGGCTCGTTGTACGCCATAACCTGACAGCCCTCCTTTCCCCCTGCCAACGGAGTTGCCATGTCCTTCCATCGTTTCGTCGCGTGTATTGTCGGGATCTGTCTGACCGCGCCTCGCGTGTCGGCGCAAACGTTGCTTACCAGCGCCTTTGTGGGCACCCAGGCCACCGATTTTGATGCGGCGTGTGTTGCGCCCGGCGACAATGAGATCTGTTTCGGTGCCGGACCGTTGGCTGTGGGCGCCAACGGGTTCAACGCCACCTTGTCCGCAAACTTTGCGTTCGCAGCCTACGGGCGGCTGAACACTGGCTTCGGCTCAAACGGCAATTGGTACACGCGGAACGGCGTTTCGGCGTCTGCAGTAAACGTGAACTATGTGTCGCTGGCCTTCACAACCTCGCTGACGCACATCGGCGCCTTCATGAACTATGAGCCAGACGTCGCCGCGATTCCAACGCTTCGCGCGTACAACGCAGCGAATCAACTCATCGCCGATTTTTCGCTGAGCACGCTCGCGCCGATCTCAACGCCCGGCGTAAACGATGCGGCGCTCTTTCGCGGAATCGAGTACGCAGGCGGCATCCATCGGATCGAGCTGCGTGGCTCGAATCTCAGCGCGACAGACTTTCTGGTGATTCCGGCGGGGACGCAGAGTGTCGTGCCCGAGCCGTCTACGTACGCCTTGATGGCGTCCGGCCTCGCCGGTCTATTCGCCGTCGCCCGTCGTCGTCGCCCGGTTCGCTGAACACGTTAATACCACGCAAGTAGCAAGCGCATCCAGAGTGGGTGCGCCGTGCGATGATACACGAAAGAGCGTGTAGTCACGAGTGCCGGCGGAATGCTTCGACGATGCATCCTGCTGATATACGCCGGACACCCGTGACCACGACGGGCAGTGTGATGCGATGCAACGGACTAGGCAGCGGCCAGTGGGGTGGAGGGCGTGACGGCCGGCGCGAACTCACGCACGACCGCCCACAGATACCCAATGAGTTCTCGCGCGCGATGGCCACGACGGCGATCTGCGGCCCACGCCGCAGCGACAGTCGATGGTACATCGCGTACAAGCGCTACTGCGCTTTCCAGGCGTGGAGCGTCACCGCCGCCGGTTGACCGCGTTGGCGCATCGCGAGCGCGGGACCAATCTTCGGATGGAGGCGATACGCCCACGCGGCTTGCACGAACACATGGCGGCAATGCGAATTGGCCGCTTTGGTGATGGAGCCGCGTCGTTCGCGGGTGCCGCTCGAGTGCTCGCGTGGCACGAACCCGAGATACGCCATCAACTGGCGCGGCGACGCAAAGCGCCGCCAATCGACGAACTCCGTCGCGAGCACCATCGCGCCGTGGACTTGGAGCCCGCCAAAGCATTGCAGCGCGGCCACGGCGGGCGCGTACGCAGACTGCAACGCGAGGGTCTCGATGTGCGCGTCGAGCGCATCGCGGCGCGACAGTTTGTATTCGAGTAAAGCGAAATGCTCGCCGAAGACAAGCTGATCCTCGGACGCGAGTGGTGACGTCGCCCCCGTCAACTGGCGCAACCACGTGTAATGCGCCGGCCGCCAGTTCACGCCGCCGCGATACACGAACCCTCGGCGCGCGAAAAATTTAAGAAGGTAAAGCCGCGACTTGACCACTTCGCGCTGCAGCGCCTCGCGGCACCGTACCACATCGCGCACCCGCTCCTGCGCTTCACTAGGAATGCGAATCACCGTGAGCACGCCCGGAGTTCGCCATCCTTCGCGCACCGTTCGAAGACCGGGCGGAGCTTCGCGAAGTCGTTCGGATACTGGTCGATCCGCGTTGGCGCCGAGGCGTCCACCGGCAGGCTAGCTCGGCCCCTGAAAAAACGGTACGTTATTCTGTACAGACTTTTCAGGAGTGCGCATGCCGAAGCTGAAGCCTAGTCGTGATATCCAACCGGTCACCGCATTCCGCGCCAACGCGGCGCAGTTGCGACCGGTGAACCAGTTATCCTGACCCAACATGGCCGGAGCGCCGCGGTGCTCCTCGACGTTGGTTCGTATGAGGGGATGCTCCACGAGCTGACGTTGCTGCGAGACGTGCGGAAGACGGAGCAGCAGGTGGCGGCTGGCCGGACCGTGACGCACGCTGCGGTGGCCAAGAAGCTCCGCGCAGGATCGTCCGCGGTCGGCGGCGGCTTGGCTCGAGAAACTGTTGGAGCGCGTGCGCAAGCTAGAGCAGTTCTCGCACCAAGGTCGCGCGGTCAGCGAGATCGGGCTCCCAGCGTATCGGGAAGTGTTGCAGCAACCCTATCGATTCATCTACCGCGTCGATGCCGCACGGGTGGTCATCCTCACGCTCCGGCACGTGCGACGGGCGTGGGACCCTGAGGAATTGGCTGACGACGTCTAAGGACACGCTGCCGTTGGCACCGCGTAGCGGAATGCGCGCAGTTTCGTGGGAGCGCTACCACAGAACGCAAAGCGCTTAGGCTGTAAAATAAGTCGAATTCTCTGCTGTCTGCCGCCGTTGGCGATTGTCTTGTACGCCTCGATTTGCCGATCCTAGAACAGGCGTGCGTTCATCGACGATTTGGCGCGGATGCTGCGCGCGATGCTGCGCGTTCCGCGGGGTTCGCTACGCCGCGTAGCCCGCGTGGGTGAGCGTTTCGATGTTGTGGACGAGGCAGTAGAGCGTCCAGTGGCCGTTCACCTTGGCACGGCCACGCAGCGTGAAGCGATCGAGCCGCCTATTGGCGCGCAGATTGCCGACCACGGGCGCCACGGTGGCGAAGCGTTGTCCATACAACTCGCGTCCCGCCGGAGCGACGATACGCGCGTGCATGCGCCCGTTGCGCCGCGTCGATCTTCCGGATGCGTGGCGTGTCAGTCGCGCGATGTCGCTCCAGCATGGTGGTCGCAGCGGCCTCCAAACCGCGCGAGTACGCGGCCAGCTCCACAGCCAACAACTCCGGGTTCGTGTCGACGTGCCTGTCGCGCGCCATCACGGGCCTCGACGAGAGGGCCACCGCACGGCAGATTCTCACCGAGGCCAATGTCCGGATCCGTGTAAACGTCCGTTTCCACATCGGCACGCAGAGGGGCTTTTTCTAGAGCCTCGTTGGCTCTTCACTGACCCTCGGATTTCGGCCATGAAAATCACACGACCCGCCCCCACAGAACACGCGCCGTTCGCCCTGACCTACATCGACGCCACGGCGAACGCGCTCGCCGCGATGGAGACGGACCACCTCTGGTCGCTGCTGGTCTCGCAGCCCATGGCGCTGGTGGAGCTACTCGACGCCGTCGACCCCGCGCTGGCCGACTACTCCTACGGGCCAGGAAAGTGGACGCTGGGCGAGTCGCTGGTACACGTGGCCGACACGGAGCGAGTCTTCGCCTACCGCCTCATGCGCATTGCCCGCGGCGACATGACCCCGCTGCCGGGCTTCGATCAGGATGCCTGGGTGCCGGAAAGCCGCACGGCCGGTCGGCCGCTTGACGACATTCTGACCGAAATCCAAACAGTGCGTGCCGCGACGTTGTCGCTGGTGAAGTCGCTCGACGACCAGGCCTGGAGCCAAGTCGGTGTCGCCAGCGGACATCCGATCTCCCCGCGAGCGCTGGCCTGGATGATCGCCGGACACTTCGCGCACCACCTCGATCTCACCCGCGAACGGTATCTGGCGCGTTGAACGTGTCAGCCGATTCCGGACCCCGGAATTCGCTAGATTTCCGGTCTGTGGCGCCCACTCCACTGGAGCGCCTCACTTGACCGAGTTTCCGGAGCGTTGTCCGTGTCCGCTTTGCCCGCTGCTGCTGCCGTCACCGAGACCGAACGTCTCGCGATTGATACGATCCGCACCCTCGCCATGGATGCGGTGCAAGCCGCCGAGTCGGGGCACCCGGGTACACCCATGGCGCTCGCGCCGCTGGCCTACGCGCTCTACACGCGCCACCTGCGCCACGACCCGTCGGCGCCGCATTGGGCCGACCGCGACCGGTTCGTCCTCTCGGTAGGTCATGCGTCGATGTTGCTGTACGGCACGCTGCATATGGCGGGTTACGACCTGCCATTGGCCGAGATCAAGCGCTTCCGTCAGTGGCAAAGCAAAACGCCGGGGCATCCCGAAGTGCACCACACGCCGGGCGTGGAAACGACCACTGGTCCGCTCGGCCAGGGTGTCGCCAACGCCGTCGGTTTTGCGGTGGCCGAATCACATTTAGCGGCCACGTTCAATCGCCCCGGTCATGACATCGTTGATCACTACACGTACTTCGTGGCCGGCGATGGCTGTCTCATGGAAGGCATCTCGCACGAAGCGGCGAGCTATGCCGGTCACTTCAAGCTGGGCAAGTTGATCGGCTTCTTCGACGACAACGGTATTACGATCGACGGCAGCACCGATCTCTCGTGCAGCGATAACGCCGAGCAGCGATTCGAAGCGTACGGCTGGCAGGTGCTGCACATCGACGACGTGAATGATCTGGGCGCGATCGACGCGGCGATCGCCGAGGCCAAGGCCGACACGCAGCGCCCCACGATGATCATTACCAAGACACACATCGGCTACGGCTCGCCCAGCAAGCAGGACACCGCCAAGGCCCACGGCGAGCCGTTAGGTGCGGCCGAGATAGCGCTCACGAAAACGGCCTACGGT
>JBBQXC010000257.1:0-5079 GCA_038210005.1 Gemmatimonadales bacterium
CGGTGCGCGCCGAAGTGTACGAGGTGTACACCAAGGCCGATCAGGCCACGCTCAACTATCCGATCAAGCTGTATCAGATGTTCGTGACGCTGAACGGTCAGGTGAACGAAGGTACGCACCCGCCCACCCGGCAGCATGGTGAGATTCTCACCGATCTCTCCACGAAGCTGAACGTGCAGCTGAACACACTGCAGACGCTGGAGGACAATGACCTGCAGCAGTTCAATGCGCTGCTCACGCGACTCGGGGTACCGAACGTGTTCGTGGCGCCGAAGAAGCCGATCGGATAGTCGCTTCAGCCGCCCGAGCGGAGTCGCAGTTTCTGCGCCCGCTCGAGCGCCTGGAGGTATCGCTTCTCGCTGTGCTTGTCACGGCCTTTGTGTTTGACGTCGACGCCGGCCATGATCGCGAGCCCGCTGATGCGCAGCACCGGCGCATCGGGGTTTTCCGTGGCCTCCGCGCCGCGCACGGAGAAGCCGCCCATGACGGCCATGCCCGTCACCTCGACGCGCACACCGGTCGGCACGACAATGTCGACACCGCCCCAGAAGGTGAAGATTTCAATCTCCGTGACGCCAGCGCCGAGCTTGGCCTCACGCAGGTCGAGCTGACCGCCGCCCATCACGGCGACCACGCGCAAATGCCGTGGTACGATCCAGCTGCCGCTGCGATCAAATCCTCCCATCAGCGCCAACGCCGCACCGCGCGCCGGCACGACCGGATCGGCGGCCACGCGATTCACCGACGCCGCATCGGCCAACGAGCGATTCGACTCGGCAGGATCCGCCAGCAATACTTCCAACTCGCCGATCGCCCGCGCGCGGTACACCAACGACAGTCGCTCGTCGAGCTGCTCCATCGACAGGCGGTCGGTCGCAAACGCGGCCGACAACACCTGCACGACGTAGTCCCGCTGCACATCGGAGAGTGTGGCGGGCGCGTGAGGAAGTCCGGTCATGACCGCATCACAGGGCGGGACGTTTGGTGTGAATATCCGTCGCTTTCTGGAACTGATGGGCGACCGACAGGATCAGATCATCGTTGTACAGGTTTCCGGTGATCACGCCGCAAATCGGCTGCGCCGTGTACACCGGCGCTGGCGTGGTGGCATTCGCACCGCCGCCGCCGCCGAACTGCGGCACATCGAACTTATACGGCAACACCGCGCACGGGTGTCCGGTCTGCGCGTTGGCTCCCACATCGGCATTGGGGCCGGCGATGAACAGGTCGAGGTCCTTCAGGAACTCGCCCCACTTCGACACCAGTAACATGCGGCGACGTTGATTCTGCACGACCTCGAAGCCACGTGCGGCGCGGCCGCCCAACATGCGCGGATTCCAGTCGGCCGCCGCCATCGGGTTGGTCGCACCCTGCTCCACGCCCTTCGGTAACGCCGCCACATTGTTACCGAACGGCGCGTTGCCGGTGCGCGGCGCGTCGAAGATCTGCGTGAGATCGAGACCGATCTCCTTGGCTTTGCGCTGCACGTAGAAGTCGAACGCCGCCGCGGACTCCACGTTCAATCCACCGCCCTGCATGCCCGCCACCGTGGGTCGTGCACCGATGGCTTTCGGGTTCATGCCAAGTTCGCGCAACGTGTCGATGAGCTCCTTCGGTGCGGCCGGGTCGACGCCGATGCGCAGCGATGCCAGCTTCACGTTGCGATCGAACCGGAACGGCATGGTCACGGTGCTGGCATCCTTCTCGTCCGATCCATGCAGCACGCTGAACACCATCGCGCAGTCTTCGACGGTGCGGCACATCGGCCCCACGCGATCCATCGACCACGACAGCACCATGCCGCCGTGGCGGCTCACACGACCGAACGTGGGACGCAGTGCGCTGATCCCGTTGCGAATGGCCGGCGACACGATCGAGCCCTGCGTTTCCGTGCCGATCGAGAACGCCACACATCCGGCGGCGGTGGCCGATCCCGGTCCCGCGGAGCTGCCACTCGATCCGATGTTCGTGTTCCACGGATTATTCGTGCGTCCACCAAACCACCAATCGTTCTGCGCGAACAACCCCGTGGCCAGCTTCGCCAGCAACACCGCGCCCGCCTCACGCAACCGCACGACGATTTCGGCATCGTAGTCGGGAATCTGATCCTTGAAGTCGGCCGAGCCCCAGGTGGTGGGCACGCCCTTCACGGCGAACAGATCCTTGATGCCGTACGGCACCCCATGCAGTGGACCGCGATACTTGCCGGCCGCGATTTCGGCGTCAGCCCTGTCGGCTTCCGCGCGCGCCTGCGAGGCAAGGAGTGTGACGACAAAGTTGAGCGTCGGGTTGAGCTGCTCGATCCGCGCGAGGTAGATGTCGGTGATCTGCCGCGACGTGATCTTGCGCGCTTTGATCAGCGCCGAGATGCGATGCGCCGGTAGGAACGCGAGGTCGTCGGGATTGGTGGGCACCGCACCGCTCCACTTCTCGACGGCGTGCGGCGTGCGCGTAAATGCGGCCGCGCCCTGCTCGCGCACCACCCTTTCCATCAGTGCGCCCGTACCACCGGGATAGGGCATGAACTGCAACGCGGGCGCTTCGCCGTTGCCGAGTGGCACGGCGGGCACCTGTGGCGGCTGCGCGGCGCCACTGGGCATGCTGCCCATTCCGCTGGCTCGCGCCAAGGCACCCTGCGCACCCGCTGCCGGCGCACCGAACGTGCTCGCCGCTGCCGCGACCAACGAGTAGAACATGAACTGACGGCGGTCCACACCGGTCGCCGATTCATCGTGCTCGGCGGCCGCCAGTTCGGCCTCGGCCTGCTCCAGCAAATCCAGGGGGGTATCCACGCAGGGGCTCCAACAGAAAGAGACAACGGAACGGGACGCTTACGGCTTACCCCGAATATCTCTCCCGGTACGCGCGGAGGCGAGCTTCGTTGAGCTCGTCGAACGCGACGTTCCGCCTTTGGTGGTGCCTACAGATTCTGGATGCGGAAGACGAACGGCTGTTCGACCAGCTGCGACACGGCGCGCCCATGAAGAATCGCCGGTCGGTACGTCATCTTGACGAGTGCCGTTCGAACAGCCGCCACGAACTCGGGATGCGGCGTGTCGAGTACGACCATCGTCGCGGTGTCCACATGGCCGATCGTGTCGACGACGAAGCGCGCGTAGACCACGCCCTGAACGCCCGCTTTCAGCAGGGCCGGCGGATACTGCGGTCCTTCGGAGGTGGGGTCGAGCGCAACCGTGGAGTCGACCTCGATTTCGCTGTACGCCTTTTCCGAATCGTCGGACGCGTCGGGGAGCTCGAGCTCCTCACCGGCCACGTCGGCGACAATGCCGCGCGGAACCGGCGTCTTACCGTAGTCCGACGTTTCGATGACCGGGATCGACACCGAGTTGGTGCCACCGAGACCGATGAACTGGATCGCCTCCTGTAGCGGCGGCGGCGCCGACTGGCGGATCGGCGCGAGAAAACTGACTGCCTCGTCGACCATCGGCGTGGGGGCGATGCGATTCAACGCACGGGCGCCGATGATGGACGCGGCGACGAGCGCAGCGTACGCGCCCATTCCGAGCATTTCAGCGCCCACCGCGTGTAGCGTGGGCCGGCGAGTGGACTCGAGCAGCGTGAGACGAGCTTTGGCTCTTGGCATGTCGCTACCCTGAGGGCGCGAGACGACGGCGGGGACAATGGGACCTGCTTGATCAATGCCGAACGTGGCGCGGGTTGGCAAGGGGGGGGCGTTTGACGGCTGAGATCGCTGGGCGACCGCCGCGGGGGTCGACTCGCCATGGCCAGGTACGTGTTGGAGGCGCCGACCTCCCTCGAGCAGCTCCACGCTCTGCCCTCCCGCGCGTCCACAAAGCCTCCCGAGCGCACCCGATGTACGGACCGGGTCGAGCTCAGCGTCGTCGTTATGCGTCGCGGCGGTTTCTCCGCGCCGCGCGTTAGATCGGTCGAGCGAACATCGCGACACGTGTTTGTGGCAGGGACGAAACGCGGGTTGTGCATTTCGGACGACTTGCGGCGTGGCGGGCCGAGTGGAAAGATGGGGGGCGTGCTGGAAATAGATTGTTTTTCCGGTGGTACGTCGGTCGATTGAACAGGCGTTAGATGGCTCGCGACCTCGTGTCCTCTTGCGGTGGGCGCATACAACTGGTATCGTATGTGATACCACATGAAACCGCACGTCATTCTCGACACCAATGTCCTGATCGCCGGCCTCCGCTCTCGGCGCGGCGCCTCGTTTGCCCTCCTCGAGTTGCTGGCCGCGGGGGCGTTCGAGGTCAGCGTGTCCGTGCCGCTCGTCTTGGAGTACGAGGCCGTGGCGCGGCGGCAGGCGCGGGAGCTGGGGCTGACCCACGCGGACGTGGATGCGGTCGTCGATTTCGTGTGTGGTCAGGCGCATCACCGGAAGATCTTCTATCTCTGGCGGCCGTTCCTGCGGGATCCGAACGATGATATGGTGTTGGAGGTGGCCGTCGAAGCGCAGTGCCGCTACATCGTCACCTTCAACACGCGCGATTTTACCGGAGTCGAGCAGTTTGGACTCCAGACGCTGACGCCAGGGGAGTTCCTGGCCCTACTGCAGGAGGACGCATGAGCACCATTAGTCTCCGGCTCCCCGAATCCTTGCACGCGCAGGCCCGCCTGCTCGCCCAGCAGGAAGGCATTTCGATCAACCAGCTGATCGCGACCTCGCTCGCGGAGAAGATGTCCGCCCTCCTCACCAGTGAGTACTTGGAGGCGCGCGCCGCCCGGGGCTCCAAGGCCGCGTTTCAGCGCGTGCTCAAGAAGGTGAAGGATCGACCACCGCTCGCTGGCGACGAGCGCTAGCGAGCGGGGGATCCGCGCGGAGGAGTCGCCATCTAACCATGCGTTGCTGCAGGCAGGGCAATGATGATTGCTCCCTGTTCGCTGCGCTCACTGGTCGCGATCTATTGGAAACACCCTGCTGCAGAACGCAGCGCGTTGAGGCTGTAGAACAAGGCGATTTCGCTGTCGCAGGACGTCGTCTATGATTCTCGCGATCGCCTCGACGCGCCGAACTCGGAAAGCGCGCGCGTTTATCGACGGTTCCGCGTGGATGTACGCGTATTGCTGCGCGTTCCGCGGTGCTCTCTACGC
>JBBQXC010000258.1:0-5076 GCA_038210005.1 Gemmatimonadales bacterium
ACGCGTAACCAGTTCGCAGATACGCGCGGGCTGCTGGTCGGGCACGAGTCGGAAATCGATGGACACGCTGGCACTGGTGGGTACGGCGTTGGCCGCCGCGTTGCCCACTTCACCCGCGCGAATACCACGAATATTGAGTGCGGGCAGCATGATGCGCTCGCCAAGTGCCGCGTTATTCGCTTCGGTACGAGCCAGGCCCAGCGACGTACGCAAGGAATCGTCCGTGGCCGACAACGCTTTGCCCAACGCACGATCGCTGTCGGAAATGGGCGGTACGTCGTCGTAGAAGCCGGCGATCTTCACCCGGCCGTCCATGTCGCGCACGCTGGCAATAAAGTGCGCCACCGCCACGCCGGGGTTGGGCACCCAGTTGCCGTAGTGCCCGCTATGCATGGCGCGATTCGGGCCGTAGAACGTGACATCCACACCCATCACCCCGCGCACGCCCAGCACGAGCTGTGGCGTACCGCTCCCGTGAATCGGGCCATCGAAGAACAGCCAGGCGTCGGCGGCGAGGACGGCCTTGTGCGCCTTGAGCAGATCGCCGAGGTGCTCTGACCCTGCTTCTTCGTCACCGTCGAGGAAGAACTTCACGTTCACGGTCGGCTTCTTCTTGGCGGACTTCAGGGCATCGAGCGCGGCGAGCATTGCGATAATCGGACCTTTGTCGTCGCTGGCTGAGCGCGCGCGAATGCGCACCGCGGGATCAATGGTGTCGCCCTTGGCCGGCAACGCCACGGCGTCGGTGGCCACGCTGTTCTGGTAGCGCCGCAGTTCTGGCGTGAATGGGTCGCCGTTCCATCCGCCGCCGGCCACGGGTTGTCCGTCGTAATGCGCGTACATCACGATCGTTCGTGTAGCGCCCGGCGCTTTGATTTCGCCGAACAACGCGGGGTTCCCGCCGGTCGGTGCCACTAGCGGTCGCATCGCCACACCGCGCTTGGCAAACGCGGCCGTGAGAAACTCCACGTTGCGGCGAATGTTGGTGGTGTCGGACGCCACGTTGGGAATGGCCATCAACGCGAACGCTTCATCAAGAATCTCGCGCTCGTGGGCACGGCGCCACGCGTCGATGGCGGGGCGGAGCGACTGCGCGTACAAGGGGGCGGCGGTGACCGCGGCGAGGGCGACTGCGGACAGCACGGGGGCGACGAGCGAGCGACGAAGAGAGGCCATGCTAAAAACTGTGCGTTCTCTGCAGCGTTGGGGAGGGGGCCGTTCACGGCCCGGCCACCACGTCACGACCTATTCCGTTTGCGGCGAGACCACGAAGGTCGTGCGCATACCTCGATTGGCGTGGTGCTCAATGGATCCGTCGGTCCGTCTTTCAGCCGGCACCAGACAGATCACGACGTACAAGCCCGCCTCCAACGTCACGGACCGGTCGACGCTGGCGCCCGGAAGCAATGCATCTACATGAACGGCGACATCGGTTGGTGGCAACAGCAAGGAGGCACCGCGGGCAACCCATGCCTCAACCTCACCCAGTTGCGTGGAGTCCGACAATCTGAGCACAGTGATCTCGTGGAGCTCCCGTCCACTATTGGTCACATGCCAGTTCTCGACACGGGCGAGGGTACGCGTAGCAGACGACGGCAGCCCGACGAATTCGTACTCGAACAGCGTGATTCCACGCTCAGCCGGCCGAGGGATGTGTGCCGGGAATGCCAACGCGCCGAACATCAGCGTCACGTTCAAAATTGATCGCAGCACGAAGATCTCCAGATAAAGGGTATCGATTACAACGCCGCCAACAACGCCACCCGTTCGCGCGTGCTCACCACGACGCCGCCCGGCACTTCCACGGTCACGGCGAACATGACCGCATCACCCACGGGGAGGCGGGCATTAATCGGTACAAACACCTCGGTGGCGCCGGCCGGTACATCAAACACACCACCGTCCACCGGATAGCGCTGATCGCGCGCCTTGTCGAAGATCCACAGCTGATACTGCCACCGACGCGTGTCGTTCGATTTGAGACCGATCAGACGCATCACACCGCGTTGCGCCCGCGTACTCCACACCACGTCGCCCCCCGCGCCGAGCGCGGTCGCATCCTTGGTCGGCGCCCAGACGATGCGCGTGATCGCAGGGTCGACCGCGATCAGCGAGTCACGTACCCACGAGGCAGCGGCTGACGCGGCAACCGACCCAGCGGCAACTGAACCAGCGACAACTGAACCAGCCACGAGCGATCCAGCCCCGGCCGGTGCGCCAGTAGGCGTGCTCACGCGATCGCTCGGCCCGCGGAGCCAGAGGGTGAGCAACGCAGCCGCCGCCAACCAGCCGCTCCACGCGACCAACATCCGACGGGGACGCACCGCGACGACATCGGGTGCCACAGATACATCGGGCACCGCGGCACTTGGCTTGATGGGCACGATCTGCTCACCAGCCGCAATGGCCCACGCGGCGAGCGCCGGCGGCAGGGCATCCTGAGCTGTCATCGATTCCGCCACCAGCGCGGCCGTGAGCTCACCGACCAGCAGCTCCTGCTCCGGTACGTGCCTCGACACCTCACTCTCGTTCGCGGTCATGAACCCTGCTCCTCGCGTGCGACGTCAGACGCCTTGTGCCGCGCGTCGGTGTGCTGCAACAGCGTACGCACCCGCTGCAGGCCGCGACGGATGTGGGATTTCACTGTACCGAGCGGCGTATTCATGGCCTTCGCAATCTCGTCGTGTGTACGGCCGTGCAAAAGCGACAGCTCCAGCGCAGTGCGCTGTGCCTCAGGGAGCCCCCGAATGACGGCGCGGGCGCGATCCACCCGATCGTCGTGCGCGTCGTCGGACGGCGCATCGTCGGCCACGTCAAAATCATCGGGAAGCGGCTCGAGTTCCACCACCCGCTGACGGCGGCGCAGGCGATCAATGAGTCGTCGACGCGTCACCATCGCGACCCATCCGGCCTCGGTCGAGCGCGTGACCTCATAGCGCGACGCACTACGCCACAGATCGACAAACACCTCCTGCACCGCATCCTCGGCGTCGCGCGCATCGGGCGACCAGCGTCGCACCAACGACCAGATCAACGCCCCGTATCGCTCGACGCACTCGCGCACCGCGAGTTCATCACCGGCCGCAATGCGAGGCAACAACGGCGCGGCACTGGACATAGCGGGCGTGAAGGACCCGGTCACGAGCGACAGGTGCGCGCGCTCCGGTACTGGTAACTCGGCGTGGTCCATGCCTGGGCGAATTCGACTGACGCGGTGGTGTGTCCCGAAATACACGAGCGCTCCGACAGGGTGTGTCAGAGCATTCGACGCGATCAGCGGATTGGATGCAGTGAAACGGCAAATGGTTGGAATCGACCACGGCATTTCCCGAAAACCCTCGCACCGACCCGATTTCGCGATCGCCGAAGAAGAAAATGACGACCGGGTGCATCCAGCGTGCATCTCCTGCGCGAACTGGAAAGCATCGCTGTATCACATCGCGCATTCCCCGATAGGAGATCTTCATGCCGACCACTCACGTCACTCGTTTCTCGACATCGCGCACCGCCGCGGCCGTTGCCCTTCTGCTCAGCGCCACGCTGGGTACTGCCCCGCGTGCCGACGCGCAGCACCCCTCACGCAACACACCTACGATCCCCCAGGTCGCCAAGACTGCCGGGCAATTCACCACGCTCCTCGCCGCCGTCGACGCCGCCGGTCTCACGTCAACGCTCCTCGGCCGGGGGCCGTTCACCCTCTTCGCCCCCACCGATGAGGCCTTCAAGCGACTCCCGAACGGAACGGTCGCCGAGTTGCTGAAGCCGGAAAATCGCGAGAAGCTGCGCACGATCCTCACGTATCATGTGGTCGCGGGCCGCGTCACGGCCGCCCAAGCGCGCAGTGTACGGTCTGCGGAAACAGTGGCCAACCTTGAGGTCCGTATCACCGACGTGAACGGTGAGCTTCGCATCAACGATGCCACGGTACGCATCGCTGATGTCCCGGCCAGCAACGGGATCATCCACGTGATCGACCGCGTACTGCTGCCGCCCGACACCCGCTCGGGCGAGTCCACGCGCGACGGTTCGGCCGGAACCACCAGCGGCAGTGCGAGCTCGTTGATCGACTACGCCATCGATCGCGGCGCCCCGTTGTACAACGACGGCCAGCCCGCCTCCACGGTCGCGATCTACGAAGTCGCCGCGAACGCGCTGCTGTCGTTCAGCGATCGCGAGGTGCCCGACGACGCCAAGCGCGGCCTACGTGCGGCGCTACGCGACAGCCGCGGCACCGCACGTGAGCGTGCTGTTTCGCTACGGAGAGCACTCGACTCGGCCAGACAGATAGGATCGCGGTAACGCTGGGGTTCAATACCAAGAAAAGCCTCTGCTGTTCTTCGCGTACTTTGCGAACTCCGCGCCCTTCGCGTCAACAAGCAGATTGTCGGTCGTCAGCGATGCCCGTCCGCAAGCAGTACCGCTTCTACAAAACTGCACTTAACGCGAAGGGCGCAGAGAACGCGAAGAACGCGAAGAACAGCAACAGCTACCGGTTCTCTTGTCCGCCCTCAGAACTCCGCGCTGAGCGTCGCGAACACCGCGCGCGCCGGAAGCACGAAGTAGCGCACTCGCCCGGACCCCGACACCGCACCACTCGCGAACTTCTGCGTATCGCCGAGGTTCGCACCGCGCACCGTGAGTGCATAGCGTCCGAGCGTGGCGCGGGCCGAGGCGTCGAGCGTGTAGTAGTCGGGCAGTACACGGTCCGTGCTGCCCGTGTTGTCCAGGAACGCCTTCGACTGATAGCGGCCCTCCACGCTTACCATGAAGCGGTTCGTCGGCGACACTTCGATGCGATGCGAGGAGATAAAGGCCGGCGTGAGCAACGGCGTCACGTTGCGACGCACCACCGGCGTGCCGCGCGAGGAGTCCGTGAACTGCGCAATGCGGTTCTGGCTCCACGTGGCGTTGCCGGCCAACACCACGCGTGAGATACCGCGATAGGCTGCGTCGACCTCAATGCCACGACGATAGCTGTTGCCCACGTTGCGCCGCAAAATCGCGCCCGACGCCGTTGGCGCCCCGATACGCGCGATGTCGTTGCGGAAATCCATGCTGTACAGGTTGGCCGACAGG
>JBBQXC010000259.1:0-5033 GCA_038210005.1 Gemmatimonadales bacterium
GCGAATGTTGTGCCGGACAATAACCGGCCTGAGATGGTGTACGTGAACTTAGGGTATCGCCTCACAGGGAAGGATGTGATCTCCCTTGAACTCAAAACATGGAAATACGGTTGGCCCATTGGCATTCCCTATGGAAAGTCATTTGAGGCCGAGGGAGAGGGCTTTCCTGGATACGTTCGTGAACGCGGCGTGTCATTGAACTATCAGCGGTTTGTCCGAAAAGCCCTCTTTGCGCAAGTGGACGTGATGCCGGCGTTTCAAACGTTTGTAAATAACAACGGAAAGAAGATCGACGATGGCTTTCAGATTTTCAATACGTATTCCGTGGGGTATCACGTGAAGCTTTTCAAGGATCGAATGTTTTTTCAACCGTCAATCGCTATCACGCATCGTCCCTATCAATCACGAATGCCTGATGCGTTCAAACAGGTTGACGATAAGTGGTCACGATTCTTCTACGGGCAGCCGGGATTGCATTTTGGGTACAATTTTCGGTAGTTGAAGGAGGCGTCATGGCTTTGACTGCTGCTGCCGCCCGTGCGCGACCAGCGCTTCTCCGTCTCGCGAGCGTCCTTCGCGTCGGCGGTCGCCGAGTGGTTCGGCGCCCTCGATATTCACGTGGACGACGAGGCGTTCGACGCGGTGTTCGTGCTGAAAGGAGAAAAGCCCGACCTTGTGCGGACGCTGACCATGTCCTCCATAGCGAAACGCTGACCAGAATACGCAGGATTGCTCCATGGTTAGATCCGTCCCCCTGCACCGATCGAGATCTCATGAACACCGCTGGCAAGATCATGGCACGCGCGCTGCTGGTCGGCACCGCGCTCGGCGCATCGGGCTGCGATCGCGCGTCGGCAGACTCGCCCCGCGCGCTCCCCATCGTGGGCACGTGGCTGGTGCAGGACCCCAATGCGCCGTTCCCGTACCACCTGTACGTGTTCAACGCCGACGGCACGATGCAACAGGCGAATCCCGATGCGGGCGATCCGCGCACGAGCGACAGTGACGGCAAGGGCGTGTGGAAAGCCCGAAGTGATCGCAGTGACCGCATTGAGGCCAAGTGGGTAGAGCTCACCGCCGACCGCACCACGCATAAATATGCGGGTCGCTTGGAGCTCGTCATGCAGATCACCGTCACGGGCGATTCGCTGACGGCATTCGAGACCGTGAAGGTGTTCGACGCGGCCGGGGCAGCGGCGCAAGCGCCCGCGACACCGAAGCCGTTGCAGGGTGCGCGGGTGAGTCTGCCGTAGGAGGGCGCCGAGAAGATGACTTGTGTGTTCGGCTCAGGCCGCGCCGCTAGCTCCACCTGAGCGTGTCGTCGGCGATCGGGAGCGTGCGAATGCGCTTGCCGGTGGCGGCAAAGATGGCATTGCACACGGCGGGCGCCGCAGGCGGGAGTGCGGGTTCGCCCAGCCCCGTTGGCGGCGCCGACGACGTCATGAAATGCACATCAATAACCGGCGGCGCCTGACTCATACGCAGCATGGGATACTTGTTGAAGTTCGTCTGCGCCGCCGAGCCACGCTCGATCGTGATTTTTTGAAACCACGCGGCGCTGATGCCATCGAGCATCGAGCCCTGCACCTGTGCTTCGGCGCCACTCAAGTTCACGATCGTGCCCGCATCAACGGCGGCGGTGAGCTTCTTGATTTTGAGTTCGCCCGCCTGACTGACCGACACATCGGCGACGATCGCCACGTACGCGTTGTTCGCGAAACAGATCGCGAAGCCCTGACCCTCGCCACGCGCGCGCTTCTGTCCCCAGTTCGCCTTCTCGGCGGCGAGCGTGAGGACCGCGATCAATTTGTTCGCGTCAAATCGCGGCGACGCGGGCACCGTGGCCAGCATGTCGAGCGTGAACGCCAGCGGTTCCTTCCCCGCGGCATGCGCCAGTTCGTCCATGAAGCATTGCGTGGCCCACACATTCCCGTTGTCACCCGGTGCGCGCCAGAACCCGGTGGGAATGCCACCGCGCAATTTGCTGGACCGCACTTGTGACCCTTGAATCGCATTGAACGGGAAGCCGCCCGCGGTCATGTCACCAGGTCCACCCTCCATCTTCACGAAGGCGTCGTGCAGCGCGACCACTTTGCCATTGCCATCGAGTCCGGCGGAGAAGGCGTGCCATCCGTTTGAACGATAATTGTCGTGCGCAAAATCTTGCTCGCGCGTCCACGTCAGTTTGATCGGCGTGCCGGCCAGCTTCTTGGCAATGGCAGCGGCTTCGAGGGAGAACTCGTTGTTGCCGCGACGGCCGAATCCACCACCCAGTCGCGTGATGTGCACCTTCACGTTGTTCGCCGCTAACCCCAAGCCTTTGATGACCAGACCCTGCCCCGATGACGGGATTTGCGTTGGCGTCCACATTTCCATCACGCCTTCCTTAAACCACGCGGTGCAGTTCTGCGGCTCGAGCGTTGCATGCGCGAGAAACGGATAGTGATACACTGCTTCGACAGCACGCACACCCGACGGCGGCGACGTGGGCCCGTTGGCTTTCGCCAGCGTCAGCGCTTGCACCGCCATGTCAACGCTGCTCTGCGACACCTGCGGCCCTTCGTTCCACTGCACCTTGAGCGCCTTGGTGGCGCTGAACGCGTTCCACGTTGAATCGGCTACCACCGCCACGCCCGACGTCAGGCCGGCGATTCCACTCAACACGAACGCATCGCGCACGCCGGGCTTGGCCTTTACTTCGTCGAGGTTCGCGCTCACCACTTCACCACCAAACACCGCGCACTTGGTATACGTGGCGTAAAGCATGCCCGGCAGCTTGACATCGATACCAAAGAGCGGCGCGCCCTTCACGATTTTGCGATTGTCCACGCCCGCGATGCGCGTGCCAAGCAGTTTGAAGGTGCTGGGATCCTTGAGGGGCACGTCGACGGGTGCCGGCAGCTGCGCGGCCTTCGTGGCGAGCGCGCCGTAGGTGGCCTTTCGGTTCGACGCCGCGTGCATGACCACACCCTCAAACGTGGTGCACTCACTGGCGCGTACGTTCCACTCTTGTGCCGCGGCCTCAACGAGTACCGCGCGGGCCGCTGCGCCGGCGTGTCGCATCGCGACGAAGTTGGCCACCGTCGATCCGCTCCCGACGCTGAATTGCCGACCATACGCCGGAGTGAGGTCGCCTTGCACCACGGTAACCTGTTCCCATTTCACGTCAAGCTCTTCGGCGATGATCATGGGCAACGACGTCTTGATCCCTTGCCCCATCTCCGAGTTGGGCGCGATGAGCGTGACGGCTCCGCTCGGGGCGATGCTGACAAAGACGTTCGGGGCAAAGTCTGCTACGGGCGCGAGCCCAGCCGCTGCAGCGCCATCGACGGCCGCGACATGGGCACCCGCGTCCGACGCGCTCGCGACGAGTAGTCCGCCACCAGCCAACGCGCTGATCTTGATGAACTGGCGTCGATCCATCTGTCGGCCAAGCTTCGACGCGCCGGCATTCGGGTCGTGAGTCATTCGCGCTTGCCCGCAGCTGGAGTGGAGGTCGCGGCCAACTCGGCAGCGCGCTTGATGCCGGCGCGAATACGCGTGTACGACGCGCAGCGACATAAATTTCTCGCCATCGCGGTATCAATATCCGCGTCGGTGGGACGCGGCTTTGTTTTGAGTAACGCGGCCGCGGCCAGGATCTGCCCGCCCTGGCAATAGCCACATGCCGGCACATCGAGTTCGCACCACGCATCCTGCAGGGCACGCGCTTGCGGTGTGTCGATGCCCTCAATCGTGGTCACTACCGCAGAGCCTACGGTTGATACCGGCGTGCGACACGATCGCGTGGCTACCCCGTTCAGGTGCACCGTACACGCACCGCATTGGTTGATGCCGCAGCCGAACTTAGTGCCCGTGAGTTCCAGCGAATCGCGCAACACCCATAACAACGGCGTGTCGGATTCAACCTCGACGATCCGGGATGCGCCATTCACGTTGAGTGTGTACTTGCCCATCAATCGCTCCGCGAAATCGTGTGATAGCAATATACGGGCGGGAATGGCGGGTGGCTTTGTCGGCGCGAGGCCTCATCGGCACGATCAGGCGGCGGAGCCGGTCCACGGCTTGATGCGACGGAGTTCTGGTAGTCCCCGATTTCGACGTCGGCTGGACCGGCGGGGGGCTAACGAAAACACAGGCGATACTGCATCCATCGCTTGTGTCGCGATCACCCGAGCAGGCGACGACGTGTTTCGGCCGTAGTCGCTTCCACCACGAGTCCGACTGAGGTCAGAACGTCGTGATGCCCAGCCACCTGTGCCGCGGCGTGGAGCGCGTGATCCCGATTCGCATCAAGACGGTCGCAGACATCGGCGACAAGCCCCTTCGCCAGCGCCGGCGTGAGGCCAAACGAGCGCGCTGCTTTCCTGAGTGACGCTGGTGTCAGCTGCGCCAAGTGCAACACTCCGGCGAACAGCAGCGGCAACTCGGTATCGAGGTCGTTGTACGCCATGGTGCACACCACATCGTACGCTGGCGCGAGTCGCACTGCGCCATCGGCATTGCGAACCACGCTCACATTTTTCGCGTGCGCGTCGCGGTTGCCGAGTGCAAGGTTTGCTACGGCCCACCGAAAGAGCAGCGGGGTGTCCGTGCCAGGGTCGGTCCCATAGCGTCGAAGTGCGGCCGTGAGGTCTGCGTACGAGGGCCCGCCCGTCTGTGCGTATTTGGCGCGCGGGGATTTACCCGTGAGTTGGCATCCATCCTCGGCGTGGAGTCGCACCACGCTCCCGTCGGGAAGGCCTACCCGGTCGAAACGGGCCGTCTCATACACGCCAGCGTCGAGGGCGCACACCGTGCGCGCGGCCGTTGGCACCCCGGCTGACGCCATCATGGACATCGCGGCGAGTTCGTTCTGGAGCAAGCCAGGGAATCGCGCGCGCTCGCGTTTCACGAGCACCGTGCTCGGGGCGCCGGCCACGGGTAGGCGGTACTCCGGGGCCGCCCCGTGTGACTCGCGTCCTGTTTGCGGCCGGCGGTACAGCACCAGCTTTTCCTGTGCACCGCTCATCGACGTGCGCGCCCTCGCCAGC
>JBBQXC010000260.1:0-5018 GCA_038210005.1 Gemmatimonadales bacterium
TCGCAGCGACGATGCGGGTGCGACGTGGGCGCGGACCACGACCGACAGTCGCATTTTCGGACGCGGTGACGACTTCGCGGCCGTGACCGTGGACCCGCGCGATCCGAACACGCTGTACTCGATGAACGTGGTGGCCTGGAAGAGCACCGATGCCGGCGTCACTTGGAGCGCGTTCCGCGGGGCACCCGGCGGCGATGACTATCAGCGCTTGTGGATCAATCCGCTGGTGCCGACCACGATGCTGCTGGTGGCCGATCAGGGCGCGGTGGTCACGGTAAACGACGGCGAGACGTGGAGCTCGTGGTACAATCAGGGCACCGCGCAGTTCTATCACGTGACCACCGACAACGCGTGGCCGTACCGCGTGTGCGGTGGTCAGCAGGAATCGGGCTCCGCGTGCGTGAACAGTCGTGGAAACGACGGCAGCATCACGTATCGTGATTGGCGTCCGGTCGGGGCGAGCGAGTACAGCTACGTGGCGCCCGATCCGCTCAATCCCGACATTGTGTACGGTGGCACGGTGTCGCGATTCGATCGCCGTACGGGACAGACGCAGAACGTCAGTCCCACCGTCGGACGCACGCGTGGTGCGTCCGGTAGCGGGCCCGATTACTTCCGCGGCATACGCACGATGCCGATTCGCTTTTCGCCGATCAATCCGCGGAAGCTGTACTACGGTACCAACGTGGTGTGGAGCACCGTGAACGGTGGCATCACCTGGAAGCGACTCAGCGACGACCTCTCCCGCGACACGTGGGACGTGCCGGCCAGCGTCGGCAAGTACGCCAACACGCCGGCTGCCAAACCCACGCGACGCGGCGTGGTGTACACCATCGCGCCCAGCTACGTGGACTCGAACACGCTCTGGGCCGGTACCGACGACGGCCTCGTTCACCTCACGCGGAACGGGGGCGCGACGTGGCGTGACGTGACACCGCCGCAGATCGGGGCGTGGTGGAAAGTGTCGATCATGGACGCGTCGCACTTCAGTGCCACCACGGCGTACGCGGCGGTGAATACACTGCGCCTCGATGATCTGCGACCGCACATCTATCGCACGCGCGACGGCGGTGCCACATGGACCGAAATCGTGAACGGTATCGCGACCGATGCGCCGATCAACGTGGTGCGCGAGGATCCGAAGCGGCGTGGCCTGCTGTACGCGGGCAGCGAAACGCAGGTGTGGTTCTCGCTCGACGATGGCGATCACTGGCACTCGCTGCGCGGCAACATGCCGGCGATTTCGATCCGCGATCTCGTGATCAAGGACGACGATATCGCAGTGGGCACGCACGGTCGCGGTTTCTGGATTCTCGACAACACGACGGCACTGCGGCAGTGGCACGAGACCAGCGCGACGGCGCCAGCGACCCTATTCACACCAGCGGTCGCCACGCGCGTACGCTACTCGATGTATACCGACACACCGGTACCTCCCGATGAACCGCGAGCCGAGAATCCGCCTGACGGCGCGATGATCGACTACTACCTGTCGCGCGATGCGCAGTCGGTGAGGCTCGAGATTCTCAATGCGGCTGGTCGCGTACTGCGCACGTTCACGAGTAGCGATCCCACGCCCGCGCCGACCGACGCCGGCAACTGGCCACGCTACTGGTTCCGCCCGGCGGCGGCGCCGAGTGCCAAGGCCGGCTTACAGCGCTTCACCTGGGACCTGCACTATGCGCAACCAAGCAGGGAGTGCTCACTGCCGATCTCGGCCACGCCGTTCAACACCAAGTGCGAGCCCGAAGGACCGTGGGTGATGCCGGGTGTGTATACCGCGCGTCTGACGGTCGATGGCGCGGTGCAGTCGCAGCGGATCACGGTGCGCATGGATCCGCGCGTGAAAACACCGTTGATTGCGCTGAAGCAGCAGCACGATCTGTCGCTGGCGCTGTACGACGCGATGCGTGAAGCGCAGACGCTGGCCGCGGAGGCGCGCTCGAGTGGGCGCACGGCCTTCGCCGGTCAGGATGCGTTTGGCGGCATTGGTGCGTCACACCAAGCGGTGATCGATATGTTGCAGGAGAGCGACGCGCCGGCTACGGACGTGATGGTGCAGACGGCGAAGGCACGACTGGCGGCCTATGCGACGCTCAAGGCGCGGTGGGTCGCGAAATAACGGCCCGTCTTCGCGAGCCTTCGCGATCTCCGCGGACTTCGCGCGAACCGACGTGCTTTCGGCTGTCTCGGAGTAATCGGAGAGCCAACTGGTTCGCGCGAAGCTCGCGAAGCTCGCGGAGTACGCGACGAGACGCGAAGAACAGCGACCATCATGGAACGGGATTCACGGCGGCGGTGCGTATCCCGGCGGTGGTCCGTCGGGGTGCATGCGGCAGGCCGGCGGCTGTTCAATGGTGTACGTGAAGTTGGCAATGCGCCACGTAGATCCCACCTGCACGAGGGTGAGCAAGTCGATGCCACAGTGCGACCACTTGCCTTCGGCCCAGAGGTCGTAGGGCATCCACACGCTCGCGATGGTGCCGGCCACGCGGACCGTGGCGTCATAGCCTCGCTCGATGATCGGCGCGCGCTTACCGGCCGCGCGCTGCGCTGCCATCGTGCGCACCGTGTAGGTGCCACCGCGACCTGTCTGCTCCCGAGCGGGGAAGAACTGCGCTTCGGGGAGCATGAGATCCGAAAGTGCGATCAGGTCACCGCTATTGATGTGTCCGAGCGCCGAGTCGACGACGGCCATGACGGCGACTCGGCGCGCATCGCTGCGGGGTAGGTCGGCGTTCGGCCCGCGCGAGCGCACGGTCGGAGCGCAGCCGCTCAGCGCCAACGCAAGAAGCAATGTGGTGAAACGTGTGCGCATGATCCGATGAGTGAAGGTGAGACTAGGAGCGCGCGGCGCGGACGCCGGGCACGCGACAGATGGGACAGTTTGGCATACGCGGTTCGACCTTGTAGGTGACCGTCACCGGCCCGCGAACGACGGTCGTCTTCGCAATCGTGTCCGTGACCGTCACCGTGATGGTCAGCTTGGACCCGGACACGCGTCCGACGAATTGCGCCGGCATCGTCGGCCCGATCGCGATAGGATAGGCCCGCAGCAGAAAGCTGCCCACGGCCGTGAATCGACCCTCGGCGTCCAGTGGCACACGACCGCGCATATCGCCGTAGGTGCAACCGACATGCACGTGCGCGATCGTGTCGTTCACCAACACGCCGGCGCTGTCACCACCCCACGTGCCCGTGGCAAGGCGACCATCGGAAGGCGGCGCATTGGTCGCGTCACTGTGACAGCCGGCGATCACGATGAGCATCATCGTGAGCACGGAGAGGATGGCGCGCGTACGCGCCGTGAGACTCGCCATCACGCCGGAGTCGGCGGCGCGACGAACCGCTGTGAACGCTGTTCGTACGCATTTGCCAAAGCGAGCAGGCGCGCGTCGCTGCCCGGGAGTCCAACGAACGACAGATTGCCGGCGGGCATGCCGTTCGCGTCATAGCCAGCCGGCACCGACACCTCGGGAAGTCCGAGCCAGTTGCCGTAGCCGAGCGCCGTGCGTACGTCGGGCCACGGATCGGTCGCGGCGGGCGCACCGAACGGCATGGTGGGGTACACCATGGCGTCGATCCGTTTCGCCGCGAATGCCGCAGCCAGTTGCGCGACGGCCTGTTCACGCGAGCGGGCGAAAGACACACTCGCGGCATCTTGTTCGTACGGTTGCGCGGTGAGCTGCCGCATGGCACCCCAGTCGGCGGGCAGCACGTCGTAGAACGCACGAAAGGCGGCGAGGCCACGCTGTACTTGTTGTTCAGCGTTGCGCTCGGCGTCAGCACCTTGCCGGGCGAAGTAGCGCAGGAGCGCGTTGGCCGTGGGTGCCGGTGCGTTGTGATTCGGCGCGACGTCCCCGCGCGCGGTGGCCAACGTGGCGAACAGGTTACGCACGTTCACGCGATCCACCGGCGGCACGAACAATTCGACCACGGCACCGGCGCTTATACAATCGCCGATGGCGCGGTCGAACACTGTAATGCACTCGGCGCTCATCTGGTCGCGCGGCACGTGCAACTCTACGAGTCCGAGTCGGGCGCCCACGAGTGCGTCGTCACGGAGCGTACCGAGCCGTCCACGGGCATACGGCGAGCGATCGGCGAGGCCATCGGATGCATCGGGGGCTGCAATCGCATCGAGCATGAGCGCGGCATCGGCCACGGTGCGCGCCAGCGGGCCGTGCGTATCGAGATACGGCCAGGTGGGAATCACGCCACTGCGTGGCACGAGCCCGAACGACGGCTTCATCCCGACCACCCCGGTGAACTGAGCTGGAATGCGATTGGATCCGCCGTCGTCGGTGCCGAGGGCGGCGAACGCCATGCCGCAGGCAACGACCACGGCCGATCCGGCGCTCGATCCACCGGGTGTGCGCAGTCCGGCGCGATCGTGCGGATTGCGCACCTGTCCCGTGAGCGAGCTGGTGCCATTGCCGCGGTACGCGAAATCGTCAGCGGCCGTTTTGCCGAGCAGCACGGCACCGGCCGTGCGAAGCCGCTGCACCTCGAGCGCATCGCGCGTGGCCGGTATGGGGAACAGGCGCGCCCACTCGGCACTCGACGCCGTGGTAGGCAGTCCCTTCATGTCGTAAATCGACTTCGCGAACAGCGGGACGCCGTCGAGCGGGCCGATCAAGGCGCGTCGTTTCGCCCGGTCGTCCGACGCGCGCGCTTCGGCGATTGCGCTATCGGCCAGTTGATCGATCGCGCGCAACGCGCCATTCCACGAGCGACATCGCTTGAGCGCCTCCGTGGTGACCTCGACGGCGGAGAACTCACCGCGGAGGCGCGCCGCCTGATACTGTGCGATCGTGCCCGCGAGTGGATCGCCGGCACGTATTGGCCAGCTGACCAGTGGCATGGCGAGTAAGGCACTGAGCTGCGCGAGGGCTTCGCGGCGTGTGGGCGACATGGTGGGCGCTAGGGGAGATCGACGGCGCGTTTCCCGAGTGGCGCAAAACATACCGCGGCCAGTCGAAAGTGTGCGAAGCCGAACGGTATACCGATAATCGTCA
>JBBQXC010000261.1:0-4972 GCA_038210005.1 Gemmatimonadales bacterium
GCCTACCGCTTCGATCGCCCCCATCGCATCGAGATCGTAGAGGCGATCACCGGAGCGCTTGACGACTTCGATCGCCATCACAGAGCCATCCCGTCGGATAGTGAAACGCACCTCCGACACGAGCGCTGACGACACGCGACGCGGCGTCCAATTCAACGTGAGTTGGCGCACGATGTTTTGCAGGTACCCTTCATACGGGAACTCGATCCCGCGAATGCTGAGGTTCGCAACATCCGCCCCCTTTCCCCCCTGTGCTCCCGCGCCGGCTTTCGGAACGCTGGTCGTTTTCGTAGGGGTCGTGGATGCCGTTTTCGAGCCCGCATTCTTCGTGCGCGAGGGAGAGGGCGTGGCCTTCGGCGGCGGCAAAACCTTCTTCGCCTTCGACGAGGTCGGCACCGTCTTTTCTTCCGGTACGCGTTCCGCACCGGCGATCTCGGGCGCCTGCGACGCCGGCTGCGTCTTGGGCGGCGTCGGGGGGGTCACCACGCCAGCCTGACGCGGCCCCGGCGGTGCTCCAACCAACTCGACGCGATACACCGGCGGACGCGGCGCTTCAGCACGCGAGCCCCACCACAGGGCCGCTACGACGACGATGACGTGCACCGTGGCGGAGAAGGCGATACCCACACCGAGCGTCGACGAACGAGGCACGGAGTGCGACAAGCTCACCGCTCGCCGTCCGGTTCGGCGACGAGCCCGACATCGGTGATGCCCTTCGCCTTCATCGCAGCGACGATACGCACCACGGTGCCGTATGGCACCGCCTCATCGGCGCGAAGGTAGACGCCACCACCACCTTTTTTGTCTGAGAGTGCCTTAATACTGCCCGCGAATTCCTCAAACGACAGCTTCGTGTCATCGATAAAAATCTGCCCACGACGATCGACCGTGATGACAAGGCCGTTCTTCGGCTCGAGCGGCGCAACGTCGGCCGTGGGCAGCGCGATATCCACACCACCCTGCATAATCGGTGCTGTGATCATGAAAATGATCATCAGCAGCATCATCACGTCGATGAGCGACACCACGTTGATCTCAGCGTTGACCCCAGCTCGCTCGCGACGGCGACCGCGACGCATCCTCAGATCCGCCCTTCACGCACCATCAGTGCGATCAACTCCGAGCCGAATCCTTCGAGCGCGTCATCGAAGCGATTCAACCGTGAGGCGAAAACGTTGTACGCGAACGCCGCAGGAATGGCCACCGCCAGTGCCGCGGCCGTCGCCATCAGCGCGGTACCAATGCCGGGCGCCACGGCCTGAATGTTTCCCGAGCCCTTTTGTCCGATACCGACGAACGCTTCGATTACGCCGAGCACAGTACCGAAGAGGCCAATCAGCGGGCTCACGCTGCCGACCGTCGCCAGCCACGGGATGTACTGTCCGAGGTCTTCGCGCGCCTTCGACCCTTCGGCATCGAGCACCAGACGCAACGCCTCGACCTGTGAACCCGAGAGTCGCGCCGTACGATCGTTGGTCGCGCCGAGCGCCGGCTTCGTGTCGTTCAGGAAGGACACGGCGCGTGCAAACACCGCGGTGAACGCACTCGGCTTCGCCCGCTGCGCGATCAGCATGGCGTCGTCCATGCCGCGCGCACGCTCGAATTCCGCCACGAAGGCTCTGCCATTCGTCTCGGCCGCCTTGAATCCGCGCCACTTCGAATACATGATCGCCCACGACATCAGCGACAACACCACGAGCAGCGCCAACACGCTCTTCGTGACGGGATCACTGTTGATCAGCATTCCCAGCATCGACGACGGCAACGCTTTTCTCTCGCTCGTCAGCTGCACGGCCGCGAACAGTCCGGCCACCACCGTCACGCCGGCGTCTCCAGACGCGCGCGACGATCGGCGAAGAAGCGATAGGTGTTCTCGAGTCCGTCACGCAACGTGACCCTGGGCGTCCAGCCCAGCACGGCCTGTGCTTTCGTGGTGTCCAGCGCGGAGCGCGCGAGTTCGCCGGCGCGCGCCGGCGCGTAGTCGATCGGCGAATGCGCCGACGATACCGCGCGTAGCGTTTCGGCGAGCGTGTTCACCGACGTTTCAAGCGACGTACCGATGTTGAACGCGCGGGCATCCAGTCGACCACGCGGCGGGAGATTGACCGTCGCGGCCGCGAAGTTCGCGCCAGCGACGTCTCCGGCGTAGACGTAGTCGCGCGTCTGTTCGCCGTCGCCGAATACCGTCAGCGCGCGACCGTCGAGCAAGCGGTTACAGAAGATGGCGACCACACCGGCTTCGCCGTGCGGATCCTGCCGAGGACCGTATACATTGCCGTAGCGTAGCGCCACGTTGTCGAGACCGTGCACGCGCCCGTAGTACGCGAGATAGTACTCGATCGACAACTTGGCAATGCCGTACGGTGCCTCGGGATCCTTGTTATTTGATTCGGCGCTCGGCGGCGGATCGAAATCACCGTACAGCGCGCCGCCGGTCGACGACAGTATGGTGCGCGTGGGATGGCCACCGGCGCGGACCGCTTCCATCAGGTTCAGCGTGCCGAGGATGTTGCGAGTGGCGTCGTACACGGGATCGAGCACGCTGCGGCGCACGTCGATCTGCGCGGCAAGATGACACATCACGTCGAACTTGCCATCGCGGATCAGCGCAGCCGCTTCCGGCGTCGTGATGTCGCCAAGGACAAAGCGCGCCGACGACGGGATGTTCTCCTCACGTCCACTCGATAGGTCGTCGAGGATGGTGACCTCCCATCCTTCGGCCAGAAATCGGTCCGCGACATGCGATCCGATAAACCCTGCACCACCCGTCACTACGACCGTCTTTGCCATGCCGTTCGTTTCCTCGATCCAATGGAAAAATCCGCGGTCGCCCTCGACTCGTCAGGGCGCTGACTGAGACACACAATGTCCCAATGTACACACGCGCCGACGCCCACGGGGGGCCTCGGCGCGTGCAAGTGATCGATCGAAATCGGGACGATGCGACGAGGGTCACGTCGCGCGCTGTCACATCGTCCGAACCGTCAGGGTGCCTTGGCCAAACGACGGGCCGCGAGGCCAACACCGATGTCTGGCTGGTACTGGTGCGTGATCACGGCCGAACTGCCGGCCGCCTCGCTCCGCACGACCCGCACCGTCGCGACCAGCGACTCCTGCGAGGGCTGCTCCTTGGTGCCGCTCCGGTAGAGCCCGAACTCGTCACCGGCCTTCACACCCTCCGACGTGCCGGCAGCGAGCATCAGGAAGCTCTGCAGCGTGGGCAGCAGCTCGTGCGAGTCGATCCAGCGCACGCTGGTCTTCACGTCGGGCTCGGCGAGCTTCTGAGCGATCAGCCATGGCGCCGACGAACCGGTCGCCGGCAGCAGCCGCTGCCCCTGCTCAACCCGGCCCGACTGACGCTTCAGGACCGCAAGAACCGGCTTTCCTGATTCCACGCGCACGATCTCGACGATGCCCGCCGGAATCGCCATCATCGACTGCTTGCTCCCTGCGGTCAACGTTGTCACCGCCACGAGCCGCTGACCGACCGTGTACGTGACTCCGGCAGGCGGACGCACTTCGATCTGGTCCGTCATGATCGCGCGCTGGGGATAGACGCTTTCGGCGCTTCCGGGAGAGCCCACCCGCTTGGTGATCGATCCGGACTTGGCCAGATCCGACTGCAGCACGACGAACGGCGCCGCATCGAATTCCGCCTGTCGCGGAGCTGGCGTATTGGGACGAAGCACGGCACGCGTGCGACGCTCCGCCTCGGCGGCATCAGGCATGTCGCGATGGAAGACCGTCTCCACTTCGCTGCTCTTTCGCGACGCCTCCTGCGCCTCGAGATCGACCAGACCGATGCGCGTCCCTTTCCTCGACGTCATCAATTCGCTCGAATGCTGCGGCTGGAAGTTTACACGGGAGGTATCCGGCTCGCCCGATGGCTTCGTGATCGTGTCGATGGCCGCCACCGCAGCGGCCTTGGTTGACTTCGCAGGGGCACGACCCTTCGCAGCGCCGGCCGCAGCACCGGCAGCCGCATTCGGCTTACCGGCAGTTTGCGCCGAAAGTGTTCCCGATGGACGCGCAGGAGGCGGAGGCGGCAAGGTGCCCTCGCCCGCCTTAGCCAACGCGACGCCAGGCACCGTGGAGTCCGCCGGTGCGGCGGCCATCGCGGCCGCTTTCGCGCCACGGATGGTGGGCGAGGCAGGCACGGTCAACTTCATGCCGACCTGCAGCGGAGCCGGACCGGTGGTCGCAATCCGATTGCGCCGCGCGAGCGTCGACCACAGATGTCCATCGCCGTAGTACCGCGCCGCAATCCCCCACAGGGTCTCGCCCGAACGGACGACATGCGTCGTGGTCGCGGAATCCTTGACCTGATCGAGGGTAGAATCGGAGACGGACGCGAGACGACCGTCGGCCTCCTGACCGTGAACGACGGCAGGGCGCCAGACGAGCAGAAGCGCGAGCGTCGACAGGAGCGCCACGAAAATGCGATAGACCGGATTCAGCACGTGGCTGGATTCGGTAGCAGTAGACGACTGCGGCTGGTTTGCAGCGCGCATCAGCGAGCCTCACTGTGGAAAGACTACGCGCCCCCGCCCGGGGCGCTGGAGGGCCCTCGACTCGCCTGCATGTCTGCATGCGAGGTGCCCACGCTGGAGACGCCTGCGATGGACGCGCGTAACGGAGAGTGCATCACGGCACTGGTCGACACGATCACATTGGCCGCCGCCGGGAGCTCCCGACGGCGGGCACCATGACTGCTCGGGCGAACCTAGAACGGCAGATCGTCGTCCTCGTCTTCCAGCGCACCCGGGAAGTCTCCAAATTCTTCCTTCCCGGCCGACGGCGCAGCCGCCGTCTTCGGACGCGTAGGCGCCGCCGAGCGACGCGGCGCGCTGTCCATGTCGTCGCCACCACCGCCGCCGCCGCGACCGCCGAGGAGCATCAGCTCCTTGACCTTGATCTCGGTGGTGTAGCGGGTCTGACCGTCCTTGTCCTGCCACTGGCGATACTCGATCTC
>JBBQXC010000262.1:0-4904 GCA_038210005.1 Gemmatimonadales bacterium
CTCACCGGCGTGTCATACGCAAAGAACCGTCGGAATGATGCCAGCCTCGTCACGCCACGCCGACATGGCGGTGAGCGCACGTTCGGCGAACAGCTCGCGCTTCTTCGCTTTGTCCTTCAACAGCTTCGGCGCGACGCCTTCGAGATCGTCCAGCAATCCGAAGTTCGCGTTCATCGGCTGGAAGTGCTTTGGGTCGGCCTCGCGCATGTAGCGATACAGCGCGCCCATCATCGTGCTGGGCGGCGGTACCACCGGCTCACCACCGGAGATCTGTCGCGCGAGATTGATGCCGGCCAACAGACCGGTCGCACTGCTTTCGGTATAGCCTTCGACGCCGGTGATCTGTCCAGCGAACATCAACTGCGGCGCATCGCGCAACGACAGATGCGGAGACAGCGCCGCCGGCGCGTTCACGTACGAATTGCGATGAATGGAGCCGAAGCGCAGAAACTCCGCCTCGGCGAGTCCGGGGATCATGCGGAACACACGCGCCTGCTCAGGAATGCGCAGCCGCGTCTGGAATCCGACCAGATTCCACATGCGCCCGCCGCGATCCTCCATACGCAATTGCACGACGGCGTGGGGACGCGAGGTGGAGCGCGGATCCTGCAGCCCGATGGGCTTCATCGGCCCGAAGCGCAACGACTCCCTTCCCCGCCGCGCCATCTCTTCGATGGGCATGCACCCTTCGAAGTACGGCACTTTGTCGAACTCGTGCGAGGTAAACTGGTCGGCGGTCGTAAGCGCGTCGATGAAGGCTTCGTACTCGTCACGCGTAAAAGCACAGTTGAGATACGCGCCTTCATCACCGGCACCATCCATCGTTTCCTTGCCCCAGCGCGAGGCACGGAAGGCGATGGTCTGGTCGATCGACTCGAGCGACACGACCGGCGCAATGGCATCGTAGAAGGCCAACGAGTCGACCCCGAGGCGCGCGCGAATGGCGTCGGCGAGTGCATCGGAGGTGAGTGGACCGGTGGCGATGATGCCCACTTCAGGGAGCGACGTGACTTCCTCGCGCGACACGCGAATGCGCGGGTGCGCATGCACCCGATCGTGCACGTGCTGCGAGAAGATCTCACGATCGACGGTGAGCGCCGAGCCGCCCGGCACGCGCGACTGATCGGCGCAGTCGAGGATCAGCGACCCAAGCTGCCGCATCTCGGCCTTGAGCAAGCCGTGCGCATTGGTTGTTTCGGTGCTCTTGAACGTATTGGAGCAGACGAGCTCGCCGAGCTTTTCTGTCCGATGGGCCGCCGTGCCGCGCACGGGGCGCATTTCAGACACCACGACCGAGTGACCGCGCTCGGCCAGCTGCCATGCCGCTTCGCTTCCGGCGAGCCCGCCGCCGATCACATGCACTTCGTTGGATGCCATACGTGTAGTCTAACGTCTTTGCGCTTCCACGACTCCGCGGCGCTGGTTTGGCGCGTACGCCCGTGCGGCATCGGGGAGCACCCCTTCGCCGCTTCCTGCACGTGCGGTACGGGCCCGGCGCGGTACCGCTGCATGGCGGCGCCCACGCAGAGGCGGCGGCGGGCGTCCCCGTGCCGAACGAGCTACACTGGCGGACGTGGTGCGCGCGATCGCGGCACCGGAGTGCCGAGGGCGCGGCACACGCATGGCGGAGTACGGGCGCGGGGCGACGGTGGGCGCGCCGGAAGCGAAGAAGCCTGTCAGGAGTGGGGACGATAACCCGCGCACTTTGCCGCCACGACCGTCGCCGTGGAGCGCGTATGACTTGCCCTCGCCCCCGCCGGCGCAGCTCGGCGCGGCCCGTGGGTCCCCGCGGCGAATCTCTGCGGGGGTGACGCCGGCGCCGGAGCGAAGCGAACGCGCGCACGGCCACCCCCGCAGCAATTTCGCCAAGGGGATCCCACGGGTCGCGCCGAGCGTCTCCCGCACACTAAAGCCGAGAGCCGAGAGCCGAGCGCCCAAAGCAAAACGGTCGCGCCAGGCATATGCCCGCGCGACCGTTCCACGATCTCCGCAAACCCGCTACGCCACTTCCGCTACCAACTCGGCTTCGTCCGGGCTCGGTACGTCCCACTCGTTGGCGCACTTGAGACACTTCCGGAACGCGCCACGGGTCTTGTTGCTCTTCGCCTCCGCCCCCACGTACCCGCACTCCGGACAGGTCTCGGCCACAGGCTTGTCCCAGACCACAAAATCGCAGTTCGGATAATTCTCGCAGCCGTAGAACGCTTTTCCGCGCTTCTTGCTGCGTCGTTCGGCGATCTCGCCGCCGTCCTTGGGACACTTCACGCCGGTGGGCATGGAGCGCGTCCCGCGGCACTTCGGGAACTTGGAGCAGCCCAGGAAATCGCCCGAGCGACCGTGACGCACCACCATCGCTTCGCCGCACTCCTGACACATGTACTTCGTGAGCTCAGCGGGCTTCTTCTCACCCTTGATTGGGCGCGTGTACTTGCACACCTTCGGATGATTCTCGCAGGCCACGAACGGACCGAAAAATCCACCCTTGGCGACGAGCTTTCCGCCGCAGTCGGGACACTTTTCCGTCGCGAGGGCGGAGAGATCGTAGGCTTCGCCGATCAGGGCGTCGAGATCGTTGTCGTTGAGCGTGGCCTGGAACGGGGTCCAGAAGTCGGTCAGCGCGCGTACCCAACCAAGTTCGCCGTCGGCGATCTTGTCGAGCTCCCCTTCCATCTGCGCCGTGAACTGTACGTTGAAGATGTCGGGGAATTTCTTGACCATGACCTTCTCCACCGTTTCGCCGAGTGGCGTGGGGAAGAAGCGGCGCTGCTCGAGCGACACATAGCGTCGTTCGGCGAGCACCGAGATGATCGACGCGTAGGTGGACGGTCGGCCGATGCCGAGTCGTTCAAGCTCCTTGACCAGCGAGGCTTCGGAGAAACGCGGCGGCGGCGCGGTAAAGTGCTGGGTGGGCGTGATCGCCTTGACCGGCACCGACTCGTCGAGCTCGAGGTAGGGCAACGCCTGTTCGTCTTCGAGCGCCTTGCCGTCACCCTCTTCGCGCGCTTCGCGATAGAGCGTGAGGAAGCCGTCGAACTTGATAACCGAGCCCGTGGCGCGAAACAGGTACTGACGCCCCGTGGTCGGGATGTCGAAATCCACGGTCGTGGTGTCGAACACGGCTGGGGCCATCTGCGACGCCATGAAGCGCTTCCAGATCAGTTCATACAGCTTGAACTGATCGGCGGTGAGCTTCTTGGCGAGACGCTCGTCGGGACGACGCGCGGGATCGGTGGGGCGCACGCCTTCGTGTGCGTCCTGTGCGTTCGCTTTTCCGCTTGGATAGAGCTGCATGCCGGCCGCGAGGTACGAATCACCGTACTCGGCCTTCAGCCAATCGCGGGCCGAACCGGCCGCGGTCTCGGACACGCGCGACGAGTCGGTACGCATGTAGGTGATGAGACCGACCTGGCCCTCTTCACCACCAACATCGATGCCTTCGTAGAGGTCCTGCGCGAGACGCATGGTGCGCTTCGAGCCGTAGCCCAACTTCTTGGCGGCTTCCTGCTGCAGCGTGGACGTGGTGAACGGCGCCGCGGGATTCTTGCGCTTCTCGCGACGCTTGACTTCGGTGACCGTGAACTGCGTCCGGCCCTTGAGGTCGAGGAGAATACGCTCGGCCTCAGCTCCGGTGGGTATCTCCGGCTTGCTGCCGTCGATCTGATGCAGCTTCGCGGTGAACGGCTGCGTGCCCTTCTGCAGGTCGGCGGCGATGCTCCAGTATTCGACCGGCGTGAAGGCGCGAATCTCGCGCTCGCGCTCCACGATGATGCGGAGGGCGACGGTCTGCACGCGACCGGCGGACAGCCCTTTCTTTACCGTCTTCCACAGGATCGGACTGGCCTTGTAGCCCACGAGGCGATCGAGCACGCGGCGCGCCTGCTGGGCATCGACCTTCTTGTTGTCGATGTCCATCGGGTTCGCCATCGACTCCTTCACCTTGTCCTTCGTGATCTCGTGGAACATCACGCGACGGATCGGGGCCGTGACGGCGTAGCGAGGCGGCTGCGTGAAGAACTGCTCCACATGCCAGCCGATCGCTTCACCTTCTCGGTCAGGGTCGGTGGCGATGAAGATCTCGCGGGCGCCCTTGGCGACCCGCTTGAGCTCGGTGAGGATGTCTTCCTTGCCCTCGATCGTGACGTAGTCGGGCGCGAAGCCATGCTCGATATCGATGCCGAGTTTCTTGGCTGGCAGGTCTCGCACATGACCGACGGTGGCCTTCACCGTGAAGCCTTTGCCGAGGTATTTGCCGATCGTCTTGGCCTTCGCGGGCGACTCGACGATGACCAGCGTGGTGCCGCCGGCAGGAGCCGGTTCGTCGTCTTCCGGGGCGGAGGCGTCGACGCGGGAGCGGGCGCGGGCCTTGGTACTGGCGGTCTTTTTGGCGGTCTTTTTGGCGGCCGCTTTTTTGGCGACGGCTTTGGCCGCCGACTTGACCGCAGAGTTGGCCGCCGTTTTGGCCGCCGGTTTGGTGTCCGTTGTAGCCACCAACGCGCGTGCAGGCGACGGCTCAGCGACCAGGCGTGTGGCCGTCGCTGCCGACTTCTTCACCGCTGTCTTGGCGACCTTTTTGGCCACCTTCTTCACGGCCTTCTTCGCGGCGGGCTTTGAAACACTCGTACGCGCCGCGGTCGTGCCCTTCGTAATTGGCATCAGCTCAGTGTACCTGGGATCGCTCGCCGTCCATCGCCCCATCATCGAACCCCACGTCCTCCGCGATTCCACGGATATCCGCGAGGTTGATGCGGCCGTCGATATGGACCAGCGCGCGCTCCACCAACTGCTCAAAATCGTTGAGATTCACCGCTCCGGAGCCACCCAGCATAACCAGGTAACCCCAGGCTTCGGCGGTGAACCGTCCGCGCTCATGCGGCCCCTGAACGCGGAGCGGCGCGTTGCGCGAC
>JBBQXC010000263.1:0-4862 GCA_038210005.1 Gemmatimonadales bacterium
CAAGTACGTGAGCGACGACGTCGGTATGCCCACGCTGCGGGACATTGTGGCCGAGCTCAAGAAGCCGGGTCGCGATCCACGTGCCGCGTTCGAGCCGCCGGCGTTTCGGGATGATATTCAGAAGCCGTCTGACCTGCTGCCGGGCATGGTGCTCGAGGGCGTGGTGACCAACATCGTGGCGTTCGGTGCGTTCGTGGACATCGGCGTGCACCAGGATGGTCTGGTGCATGTCAGTCAGCTGGCCGATCGCTACATCAAGGACCCCAACGATGCGGTGAAGGTCGGGCAGAAGGTGAAGGTGACGGTGCAGGCGATCGACTTGGCGCGTGGACGGATCGCCCTCAGCATGCGCAGCGATGGCGGCAGCGGAACGGGCAAGCCGCAGGGCGGCGGCGAGCGGGGCGAGGGCGGCACCAGGCGCGATGTGACGTCGAACAACCGTGGTCCGGCGCGGCCGGCGCCGAGCAAGACGCCGGCGGCAAAGCCGTTCGTGCCGACCAAGGGCGCCATTGCCCCCAACGGGATTCGCTTCAAGTAGCAGCCGTTCGTGAGGTGGTCGTTAGACTTCGCTGGTCATGATTCCCGTCTTGCTCGAGCAGTGCTTTCCCCCGGATATCCGCGAACGCGGGGAAGCGTACATCGATCCCTTCGTGCTCACCCTCGAGCACGTCGACGCCGGTGCGGCGACCGGCGTCGTGCAGGGCACCCGTCCATACGCGGTGTTCCTGCGCCCGCGCCCGGGGCGCCTGCATTTGGGCTGTACCTGCCCCCACGGGCAGGAGCATGGCGCCTGCAAGCACCTGTGGGCGCTGCTGCGTGTGCTCGACGCACAGGGCACGCTGCCGCCGCTGCTTGAAACTGCGGCGTCGTCGTCGGCCGAACCGCAGGTCACCTTCGAGCGCCATGCGTTGGCCGTGATGAAGCCGCAGCCGCGCGCGGCCGACGTGAAGGCTGGCCTGCCGCCCGAGTGGCAGACGGCCCTGCGCGATACGAGCGGCCGTCAGCGCTCGGTGTTCACCGAAACGCGTCTCACCAACCGCGCCACGTCGCTCCCCGACGACCGGCGTATCCTGTATCTCGTGCATCTCACCGAGAGCGCGCAGCATCGCGGTGTGCGCGTGGAGATCACGACGCAGCGCCGTGATCGCGACAGCGTGTGGGAAGCACCGAAGCACTTTCAGTATTCCATCGACGCGTGGTGCAACGCCCCCGATCCGGTCGATCGGCAGATCGCCGAAATGCTGCTGGGCAGCTCGGACGCGCAGGGTGTCGCCACGATGCCGACGGGTGGATTCATCGTGCGCCCGCGTGCGTATCGCACCACGCTGCGCATGATCTGCGACACGGGACGCGCACGACTGCGCAGCAATCGCCCGTCGCTCGACACGCGTACGATTTCATGGGACGACGGGACCCCGTGGCAAGTCGCCATGCGTCTCGATCGGCCCACGCCCGACCAGTACCAGTTGGTGGGCGAGCTGCTGCGCAACGAGACCGTGCGCCCGCTGGGCGACGCGAACTGGATTCATGAGTCTGGGCTCGTGCTCTTCGGCGAAACGCTCTCGCGTCTGGACAGCGATCAGGTGTGGCCACTGCTGCAGAAGCTGTGGACGGCGGGCGAGTTCGAATTGGGCGATGATCCGTCGGCGTTCCTGGCGGAGTACCATGCGCTGCCCAACATGCCGCGCCTCTCGCTGCCGGCCGGCGAGATGCACATCGAAAGTGATGCCGCACCGGTGCCGATGGTGCGCGTGACGAGTGGGGCGGGCTCCTGGCGCACGTCGCCCTCATGGCTCACGCTGCGCTTCCGCTACGGTGCGGAGTTCGTGGATGCCGCGTCGACGGCGTCGACCTGTTTCGACAAGAAGACGCGCACGTTGTATCGTCGTCGCGCGGCTGCCGAACGCAATGCGATGACGCGGCTGCGTGCGCTTGGCGCGCAAGAGATGTATTCGTACGCCGAGAGCCGCATGTCGCTCGTGGTGCAGCCGCACACGCTGCCACGGCTGATTTCGACGCTGGTGCGCGACGGATGGCTGATCGAGTCCGACGGGGCCACGTTCGTGGCACCGAGCCCGTTACAGGTGCGTGTGAGTTCGGGGATCGACTGGTTCGACCTCACCGGTACGCTGCGCTACGGCGACCACGAGCTCACGCTGTCGCAGCTGCTCACGGCGATGGATGAAGGCAACGAGCTGATCGAGTTCGGTAACGGCGTCGTGGGCTTTCTCCCCGAAGAATCACTCGCCGAACTGCGCGCGCTGCTCGCGATCGGCGTGCGTCGTGGCGACGGGATTCGCTTCCGTTCGTCGCAGCTTGCGTTGCTCGATGTGCTGCTGGCGGCGCTGCCCGATGTCGATGTCGACGAAACGCTCGCGTCGGGGCGCGCGGAGCTGAAGAAGTTTCAGGGGATCAACCCCGTCCCCGTGCCCCGCGGCTTCGTGGGTACGCTGCGCGGGTATCAGGAAGAAGGGCTGTCGTGGTTCGGCTTCCTGCGTCGCTTCGCGCTGGGTGGCTGTCTGGCCGACGACATGGGTCTGGGCAAGACGATTCAGGTGCTCGCCATGCTCGAGGCACGACGCGAAGACGGCGCCGGCATGTCGCTGCTGGTGGTGCCGCGCTCGCTCGTGTTCAACTGGGTGCGTGAGGCGGCGCGCTTCACGCCGCAGCTCAAGGTGCACGATCTCAGTCATGCGGAGCGGTCGGTCGCGGATCTCGACACCGTCGACGCGCATCTGGCGATCACCACGTACGGCACGTTGCGTCGCGATATCGCGCGACTCGGCTCGCGTCGATTCGACTACGTGATTCTCGACGAAGCGCAGGCCATCAAGAACGCCGGCACCGCCACCGCCAAGGCGTGTCGGTTGCTGCAGGCGGATCATCGTCTCGCGTTGAGCGGCACGCCGATCGAGAATCGCATCGAGGAGCTCTGGAGTCTGTTCGAGTTCCTCAACCCCGGCATGTTGGGGGCGGCCACCACGTTCAGTTCCGCGACACGCACGCTGGCGGCACTGCGTCCCGGTATGCCGGCCGGTACCGGCGTGTCGGCGCAAGAATTGTTGTCGCGCGCGCTGCGTCCGGTGGTGTTGCGTCGTACCAAGGCGATGGTGGCGAAGGAACTGCCCGCGCGTATCGAGCAGACGATCGAAGTGGAGCTGGAGCCCAAGCAACGCGCGTTCTACGAGCAGCTGCGGAGCCAGTACGCCACGAGTCTGCTGGATCGTGTGGAGCGCGACGGTATCGGCAAGTCGCGTATGCACATCCTGGAGGCACTGCTGCGGCTGCGTCAGGCGGCGTGTCATCCGGCGTTGGTCGATCCGACCAAGTCCTCGTTGCCGTCGGCCAAGCTCGACGCGGTCGTGCCAGCGTTGCAGGAGATCGCCGCCGAGGGCAACAAGGTGCTGGTGTTCTCGCAGTTCACGAGTTTCCTGTCGCTGCTGCGGGCGCGTCTGGATGCGCTCGGGGTGCCGTACGAATACCTCGACGGACGTACGCGCGATCGTCAGGCGCGAGTGGACCGGTTCCAGTCGGCGGATGGTCCGCCGCTGTTCCTCATCAGCCTCAAGGCCGGTGGACACGGGCTCAACCTGACGGCGGCGGAGTACGTGTACCTGCTCGATCCGTGGTGGAATCCGGCCGTGGAAGCGCAGGCGATCGACCGGGCGCATCGGATCGGACAGACCAGTCAGGTGATCGCGACGCGCGTGGTCGCACGGGACACGATCGAGTCGAAGATCCTCGAGCTGCAATCCAGCAAGCGGGCGCTGGCGGATGCCATTCTCAGTGAGGACAAGGGCGGCCTTGCCGGGGTTGGCAGGGACGAGCTCCAGCTGCTCTTGGGATAACAGCCGAGTATGGGGTAGGGAGTCGGGGGTACGGAGTCTCCCTACCCCCCACCCCGTACCCCTTACGTTGTCTCCATGACCTCTCGCCGTGACTTCCTGAGGCAGGGGGGCGCTGCGTTGGGCGCTTCTTTCCTTGCCGGCAGCTCGTTGGCTGCCATCCCCCGATTGCTTGGTGCCTCACCGGCGCCTGATCTGCGTGCGCTCGAGATGTTCGCGGACATCCCCGGGGTGAAGGAGTTGATGAACACGGCGCTCAACGCGGCGAAGATGGCCGGCGCGAGCTATGCCGATGTGCGCTGCAGTCGTCAGCGTCAGAACTTCGTGTTCACGCGTGAGCAGCAGATCCAGCAGGTGGTCGATACTGACACCGTGGGTATCGGTGTGCGTGCCTTGGTCGATGGCACCTGGGGTTTCGCCGCCACGCGGGTGCTCACCAACGACGGTGCCGCGGCGGCCGCGCGCGAAGCGGTGGCGATCGCCAAGGCGTCACGCATTGCGCGGGCACGTCCCGTGGAATGGTTGCCGTCGCCCGTGGTCGCAGACGGGAAGTGGAAGGGCGCGTATGTGCAGGACCCGTTCGACGTTCCGGTGGAGCAGAAGGCCGACCTGCTGCTCAAGGCAAACGCCGCCGCGATGCAGACGAAGAATGTGAAGTACGTGTCCAGCGGCTTCTTCTTCGTGAAGGACGAGCGTAACTACGCGAACACCGACGGGTCCTTCATCCAGCAGGACACGGTGCGTTCGTGGCCCACGATGCAGATCACGGCGGTCTCGGCCGACTTCTCCGACTTCCAGAATCGCTCCAACATGATTCAGCCGATGGCGCGCGGGTGGGAGTATGTGCTGGCGTCGGATCTGGTGGGCAATGCGCCGAAGTGGGGCGAAGAAGCGGCGGCGAAGCTCACCGCGAAGCCGGTGGATGTGGGGCGCTACGACCTCGTGCTCGACCCAGCGAATCTGTGGCTCACGATTCACGAGAGCATCGGACATCCCACCGAGCTCGATCGCGCGATG
>JBBQXC010000264.1:0-4854 GCA_038210005.1 Gemmatimonadales bacterium
GCAGCAGACGGCTGACCTGATGAGGGCGCTCGGCGCGCGGGAGGCGCTGAATCTCGACGGCGGGGGCTCGTCGGCGTTGGTGGTCCGCGACGCACGCGGAGGTGGAGCGCCGCGTGTGGTCACGCAGCCGTCGGATGCAACGGGGGAGCGGGCGGTCGGGAACGCGTTGGCGGTGCTGAGGCGATGCCGAAGCTCAGGACCGCTGTATCCGCGCCTTTGAAGTCGACGGCTTATCGAGAGGGACTAATCGATAGTCTGGCGACGAAACACCCGAATTGTCTCACGAGCGTGACAACAATTTGACAATTCCGGAACAAAACGTCATCCTGCTGGCTGTTCAGACCAGTCATTCACGGAAAGTCGCGTGTATGATCGATAACGTCCCAACCGCTGCTGTTGTCGCGGCTGTCGGTCGGTTTCTGTTCCACCTCTTCGTCAGGACGGTTGTCCCATGCTCAGGGCGCTTCGAACGTACCTGCTTCCCCTAACTGCGGCTTTGTTGGCTGCGGTTGTAGTGCTTCCTGGTAGCGCGTCGGCCCAAGCCGGCTCCCTCGCTGGAACGGTTACCGATGCGACCAGTGGCGCGCCCATCGGTGGCGTCACCGTACTGATCGGCGGCACAACACTTGTTGGCGTCTCGAACGACCGCGGTGAGTACAGCATCGCGAACATCCGCCCGGGACTTATCCTTGTGTCATTGCAGCGCATCGGCTATAGGGCGCGAGGCGATTCTGTTCGCGTCGCTGCAGGCGAGCGCGTAGTCCGGAACTTCACGATGACCGCCACGGTCTCCACGCTTTCCGAAGTCGTGGTCACGGGCGTCACCGGCAACACGCAGCGCCGGGCCCAGTCCGCCGTGGTGGCGTCCATCTCCGCGTCGGATATTGTGCGGAACACCCCGGTTTCCAGTGTCAACGAGTTGCTGCAGTCGCGGCTTGCGGGCGTGTCGGTGAACACCGCGTCTGGCTCCGTTGGCTCTTCGCGCTCCATTCGCATCCGCGGAGCGTCGTCGATCAACCTCTCGAATCAGCCGCTGATTTTCATCGACGGTATTCGCGTGTCGGAAGCACAGAACTCGCTGAACGTCGGCGGGCAGATTTCGGATCGCCTGAATGACATCAACCCCGACGACATCGAATCGATCGAGGTGGTGAAGGGTCCCGCTGCGGCCACGTTGTACGGCGCCGATGCCTCGGCCGGCGTGATTCAGATCATTACGAAGAAGGGCAAGCTTGGATCCAACTCGTTTCAGCAGAACATCCGGTTTGATTTCAGCACGATCGATCAGAACTGGACGCCACCGGACAACTTCGCGCTTTGCACGGCGACCGGGAACGCCTCTGTCGCAACGACGAGCCTGAATCCGCTCTGCCGTGGTCAGACCATTGGCACACTGGTGCGTGACAATCCGCTCGTTCGAGAGAACGCGTTCCGTGACGGCCTCGAGCGCAATCTTGGATGGACTGGACGCGGGGGCGGCTCAAACTACGGCTACTTCCTCAGCGCCACGGCGGACAAAGCGATCGGAACGCTGGATGTAAACCGTTTCGAGCGCTACGGATTTCGTTCGAACGTCAACCTCGTGCCCAGTGCACAATTCAAGGTTGATATTGGGCTGAACCTCTTGCAGTCTAACACACGCCTCCCCGACAACGACAATAACGGCTTCGGCTGGATTGGCGGAGGGCTGCTGGGCAGCCCGTCTACCCGGCGGGACGACGGGTCGGGCGCCGACGGATGGTTCGGAAACAACCGGGGACCTGAGGAGATCAGGGCCATCGTCAACGGCCTCGAGTCGCGTCGCACGCAAGCCAATGTGACAGCCACGTACCAACCCGCGAACTGGTTCACCAACAAATTCACCGTTGGCGCAGACCTGTCGCGAGACGAGTTCACCAATTTTTACCCAAGGAATAGTCGTCAGTCGTACGGGGGGTTGCTGAGCGCCGGCGACAACACGCAGGGACGACTGGGTTTCGATCGCTTCACAATCGACTACCTCGGCAACGTCAAGCGAACGCTTGGTTCCGAGGACCAATGGGGAGTAAATCTGTCCGGTGGCGTGCAGTCGATTATCTCACGAACCGATTTCACCGAAAGCAACGGAAACGGATTTATCAGTAACTCCGCGAACAGCGTGGTGAACGCCTCGCAGCGTACTGGTACGCAAAACTTCAGTGAAACGAAGCTGCTGGGATACCTCAGCGAGCTGCAGATCAGCAGCCGCGATCGCCGATTCATTCAGTTCGGCGCTCGAGTGGACCAGGCGTCTTCCTTCGGTGGCGAATCGCCCTCGTTCTTTCTGCCACGTGTCGGCGCGTCGTGGGTCATCTCGGAAGAGTCGGCGTTTAATGGTCTGACTGGCTTTATTAACCAGCTTCGCTTGCGTGCGGCATACGGGACAACGGGGCGCGCACCGGGACCGACGGCCGCGCTCACGACCTTCGCCGGCGCGCCGACAGCGATCACCGGTGCGTCTTTGCCGGGTGTCATCCTCGGCAACCCGGGCAACGATTCGCTCAGGGCCGAACGTGGCACCGAGTTCGAAGCTGGATTCGATGCCGCGATCTGGAATGATCGCATCAGCATCGATGTGACCTACTTTGATAAGCGTACGGCCGATCTGCTGCTGGCCGTACCGCTCCCTCCGTCGCTTGGCTTCACCTCCAATCCGGTTCGCAATATCGGCAAGGTCTCCAACAGGGGTATCGAGCTGACGGTCAACGCCAGCCTCGTGCGCACCAGCAACTTTGACTGGTCAACGACGATTGCGGGCAACACGCTGCGGAACCGACTGGAAGATCTCGGTGGCGTCAATGCGTTTGGCACGCTCAATCGCTTCACCGAGGGTTTCTCGCTGGGTGCGTTTGTCACGAAGCCGATTCGCTCGATCGACGAGGCGACGGGACGCGTGATCGTGGCGGATACGTTCGAAGTGGTGGGGAACTCGCTGCCGACGCGCGAGTGGAGCTGGACGAACACCTTCACGGTCGCGAAGAACTTTCGTATCAACGCGTTGATCGATTCCAAGACGGGTCACTCGATCTTCAACAACACGGCGTTCTTCCGGGAGACGCAGATTGTGACGAGTGATAATCGTCTTGACGTCAACAAGCTGCCGCGCCGCGAGCGTTTGCGTCGGTACGGCAACGACACGCCAGGTCAACCCGCGTTTGTTCAGGAGAACGGGGTTTCAACCAACGTCAACGACGCGCGTGAGGCGTACATCGAGAAGGCGGACTTCATTCGCTTTCGCGAACTCTCCTTGGGCTATTCCCTTCCTCAGTCGCTCTTTTCGCGACTGGGCAACCGGATCAGCGGCGCCACCTTCACCATTGCAGCCCAGAACATTGCGCTGTGGACAGACTATTCCGGAGCAGACCCTGAGGTGGTCTCGGCGGCCGGCGCGCAGTTCGACCGCACTGATTTCCTGACCCTCCCGAATCCACGCCGCCTGGTGTTCAAGACCAACTTTACCTTCTGAACAACCGACTCATGACATACATAAAGCGCGCTGTTCGTGTGGGCGCCGCCGCGGCGGCGCTCGGCTTCGGCCTCGGTGCCTGCAGTGATTTCCTCGCAGTGAAGAATCCCAACAACATCCTCGTGGGGGCGATCGATCCGGCGAACGATTCGCCCACACTCGCCGCCTCCGCGCAGCAAGACTTCGCTACGGCGTACGGATGGTTGTCCATGTATCAGTCCTGGTTCGTGGGTGAAATGCGTGTCGCCGAGACCTTTCCGACACGACACGAGTTCGCGCGTCGCGATGTCACGCCGGCCAACGGCTCGCACAGTGGAGACGTGTGGACTCCGATTTCGCGAGCACTTGCAGCCGCGTCAATCGTTTCGGCGCTGGATCTACCAGCCACCAATGTGGACATCGTTCGCGGAAACTTGCTGCGCGGATTCAGCTTTGTGATGATGGCCGAGAGCTTCTGTGAAGGCGTCTGGCGCGGCGGTCCGTCACTCAGCACGGCGGCGATGCTCGACTCCGCAGTCACGGCGTTCACGGCGGCAGTTACCGGCGGAACAACCAACGGAACGGCCGTCGCGGTGTCGTTGGCGAACGCCGCACGCGTCGGTCTCGCTCGCGCCCAGCTGCAGGCCGGCCGAAAGGCTCAGGCCATCGCGGCCGCGCAGCCGGTACCCGCAGGCTTCGTGTTCAACTTCACCAGTCTCGACGATCCCGCGCAACGAACCAGACTGGGCAACCGGCTATGGCAGTTCACCTTCTCGCGTGGTTCGCTTCAGGTCGCACCAGCGTTCCGTGTGACGGATCCGCGTGTTCCGTTCAAGCTGCCGACACAGCACACACTCGTGCCCTTCGATGCGGGAAGTGGTGCCTTCGTGATTCAGGATAAATTTCCCGCTTGGCAGTCTCCAATCCGCCTCGCGTCACGGATCGAGGCAGACTATATCATCGCCGAGGCGTCAGGTACTCCTGAACAGCTCGCCCTGATCGCCGCTCGTCGCAGCGCGAACGCACAGCCGGCTTACAGCGGCGCGACCGATGCGAACAGCGTGCTCACAGAACTCATGGAGCAGCGCGGACGCGAGTTCTATCTCGAGGTAAAGCGCATGGGGGATTTCCGTCGCAATCCCGCCAATGTGCTGAACGTTCCGCAGGTTGGTGCAGTCTACTTCCGTGAAGGCTTCGCGCCGATTGGTAACCAGACCTGCTGGCCGCTGCCACTCACGGAGACGGACAACAATCCGAACTTCCGTACTCCGTGAGCCTGACGTTCGATATGTAGCGATGTTGCGGTGACTTTAGTCAAAACGGGCTCCTTCGCAATGCGAGGGAGCCCGTTTTTCTCGTACGGGTGACCGCTTGATTCCGAACGAGCGCGA
>JBBQXC010000265.1:0-4833 GCA_038210005.1 Gemmatimonadales bacterium
TGCTGGCCCGCCGCCTTGATGACCAGTCCACGCAGCTTCACCAGCTCCGAGCGCAGCTCCGCGATCGAGGAACAGACTTTCGTGCCGATTTCCACCTGACACTGATGGAGTTCGGCTTTGACGTCGGCCAACTGCGCGTCGGTGCTCGAAACGAGGGCATCGAACCCTGGCGTGAGGTCACGCGTGACCGGGTCGATGATCTGGTACTCTTCCTCGATGCCGACGGTCAGGCTCGGTGCGCGCATCTAAGCCCCCACGCCCACACGGGACGTGCTGTTCGCGGTGGACCAATCCATGGCGGCACGAATGAAGCCGCCGAACAGATGTCGGGTGTGTGGATCCGCCATCTCGAAAACTTCCGGGTGCCACTGCACCCCAACAAGGAACGCATCGCTGTCGCCTTCGATGGCCTCGATCAATCCATCGTCGGCGGTGGCCGATACCACCAGGTTCTGCCCCAGCATCTTGATGCCCTGATGATGCATGCTGTTGACGGAGGCCCGTGTGGATTCAAGCAACCGCGACAACTTTGTGTCCGCGCGGATGTCGACCTCGTGCGCGAGGTGGTCACGTTCGAAGCCGGCCGTCGGAAAAAAGTCGTGCTTGTTGAAAGCAGGATTTTGTGATGCGAGGTCCTGCCAGAGTGTACCACCCGAGGCCACGTTGATGACCTGCAGACCGCGGCAGAGCCCGAACACCGGCTTCCCGTCTTCGATCGCCCAGCGAACCAACTGCAGCTCTACGCGGTCACGTGCGGGGTCGAGATTGCCGCACTCCTTGCGCACCGATTCGCCGTATTCGGCGGGACTGATGTCGACGCCGCCGGGAATGAGCAGGCCGTCCAGCCGTTCGTAGATCTCGCGCAAGGTGAGCAGATCGTCGTCGAGCAGCGGGATCATCCAGGGCACCGCACCCACCATGGTGGCGGCCAGGAAGTAGCGCTGATTCATCACCCACGACGAGGGCAACCCCGGTGGGATGCCATCGATCGAGTGCAGCGTTTGCGTGGTGAGCCCGATCACCGGGCGTTTGAATGACGACATCAGCGTTGTTCGACGAGAAAAGTAGGAACGTTCGAGCCACCGCCGGCGGTGACATTGAGCAGCGGATCGGTCGCAATGCGGGTGAGACAACCAGACATCGTAACACCGTCGGCGAGAAAAGGCGCCGTGTCGAGCATGCGCTCGCCCAAATGGAGCGCGCCATAGGTCCAGGCCGGCCACAATTCGCTGGGGACCTCGACCCGCTCCTGCACGATATACGGCTCGGCAAGGGCTGTCCGAATAGCCGCCTCCCATTCGGCATCGTTCACCGTCCACCCCAGCACGATCCCCTTCCCGCCGTATTCGTCGTTCGGCTTGAGCACGAGCGTGGCGCGGTTGGCGGCGGTGAAATCCAGGAGATCGACCTGACTGGCGCCATACTGCGTGTGTCGCGCTTCCACCACACGTGTCCACGGAACATGCGCCGCGACCGCCGCCTGTTCGTCACTGGTGAGCAGCGGCGCCTGTCGTTCGTCACTTAACACGGCAAGTGAGGCCTTCTTATGTAACATCTTACAGCGGAACGGGTTCACCATACACACCGCACCTTCTCTCACAGCTCGCACCACCGGCGAATCGAGCCCCTCCCGGGTGACCAATTCGTCGATGAGCACGCGCTTGTAGATCAACGTGACGTGCTTTCCGCCGATCGTCAGCTTGCCGTTCGCGTACTCTGCATCGCGCGGATCGCCGATGAACGCGTCGATTCCCAGCGCCTTGAACTCACGCTCGAAGAGCACGAACTCGCTGTACGTGGGCACTTCCTTCCAGTCGAGAATGACGATCGTGGGCGCCTCGCGCACGCCACGCCAACTGTAGTAGGCGTTGAGCAGGGAGTGCACGACCGACGGAGCGGCCGGCAACGGCACCGCGATATGGGTACGGCTGAACTCGTGCATGACGGGCAACGCCAGAAAGGCGCGCGACAGGGCGTCGTTGTAGCCCGCACCCGCCGGCGTCTCCGCGTTGTACTCCGTAAACTTGAGCCCGCCTTCCCCTTCCGCGAAAAAGGCATCGAGGCGCGACGTCGGACTGGCGACATCGAAGCCGGGGTCGGCGTGGATCAATTGCTCTTCCCATGCGGTCAGGCCGAACTGGGCGCGTAAGGCCGAGTTCGCCATCGCGGCCACGCGGACCTTTTCGAAGGCAGAGCCAACCAGGGCGCAGGCGCGGGCCAGTTGCTTGTACTGGCCGAGGCTGAGGAAGCGCGGACGCAACACGCTGCACAGCGCGCGGTCGCCGAAGAAGAGCCCGTCGTGCCGGAGTTGCCGGTCCAGCACCTCCGCGCTCGCCTGGGCAATGCTGGGATCCTGCAACGTGTCGTGGTACCGCGCAATCGCGGATGTGGACATAAAGCGTTGGTAAAATTTGTGATCTCCCGGAGACCCGTCCTGTACAACAGGTCTCCCTACTCCCTACTCCTTACTCCCTACTTCTCGCCAATCGCGACGCCACTCGGCAGCACCCGCGGCGCCGTCGCCAGCTTGATCGCAAGGTCCGCCATGTGCTCCACCACCCACTCGAAGTAGCTCGGCGTGAGCGAATAGATGTCCATGTCAGGGGCCGGGTTCATGAAGTCGATGGCGTACGGAATCCCGTCCTTCACGGCGAACTCGACCGTGTTCATGTCGTAGCCGAGCGCCTTGCAGAGCGTGAGCGAGTCCTTGATACAGCGCGCCTCGAGCTCCTTACCCAGGTAGCCCGGGTCGGGGATATACCGACGTTCGCCCGGGTCATAGGGCATCGGTAGGACTTCCTCGCGGCCCAGTGCCATGCAGCGCACGTAGGCGTCCCACTTGATGAACTCCTGCACCACCATCGTGAGCAATCCACTGTTGTTGTAGTGGTGGATCAGCTCCTCCATGGATTCGCAGATGTACACATCGCGCCAGCCGCCCCCGTGCGCGTCCTTGAGCACACACGGAAACCCGACGTAGTCGGCGACCCCCTTCCAGTCGAGCGGATAGGCCAGATTGCGCAGCGACTCCGTGTGGGAAATGCCCGGGATGTAATCCCGATTGGGCAACACCATCGTTTTCGGGTGCGCGACGCCGTTCTGGATGGCCACCGTGGCGTCGTAGAACTTGTCGTCGGCGGACCACATGAACGGGTTGTTGACGACCGTCGTCCCCATGCGGGTCGCATGCTTGAGGAAGGTGCGATAGAACCCGACCTCATGCGAAATACGGTCGATAATCAACGAATACGGGACGTCCTGTCCCATTCGGGTCGCATCGAGCTTGATGTAGTCCGCGGTGACACCGGACTGCCGGCGCTCCACTGCTTCGAGAAAGGCGGGAGGAAACGACCATTCCCGGCCGACCAGCAATCCGATCCGTGGTTCTATCGACACGTTTGTACTCCTGATGAGGTGCGCGTGGTCACGGGAGGATGCGCCAAAATGAGCGGATCCGCCATGGCCCCCTGTGTTTCAGTCTCGGCACGGCCGGGCTCGCCAGCCTTGCGCGAAGACCAACCGCGGAGATGTGTTAGCAAACAACCGAAAAGCACTTTTGTGATAAGGCGCCGTGTGGATAAACCACCATGAGCCACCGCCAAACGGCCCGGGATCACGGAACCACTTTTCCACAGCAGCGCAGCGACGATCTTCCCACACGACGCGGACTTACCGAGTTATCCACACACCTTTCAACGTATATCCACAACAGCATCAACAACTTAACCACTTGCAGTCGTATTGCGCGGGCGCTTGGATCGTCATAAGATCCTCGTCCACCGCTGATCAGACGCAAGTCGAAAATCCGGTGCTCACGTTTCTGCCTTCCCTGGAAAACGCTCATGCATGTCGTCTCCTGCAGCGCCCCACTCGGCACCATCGATCCGGCTCCCCTCACATCCCTGCCTATCCACAATGGCTTGGACAGTGACCGGATGACCGCGTTCTGGAGCAGCGACGACCAGTATCTGGTCTGCGTCGAGGGCACGGCCGGCACGACCTGGTACCGCATCGAGACGGAAGCCGACGAACCGGCCTCTGACGAAGCCACGCGTCTCGCCATCGGGGCCATGATGGCTGACATCCTCCCCCTCGGCGCGGGGCGGATCGCCTTCCCGGTGGGCAGCAGCGGACGGCGCGTGTATCGCGTCTGGCGCGCCTCCAAGGGCGCGTCGAAGGGCGGACGGACTAGAATCCTGGGAGTTCTAGCTGGGCGGTCACGCCGCCTGCCAGCGTAACGCCGGCAGCTTGAAGCCACGCCAGCAATACGTCCTGCCCATGATCGCCAGCCATGGCGGAGCGCGCGGCGCTCAGATGCAGCTTGAACTCGCCCGAGACATCGGGCAGCGTGCGTCGCAGCACGGCCACTGTGAGCAGCTCGGTCGCGTCGGCCAGATGACGGATCGCGAACTCCGTCATACGGGCGCGCAGCGCCGCCGTGTTGAGGAGCGGGCCGTCGCCCGGCACCTCATGATCGGCCCGACGCTCACGGAAGGCCGCCAAACGACTCCTCGTGGCGGACAGCATCGGCAACTCCTCGGCGGCGTTATCGGCGTGCGCTGCCACGGGGGCGCCCATCAGCCCCAGCCAGGCCATCCAGAGCGTCCCGCGCGCGTACGCCTCCCACGGCTCGTGCTCGAGGCGCAGCGCCGCCTGGTGCACGGTCTCGGTGACGTGATTGCGCACCTCCCACCAGCGGATGTACGCCTCGGTCTGCCGCGACACGAGCGCCAAGGCACCAAGCTTGAGCGCCCACTTCACCGCCAATTCTCCATCGTCGGTGGGCGGCCGGAGCGCCGCCGAGCAGCGGAAGGCGCGAGCCGCCCCGAGGGC
>JBBQXC010000266.1:0-4711 GCA_038210005.1 Gemmatimonadales bacterium
TGCCGGCGTGCCCTGCTTGTCGCCGGGCGTGTCCTTGTACTGATCGGGAGCGTTCTCGTAGCGCGACGCGCACTTGGCCAGCAAGATCGTGGACTGGAACGTGCCGTTGGCATCGAGTCGGCCTTCGACCACGACATCGACCCCATCGGTAAACGTGTCGGGCACGATGCCGGTGTGCTTCACGTCGTACGTTTTGGTGCCGTCGGTCATCTTGAAGGTGACCGACCGTCCTGACGGCTCACGAACGATCGTGCCGATGACGACGCGGGCACCGACTTTCACGCCGTTCTTCACGAAGCGCGGGTTGTCCGACACTTTGCTCGCGAGCTCGGCAGGCGTGAGATAGTAGGTGGCCGTCTCGTCGATCGAGCTGGCCATCAGGTAGCTGGCCGTGCTGAGCACCAGCACGCCGCCCAACAGAAATTTATTTCGAGCTTTCACGGGGCCCGTCCTCGTCGTTCGGATGGTGTTTGCAAAAGATAGCGATGGGACGGTCAGGCGTCACCCTTGTACTTCTACGGCGTCACCGTTCGAGACCGGTATCGCGGGCCCACGCGAGCGCCCCACGCACCGCGCGCCGCCATCCCGCGTATCCGGCGGTCGCTGTAGCGTTGCCGGTTGGGGTGAACCGCGTGAAATGCCGCCCCGCCAGAAACTCGTCCCCGCTGGCCCAGAGCCCTGCGGCCAAGCCGGCCAACCCCGCCGCGCCCATGGCCGTCGTCTCCACGATGTCCGGGCGCTCCACCGGCACCCCGAGCACATCGGCCTGGAACTGCATGAGCCAGTCGTTGGCGGTGGCGCCGCCGTCGACCCGCAGTCGATCGAACGGAACGCCACCCTGCGTACGCATGTCCCCCAGCACATCGTTGGTGGCGTACGCCATCGCCTCGAGCGCGGCGCGGGCGAAATGCGCGCGCGTGGTCCCGCGCGTGATTCCCACGATCGTGCCTCGGGCACCAGGCTCCCAGTCGGGAGCGCCGAGACCCACGAGCGCCGGCACGAAGTACACCCCTTCATTGCTCTCCAGCGAACGCGCCAACCCCTCGGTCTCGCTGCTGGTGGCAATGATCCCGAGTCCGTCGCGCAACCACTGCACCGCGGCGCCGGCTATGAAGATGGACGCCTCGAGCGCAAACACCGGCGCTCCGCGCTCATCACAGGCAATCGTGGTGAGCAGACCGGTGGCACTCTGCGGACGCACACTCCCGGTGTTCAGGAGCAGGAAGGCACCCGTGCCGTACGTGTTCTTGCCACTGCCGGTGTGCCAGCCGCCCTGCCCGAAGAGCGCGGCCTGCTGATCGCCGGCGATGCCCATGATAGGAATCTCGTGGCCCAGTACGGATGGCACGGCGGTCCCGATCAACCCGCTCGATGACACGATCTGCGGTAGCATGTCGGCCGGGACGTCGAACAGGGCGCACAGCTCGGGCGACCACGCATGCGTACCCAGATCGTAGAGCATCGTGCGCGACGCATTCGTGTGATCGGTCACATGCGAGGCACCGCCGGTGAGATGCCACACCAGCCAACTGTCGATCGTACCCGCCGCGAGTTCACCGCGCGCCGCGCGCTCACGCATTCCCGGCTGCTGCAACACCCACTCGAGCTTCGTGGCGCTGAAATAGGGGTCGGTCACGAGTCCCGTTTTTTCGGCGATCATCGTCGCCTGCGGGGCCAGCTCGAGACAGCGATCCGCCGTGCGACGATCCTGCCACACGATCGCGCGATGCACGGCGCGTCCCGTCGCGCGCTCCCACACGACGATCGTTTCACGCTGATTCGTGATGCCGATGGCGATCGGATCCACTCCCGCGTCGGCCACCGCCTCGCGGGCGGCGGCGACGGTGCGATCGAGAATCTCGTGCGCGTCGTGCTCGACCCACCCGGGCCTCGGGTAGTGCTGCGTGATTTCGCGGTACGCGCGCCCGAGGATTTGTCCGTTGTGTCCGATCACGAGACAGGTCGTGCCCGTGGTACCCTGATCGATGGCGAGAACGCACGTCATACGGCCGTGACTCCGGAAAAGGGCGGCTTCACAAAGCCGCGATCGGTGAGATATCCGCTGACCAGCTCGTGCGGCGTGACGTCGAACGCGGGGTTCCATACCCGCGCACCAACGGGAAGGTCGCCCAGCTCGTCGGCGTGTCGGTGTTCGATCTCGATATCGGCGCCGATTCGGGTGGCCGGATCGATCGTACTCCACGGAGCGGCCACAAAAAACGGAATACCATGCGCCCGCGCGGCGAGCGCCACGCCGTAGGTGCCGATCTTGTTGGCGACATCGCCGTTGGCCGTGATCCGGTCGGCGCCGACGATCACCAGGTCGACCGCGCCGCTGCGCAGCAACGAAGCCGCCGCGCCATCGGGAAGCACCGTGACCGGAATACCGGCGCGCTGCAGTTCCCACGCGGTCAATCGGGCACCCTGACGAAGCGGGCGCGTTTCGTCGGCGTACACCTGCACCCGGCGCCCTTCGCGATGCGCCAGGTGTACCGGCGCCAAGGCGGTGCCGATGCCCGCGGTGGCCAGCGAGCCGGCGTTGCAGTGGGTGAGCACCCGCGCCCCGTCGGGAATGATCTCGAGGCCGAATTTACCGATCGCGTCGCACATGGCGACGTCCTCCGTCCGGATGGCTTCGGCGTCGACCCGCAGGGCGGCCAGCAGCGTGTCGTCTTCCACGAGCGCCGCGACAGCCAGCAGTCGCCGGACGGCCCACGCGAGGTTCACGGCGGTAGGGCGCGATGCGATGAGCCGTTCGGCGTAGGGCGTCAGGACCTCCCGGGCGCGCCCACCCCGGCCTCCACTCTCGTGATCGAGGGCCACGACGAGGCCGATCGCGGCAGCCACGCCGATCGCGGGTGCGCCGCGAACGGCGAGGGTGCGAATCGCGTCGATCACCTCGTCGAGCGTGCCGAGGTCCCGCATCACCTCGGCGCCGGGAAGCCGACGCTGATCGAGAATGCGGAGGGCGCGATGGTCAGGGGACCATCCGACGACGAGGAGAGGGAGCACGGGCCAAACGTAGCAGGCCGGAGCGTCAGCGGGAGCGTTCCGTGTAGATTTCCGGCTTCGCACCAGCCATCCCGCTCCGCACCCGTCTGCCATGTCCTATCAGTTCCTGACGTTCGACGTCTCCGACCGCATCGCCACGATCACGGTCAACCGTCCGGACAAGCTGAATGCCCTCAACGATGCCACGATCGCCGAACTCGGCGTCGCCATCGATGAAGCCAACGCGCGCGATGATGTGGGCGCGGTACTGCTCACCGGGGCCGGCCGGGCATTCGTGGCGGGCGCGGACATCTCGGAGCTGGAAAGCCAGTCGCCGCTGGAAGCCCAGCGTCGCGCGCGGGCGGGCCAGGTGATTTTCCGCCGCTTTGAGACGAGCTCCAAGCCCACGATCGCGGCGATCAACGGATTTGCGCTCGGCGGCGGTTGCGAGTTGGCGATGGCGTGCCACATGCGCATTGCGAGCGAGAAGGCCAAGCTGGGTCAGCCGGAAGCGAAGCTTGGCATCGTGCCGGGCTACGGAGGGACGCAGCGCCTCCCCCGCCTGATCGGCCGTGGTGCGGCACTTCGACTGCTGCTTACCGGCGACATGATCGATGCCGCCGAAGCGTACCGTCTTGGCCTGGTGGATCAGGTCACGACGCCCGACGAGCTGATCACCACGGTGCGCGCCCTGCTCATCACGATGCTGGCCAACGCGCCGCTGGCGATCGCCGGCTGCATCGAAGCCGTGAACCGCGGCCAGGACGTGCCGCTGGAAGAGGGCTGCACCATCGAGTCCGACTTCTTCGGATTGCTGTCGAGCACCGCCGACATGAAGGAAGGGATGCGCGCGTTCCTCGAGAAGCGCCCTCCCCAGTTCAGCGGGCGCTGATCGCGCCGCCGACGTGCTCGCGCGACTGATCGCCAAGGACTACCGCAATTTCACGCAGCTCGACCTCGAGATTCCCTCGACCGGGCTCGTGGTGATTGGCGAGAACGGGCACGGCAAGACCAACCTGCTCGAAGCCGTCGCGTATCTCGCGCTGCTGCGCTCCTTCCGCGGGGGGCGGGATGCCGACGTGGTGCGCTTCGGCGCGCCGGCGTTTCACGTGCGCGCCGAGCTGACGCCGCCGTCGGCCTTCAACGTGGTCACGGTGGGCTTCGAGCGCAGCACGCGACGCAAGCGCGCCACGCTCGACGGCGTGGAGCAGCCACGACTCACCAGTGCGCTCGGTGCGGTGCCGTCGGTGGAATTCTCACCGGCCGATGTGGCGCTGGTGGCCGGTGGACCAAGTGAGCGTCGGCACTATCTCGATGTCATGCTCGCGCTGTCGTCACGTGCGTACTTGCAGGCACTGCAGTTGTACCGCAGCGCCCTGTTGCGACGCAACGCCGCGCTTCGCACGGCCCAGCGCGACGGCGCCCGCAGTGGCGACCACGACGCACGGGTGAGCGTGTGGGAACCAGCCCTGGCGGAGCACGGCGGCTTCGTGGCCGCCACACGGCACGCCTTCGTGCGCGACCACGCCGAGCGATTCACGCAGCTCTCGGCCGCGATCGGCGAGCGTCAGACGGTGGCGATGAAATACGCGGCAACCGGCGGCGAAACATCGGACGAACAGCTGACCAGTGCCGACGCGCAGGCCGACGCGTATCGCAGGGCGTATGCGCAGCAGCGCATGCAGGAGCTGCGCCGTGGCATCACGCTGGTCGGGCCGCA
>JBBQXC010000267.1:0-4704 GCA_038210005.1 Gemmatimonadales bacterium
AGCCACCGTGTTGCAGCGGCTGCGCATCGCCGCCGCCGCGGCGCCGTGGTCGCTCGAGTTCGAGACGCTCCTCGGCGACCATCCGGCACACGGCGGCGTGCTACGCTTCTCCGTTCCGGTACTCGGCGGTCAACGCGATGCCTCGACGGCGCCTGTTGCACTGAATCGTTTCGTGTACCAAGCCACGCGTGTAGGCCTGCAGCACATACATGTAACCGTCGCGCCACGCGGCACCGAGTCACAGCCGCAATGCGAGCTCACGATCACGGGCGACCTGCGTTTCGGTGAGCGGCGCAGCATCGGCATCTACCGTGCGATGACAACGGCGCTGGCGGTGGTGTGGGCGGCGGCGGGCGTGCTCGTCGGGGTAAAAGCCGGAGGTCCGCCGGGTGCGCTGGCAGGGTTCGGGATCAGCGCGGTCGCGGCGTTCGGCTACACACAATTGATCGCCGCCATCTCGCGCTGGGAGCACCGGTTGGCTCACTTCGTACTGACGGCCGAACTCGACGCCCTGCTGAGCCGCGTGCAGCGGCCGTCGGATGAGGCGCGCGCCTTCGGCCCTGAGAACGCCGCGCCCGTGCCGCGTCTTCGTCGCGGCTTTGATGAGGTTGGCTTCAGCCTGCGAGCGGGGCTCCGGTTGGCCTGAACCGCGGCGGCGCGGGTGGTTAGTCGACGACGCGGTGGTTCGCCGCTGGCGCGTGTTCGTCGACCGGGTGATGCGTGTCGTGTCGCTCGAGCGGAAGGGTGGATTCATTCAAGTGGCACGAGAAGTCGACGGCGCGCGACTCGGCGCGGCACGCTTCAGCGGCCTGCAGCTCACGGTGTGCGGCGTACCCGGTTCGTACTTCGTGCGCCTGCGTTCAGCCGACAGGCGATCCCCGTGGCAGCACTACGCGGCGCCACTGCCGGTGACCGCGACATGGCAGACTCTGTCGCTGCCGTGGCGCATCTTCATGCCGGCATCGCTGGAAGCACCCCTCGATGCGTCCACGCTCGCGCGCATCGGCATCGTGGCAGGGCAGGCCGCATTCGATGCTGATATCGCCATCGGTCGGCTGGTGCTGGTGCCGTAGGAGCGGGGCGCGGAGATTGCCGCAGCCGTAGCCGCGGGTGACGCGTCGTTCGCCACGTGACTAAACTGTCCGGTCGGTGTGCGCCATTGGTCCGTGTCCTCACTACCGCTCTATGCATCTGGTATTGGCTGGTTTGTGGCTGCTGGTGGGGGCGACATCGCCTTTCGAGGCGGCGGAGCCCCAGACGGTGACGCCGAGCCCGGCTGCCGCAAACGCGGACTCCGTGGGTGAGTTACGGGGGCGCATCACGGACGCGACCACGGCGATGCCCGTCGTCGCGGCGACCGCCCGCATACAAGGCACGCGTTTGGGTGCGCAGGTCGATGACGACGGCCGATACGTGATCTCGCGTATTCCAGCCGGTCCCGTCACCGTGACGTTTCAGCGCGTCGGCTATGCGACCGAAACGCGCACTGTGTCCATTCGCGCCGATGCCGTCACCCCCCTCGACGTGACGCTGCGAGCGGCCGCGGAATTGGCGACCGTACGCGTCCAAGCGGCCGCCAGCGCCGAACGCGAGCAGTTTCGACTCTCGCCCAATCCCGGGGTGGTCAATGTCACGCGCGATGTGTTCAAGCGCGTGCCGGTGATCGGCGAGCCCGATGTGCTGCGCGTCGTGCAACTGCTGCCGGGTGTGGTGGCCACGAATGATTTCACTGCTGGCTACAACGTGCGTGGCGGCGAGAGCGATCAGAACCTGGTATTGCTGGACGGGTACCCCATCTACAATCCGTTCCACCTTGGCGGGCTGTTCGGCACGTTCATCGACGAAACCGTCGGGGAGTTCGAATTGATCCCGGGCGGGTTCCCGGCGCGGTACGGCACGCGACTCTCCAGCGTGTTGAGCGTCGTGCCGCGTGTCGAGGAGCGGAGCGGCATCCACGGGGCCGCCAGTGTGTCGGTCCTCGCCAGCACGCTGTCGCTGGCCGGGACCGTGCGTGGTGCGACGTCGTGGAGCATCGCGGCACGCCGCACGTACGCCGACAAGTTCGTGTCATTGGTCTCCGACAATCAACTGCCGTATTGGTTTACCGACGTGCAGGCGCATGTGCAACATCGTTTTGCCAGGGGAGGTTTGCTGTCGGCCACCAGCTACGTCGGGCAAGACGTGTTGGCGGCGTCGCTCGCCGCCTTTGGTGACACGACGCAGGCCGGTGGTGGTGCCCTGCGCTTCGACTGGGGCAATACGCTGGTCGGTGTCGCGTATACGCAGCCGCTGCGTCAATTCTTCGGCGGTGACTCGGCCCGCCTCATGCAACGCGTCTCGCGAACCGGATTCGCGACGAATCTCGACCTCGGCTCGGGCTCGCTCACCTTGCAGAACCGCCTCGTCGACGCGCGCGCGTGGGGGGAGATTTCGCGATGGCGTGGGCGACGTGAGACGTTGGTCGGCTACGAATGGTCGTCGTATCGCGTGACGTACGACGTGAATTCGGTGGCGGCCTCCGGCGCGCCGCTGCTCGCCACGCGCGACGCGCCGTCGGCGGCGGCGCTGTACGTCGATCACACCGTGCGCACCTCACGGCTTTCGGCGCGCCTGGGTTTGCGAGGCGAAACCGTGACCGGAACCGGATGGGCAGGGCTGTCGCCACGCCTGTCGCTCAAGTGGTTCGCCAACAAGGATCTCGCATTCACCGTGGGAGGCGGAGCGACCTCCCAATGGACCCCTGCGCTGCGCAACGAGCAGGCGCCCGTGCGTGTGTTCGACTTCTGGTTGGTCAGCAACAAGTCGACGCCAGTGGCGCGTGCGTGGCAGCAAAGCATCGGCGGTGAAAAATGGCTGAGCCCATCGCGCTTCATTCGCGTCGAAGCGTGGAACAAGATTTACGGTCGCTTGCCGGCCTCCAATCTCACGAATGATCCGGCCGTGATTGGTGACGAGTTCATCGTGACCACGGGTCGCTCCTCGGGCGTTGACCTGCTCGTGCGTCGCCTCGAGCGGGAGAAGCTCTCAGGGTGGATCGCCTACTCGTTCGCGGTCAGCACCCGCGACGGACCCGGCGGGCGATTCGCACCCGTACAAGACCGGCGCCACAATCTGAATCTCGTGTCGTCGTTCCGGCCTGGCGGCAAGTACACCTATGGCGCGCGGCTCGGTGTCGGCACCGGGACACCGTTCACGGATGTCGTTGGTCAGATCGTACGTCGCCGCTACGATCCGATCACCAACACGTTCGAGACGGGTGCGCTGGATCAGCAGCGTGAGCCGATTGGAGGGACACGCAACGGCGCGCGGTTTCCGCTGTTTCAGCGACTCGACCTGAGCGTAACCCGCGAGAGCACCGGACGACTGCGTTGGGCGCCCTATCTCTCCATCATCAATGCGTACGCCGCGCGCAACGTGTTTACGTATGTCTTCGACTATACCGACAACCCACCGACGCGCACGCCGTTCTCGCAGTTCCCGCTGCTGCCCACGGTGGGCGTGGGGATCTCATGGTAACGGCTCGCACTGATCAGGCCTCGAACGCGGCGCGCAGCCGGTCGGTGGCCATGTTCGTGAGTTGGCTGGTCGCCATCGCGACGTTGAGCGGGTGCGAGTTGGCCGCGGTCAATGTGACACCGCCAACGCCGAGCGTGGTGGTGCACGCGGTGCTCAATCCGGATGTGGATCAGCAGGTGATTCTCGTGGAGTCGTCGTTGACCGGCGCGATCGATGTGAACGATCGGCTCAAGTTCAACGCGCTCGATCCGATCCGTTCGGCCGGCGGTTCGCCGATCACCGGCGCCGATGTGCGCGTGCTGTCTGGCACTGACACCGTCGGGGTGCGCGCCATCGAGACGCTGCTGAGTGGACGTGGCACCGGACGGTATGTGGTCGCACGCGCCGCGTTGGCGGTGATCCCCGGGCGCAGTTACCGTCTGCGTATTCGCACGAGCCAGGGTACGCAGGTGACCGGCGAAACACGCGTGCCGTCGTCCGACGCCACCTGGGTCGCGGGCGTGGGATCGGTGGCGCAGCCGCTCACACTGTCCCGCACCACGGATACCCTTCGCCTCACGTGGAACGCGACGCCCGACGCCGCCACGTATGCGATTCGCATCGAATCACCCGACGGGCCGTGGTTCTTGTTCTCGGACTCGACGCGTTTTTCGCTGCCCGGTACCCTGAAGAACTTTTTCGCCCGAGGACTGCCATCGGTGTGGTACCCGGGGTTCCTGCAGCCGCTCTCGGTGGTCGCCGTCGATCGTAACTTTTACGACTACAATCGCACGGGGAACGATCCGTTCGGCGGGACGGGACTGATCAGCAGTGTCACGAACGGCCTTGGCCTCTTCGGGAGCCTGTTGCCGCTCTTGCGTCGCGACGTCACGGTGATCGATCGCGACAAGGTCCCCCTCGACGCCCGTTGGGTGGGCGCCACCGCGAATTCGGCCGCGCTGCGCGTCGATATGGATCTGTGGCTCGAAGGGCCCGGCCCGACGATCTCCTCGGTGACTGGCCGGGTTCGCACGAACAGCGATCGTTCCACCGATCGCTACGTGGTCGGCACGGTACAAGGCGAGAGTATTCGTCTGGTCGCGCTGGTCGGGGCCTCACGGAGCGACACGTTGTGGTCGTTGGTCGGGCGCCTCGCGGGCGACTCGATCACCGGGACGTACGCACTCAAGTTTGCGACAGACGGCCCGA
>JBBQXC010000268.1:0-4479 GCA_038210005.1 Gemmatimonadales bacterium
ATCATCATCACGCCGAAGCTTGAAGTATGAAGTATCTCTGCCTGATCTGTCGCGCGGAGTCGCGTCGTATCCTGGCCACGCTGATTCGTCTTCTCGGTGATTTCGATCTCGCCGAGGAGGCGATGCAGGACGCCTGTGCCGCCGCCGTCGAGCGTTGGCCCACAGAAGGCGTGCCTGGCAGTCCGCGCAGCTGGCTCATCTCGGCCGGCCGTATTCGTGCCATCGACCACCTGCGACGCGCCACGCGCTTTGACGCCACACTCGATCGGCTCACACGTGAACACGAGCCGGAGTATGCAGCCGACCTCGCCGCCGACCACGACACGATCGCCGCCGACCGGCTGCGCCTGGTGTTCACCTGCTGTCATCCGGCCCTCTCGCCTGATGCGCAGATTGCGCTGACGCTGCGCGAAGTATGCGGGCTCACCACCGAGGCGATCGCGCAGGCGTTTCTCACGTCGCCATCCACCATCGCGCAGCGCGCAGGTCACGCACGCGTCGCTCTCGGCCGAGGCGATCCGGCTGGCGCGCGAACTCATGACGTTGCTCGACGAGCCCGAATGGCACGGGTTGGTGGCGCTGATGCTACTGCATGAGGCACGACGAGATGCTCGCGTCGGTGCGGACGGTGAGATCGTGCTGTTGGAGGACCAGGACCGCAGGCGCTGGCGTCGCGACTTGATTGTCGAAGGGAGTGCGCTGGTGCAACGTGCGCTCGCCACGCATCACATTCTGCGCATGCGGCGCGCGCCGAACTCTGTCGCCGGGGCGGACGGCTCACGGAGGCGCGCGACGGCTTCGCACGCGCCTTGGCGCTCGCCGTGTCGGAACCGGAACGACGTCTGGTGGAGCGGCGGCTGGAGTGGGTGTTGGCGCAGGTCGCCGTGCCCCCGAACACGGACTGACGCCGACGTCCAGCGACCGCTGACCCCTCGCTATTCTGGGAGCAGGTCGATCATGGGCTGTGTAATCAAGACGCGGCCCTTGGCGGTTCTCCGGAAGCGCTTGGCGTCCTTCTCGGGGTCCTCACCGACCACGAGCCCGGCGGGAATCACTACACCGCGATCGATGACCACGTCGCGCAGCCGCGCACCGCGGCCGATCTCGACGTAGGGTTGGACGACGGCACCGAGAAGATGCGCGAAGGAGTGCACCTTCACGCCGGTGAAGAGCAGCGACTTCTCGACGTGCGAGCCGGACACGATGCAGCCGCCGGCCACCAGCGAATTGATGGCCGCGCCGCGACGATGCGTATCGTTGTGCACGAACTTGGCCGGTGGAGAAATCTCGCTGTACGTCCAGATCGGCCAGTTGTGATCGTACAGGTCGAGCGACGGCACCACGCTGGTGAGGTCGATGTTCGCCTCCCAATATGCGTCGATCGTGCCGACGTCGCGCCAGTACGCCTCCACTTCGCGATCGGCTTTCACGCAGGACGTGCCGAAGCGGTGCGCCACCGCTTTGCCGTTGGCGACGACGAACGGAATGATGTCCTTGCCGAAATCACGGGACGAACTCGGGTCGGCGGCGTCGCGGCGCAGCAGGTCGAACAGAAACGTGGTCTTGAACACGTAGATGCCCATGCTGGCGAGCGCTTTCTCCGGATTGCCCGGAATGCCGGGCGGGTCGTCCGGCTTCTCGAGGAATTGCACGATGCGATCGTCCGCGTCGACGTGCATCACGCCGAATCCTGACGCGTCGGTGCGCGCCACTTCGAGCACACCGACGGTGACGTCCGCATTCTGACTCACGTGCTGCTCGAGCATCTGTTCGTAGTCCATCTTGTAGATATGATCACCGGCGAGAATCACCATGTACTCCGGGCGATACGCTTCGATGATATCCATGTTCTGATACACGGCGTCGGCGGTGCCGTCATACCACTGCGTTTCGCTCACGCGCTGGCTGGCCGGCAGAATGTCGAAGCTTTCGTTGCGCTCGGGTCGCAGAAAGTTCCAGCCGCGCTGCAAATGGCGAATGAGACTGTGCGCCTTGTACTGCGTGGCGACGCCGATGCGGCGAATGCCCGAGTTCAGCGCGTTGGAGAGCGCGAAGTCGATAATGCGCGTCTTGCCACCGAAATACACGGCCGGTTTGGCCCGTCTGTCGGTCAGCTCATACAGTCGGGATCCGCGGCCTCCGGCCAGCACGTAGGCCATCGCGGTACGGGCAATCGTGCTGGGGCGGGGCGTTGACGTCATGTCGGGTTACTCGCAATCGGGAAGGAAATCGCCGTCTCTTCATTCTGTGCTGCGGGTACCCCTCGCGAAAGGGTGTCCCAAAGCGATTCCGGACTGCATTTTTCCATAATGAACGTCCTTTTCGCGGCCGCAGAAGTCGCACCACTGATCAAGACGGGCGGACTGGCCGATGTGGCCGGCGCCCTCCCTGCCGCGCTGCGGCGCGCCGGACACGACGTGCGGGTCGTGATGCCGTATTTCCGCGAGCTGCGCGAGCGCGGCGTTCCCGTGGAAGGGCCGATCGCCGCCTCGTTCCTCACCGTCGGCGAGCGCCAGGAAGAAGTGCGCATCTGGCGTCTGGCCGGCAGCGAGACGCCCGTGTATCTGCTCGATATTCCGGCGGCGTTCGAGCGGACGGCGATTTACGGCGAAGGGGACGACGATCGCCGTTTCATTCTCTTCGCGCGTGGCGTGTTGGCGCTGATGCAGCATCTGCGCGAAGTGGAGCGATGGCAGGCTGACGTGGTGCACAGTCACGACTGGCATGCCGCCCTGATCGCGAACTACCTGAAAACGTACTACGCCTACACGTTCGGTCGCGTGGCCACGGTGTTCACGATCCACAACCTCGCCTATCAGGGGCAGCGCAGCATAAAAACACTGGCGCTGGCCGGGCTCACCGAAGGCGGCTTGCCTGAAGACAGCATGGGCCCCGGGATCGCGGGCACGTTCAACTTCATGGCGCGCGGCATCCTGTTCAACGACGTGGTGACCACGGTGAGCCCCACGTACGCCCAGGAGATCATGACCACCGAATACGGCGAGCGGCTCGATGGTTTGCTGCGCGCCAAGCGTGATCGCGTGGCCGGTATTCTCAACGGTATCGACGGCGAGGCCTTCGACCCCGCCACCGACGTGCACCTGGCGGCACCGTACGATGCCGACAACGTTGCGGGCAAGGCGGTTTGCAAGGCCGCGTTGCAGGCGGAGTTCGGTCTTCCGGTGGCGCCCGATCGCCCGCTGTTGGGGCTAGTGTCGCGATTGGTGGAGCAGAAGGGGCTCGACCTGCTCGATCAGGCCATACCGTGGTTGTTGCAGCGCACCGACGCGCAGCTGGCGATACTGGGTTCGGGCAATGCACATCTGCAATTCGTGATGCAGCAACATGCGCGGGCGCATCCGCATCGCATCGCGGTGCGCATCGGCTTCGACGCGGCGCTGGCGCAGCGCATCTACGCGGGCAGTGACGCGTTTCTCATGCCCTCGCGTTTCGAGCCGTGCGGACTGGGCCAGATGATCGCGTTGCGCTACGGCAGTGTACCGATCGTGCGCGCCACCGGTGGCCTCAACGATACTGTCCGCGAAGGGTATGACGGCAACGGCTTCCGGTTTCATCCGTACGACGCGCGACCGTTCGCCGACGCCATTGCACGGGCGTTGGAGGTGTATCGTGACCGGGAGAGCTGGGCGCTCCTGCGGGCGCGCGGCATGCGTGAAGACAATTCCTGGGATCACGCTGCACAGCAGTACGGCGGGGTGTATCGGTGGGCGGTGCAGTTGGTGCGCTAGGCGTGCATCGGAGTGCTTTCGGATAGGACCCAGCCGCGGGCCGTGTGGCTGTTGACGCGAAGTACGCGGAGGACGCGAAGGTGCGCGAAGAACAGCACAAAATACTTTGGGCTCGCATTTCTTCGCGTCTCTTCGCGTCCTCCGCGTGCTTCGCGTGAAGCAGTTCTTGCTGTTCTTCGAGCATGGCACCTTGCCAATCGGGTCATTCGGAACGCAGGTTTGCGGCATGCTGACATCTCACCTGCGCCGCGCCTTCGGGCGAGCGGTCGCCCTCGTCGCGCTCTCGATCACCCTGCCGCGCGCCGCCTACGCCACCTGGTCGGTGATCGCCGTCGACGCCGCCACCGGTCGCGTGGTCATCGCGTCGGCCACCTGCGTCAACAACACCGACGCCTTCCTCATGGGCATTCAGGCCGTCGTGGTGCCCGGCCGGGGCGTGGCTGCCTGTCAGGCCGGCGTGGACGGCACGCACGCCAACCAGATGCTCGTGTACCGTGAACTTGCCAAGGGCACCGACCCGGCGCGCATCATCGAGATGCTCTCCGAAGATCCGTCCTTTCAGTCACGGCAGTTCGGTATTCTCGACCTGACCGGCCGCAGCGCCGGACACTCGGGACTCACCAACGGCTACGTGTCGCAGGACATCCAGGGACGCGTGCCGGGCACGCAGATCTACTACTCGATTCAGGGCAACATCCTGCGTCCGGGCGAGGTGATTCCGAACGCGGTG
>JBBQXC010000269.1:0-4453 GCA_038210005.1 Gemmatimonadales bacterium
GCGCCGAATTCTCGCCCTGTTACTCCTCCCGACTACGGACTGTCCGCAGAGGCAGCGTTCCGCATGACCACCGAGGCGTTGCGTCTGAGCCCCGCCAGTTTCGCACGCTTCATCGGCGACTTCCGGAACGCCGCGCTGAACTGCGCCTGATCCAGCGCCAAAACGTCCGTCGCCAGCGTCACCGCGTCCTTCCCGGCAATGAACGCTCGCGCGGCAAACGGCGAGCCGTCAGACAACGGCACCGAGAACTTCAGATTCCAAGGGCACACGCTCTGGGAAATGTGTCGGTATAACCGTTTTATGGTCGAGCTCGGTACCGGCCTCGGAACTGTCCGGGCGAGCGCCATTTCGCCGCGTCCCTAGTACTACTAGGTTAAGTCGGGATTGACAGAGTGCGCGGTGCGCCGTATCGTAGGGCATGCAGCCTGCCCAGCTACGTGGTGCCGAACAGCGCTTAGTGCGATTCTTGGACGAGTTGACGCCGTTACTGGGCCGGTCGGAGCGGCAGACGCATGCGGGCGAATATGTGCGCGGGTTGTTACTCGATGGCGAGCGGAAGTCCATTGCGCCGCTGGCCGACCGCGTGCCGGGCGCCGACGTGCAGGCGCTGCGGCAGTTCGTGAATCAGAGTCCGTGGGAGTGGGCGCCGCTGCAAGCGGCGCTCACGAGTCTGATGCTGGACCGCCTCTTGCCCGAAGCCGTGTTGATCATCGACGAGACGAGCTTCCCCAAGAAGGGCGACCACTCGGTCGGCGTGGCGCGCCAGTACTGCGGCGCGCTCGGCAAAACGGCGAATTGCCAAGTCGCCGTGAGCGTGCATCTCGGCACCGACACGGCGTGTCTCCCCCTCACGTGGGGGCTGTATCTCCCCCAGTCGTGGATCGACGATCCGGCGCGCCGCGCCGCCGCGCGCGTGCCCGAGACGATCACGTATGCGACGAAGAATCAGTTGGCCTTGGACGCGCTCGATCGCGTGCGCACGTGGGGCGTTGGTGCGCGCGTGGTGCTGGCGGATGCCGGCTATGGCACGAGTCACGACTTTCGCGCCGCGCTCACCGCCCGCGGCCTGCCCTACTGCGTGCAGGTTGCGCCGAGCGTCAAAGGCTGGACGGTGGCGCCGGGGCCGACCACGCCGCCACCGTACGCCGGCCGCGGGCGACCGCGCCATCGCCCGCCCGACGAGACCCTGCCCCCGTCGGCCGACCTCACGGCCCTCGCGCAGGCGCTGCCGTCCACGGCCTGGCGCACGATCACGTGGCGCTCGGGCACGAAGGGCCCGCTGCGGTCGCGCTTTGCGCAGACCGCCTTCTGGCCCGCGCACGGCGTCCGGAACGGCGGCCCCCTCCCGGCGGCGCCCGTGCAACTGCTGCTTGAATGGCCGAGCGACGAAGCCGCGCCGATCAAGTACTGGCTCGCCGAACTGCCGGGCGAGACGCTCGGCCTCCGGCGCGCCGTCCGCCTCGCCAAAGGCCGCTGGCGCATCGAGCAGGATTACCGCGAACTGAAAGACGAACTCGGCCTCGATCACTTCGAGGGGCGCTCGTGGCCAGGCTGGCATCATCACGTGACGCTCGCGTCGATGGCGTACGCGTTCCTCGTGCTCGAAACGATTCGCGGAAAAAAAAACTCCGAGCCTGACGCTCCCCGCCGTGCGACGGGCGCTCCAAGCGCTGCTGATTCGCTTGGGGCCGTGGTGTCCGACGTGTCAACGGCGCTGGCATGACTCATCGTAACTTAACCTAGTAGTACTAGTGCAGTCGGCCGTGCGCTGTGTGGCGCCGCGTGTTGTCGCAGGGAAATAGGAGTGCGGCGAGTGCCCTGCATCGCGGCCGCCAACCACTTAGTTCAGCGAGAGCGATCAGTTGCAACGGCTCTCGGGGCTTGCTCGAGCATCGCAGTGCGCACGCGGCGGTACACATCGTCATTCAGCACGGTCCACTGATACGGCAATCCAAGCACGTCGCAGATCGCCGCTGCCATACTCCGGGAACGTGATACGCCGGCGGCGCAGTGGAGCAACAGCGTGCCGGCGTCGGCATGCTGGCGAACGAACGCCGCCACGGAGGCAGCCTGCGCCGCTGAGATGCTGCCATCATCAGTCGGGTCTTCGGCGACGATGGAGACATCCTCGAAGACGAGGCGCAGGGTCGCCCGATACCGTGTCGACAGCGCGATCTCCGGATCTCGCGCACCGCGAATCGAAATGACGGCCGTCCGAGCCGACGGGCGGTGGCGAGCCGCCTTGCTGGCACTCAGGACGACGACGGTCTGCGCAGGCGACTGCCGCTCTGTCGGCGCCCCTGCATTTGCTCGATGGGCCTTCATCCACCCATCCTGGCCCAACATCAGCACGACGTGCCGAGGGAGCATCAGTTGCCCCTGCTAAAAGAGGTTCATCCGGGATTTCCGGGAAATGCCGCGCGGATCTTGAGGAAGAAGTAGGCGTCATCGCGGTAGCCGTAGGCCATCCGCTTGAGGACTTTGATCTTGTTGTTGCAGCCCTTGAGGATGCCGGTGGAGAGCGGGTAGCGGCAGTGCGCGACGATGCCGTGGAGGTGCCGCTTGAGGAGGGTGACGAAGCGCTGCAGCGGGGCGAGCTTGCTGGCCACGGCGCGCCGCCGCCACTGGGCTCACCATCGGCGCGCGGCGTGCGGCGCGCGATACTGCCACAGCTGCTTGAAGTCGTACTTCAGGACGTACACGGTGAACAGGGCGCGGTTGACCGCCAGCAGGTCACGCAGTCGGACGCGCTCCGGGGACCGCAGGTTAGGCGCATTCTTCAGCAGCAGCCAGCGCGTGCCCTTGATGACGCGTCGCGCGACGCGCTCAGGGCCGTCGCCCGCCGCGCGGGCGATACGATTGGTCTCGCCGACGCGCACCCGGTCGACGACCTTGTGGCCATAGCGAGCGATCGGGTGAAAGGCGTCATAGACGAGCGCGGCCTGCGGGCAGAAGCGCTGGACCTGGGTCGTGTACGGCCCCCACAGATCGCACGTGACCGCCGCAATCGCCGCACAGCGTGTCGGCCCGAGGGCGGTGACGAAGCCGGCCAGCGCGTCATCGCCGCGCCCGCGCACGAGCCAGACGACACGCTTCGTCGTCACGTCCACGATGGTCACGTAGCGATGGCCCTTCTCAATCGCGATCTCGTCGACCGCGAGCTGCGTCAGTTCGTCGAGGTGGTCTTCCATCCGGCCCAGCCGGTGCTGCAGGGCGCGCTGATCGTTCTGCCTAACGGTGTTCCAGCCGACCCGAAACCAGGCAGCGACGCGCTTGATCGGGAGCACCTGCGCGAGCCCGTTCGCCGCCAGTCGCGTCGTCTTGCGCGCGTACTTATCGAGCCACGGCACCGCTTCGACCGTTGGGCCACAGCGCGGACACTCGACCCGCGCCCGTGGCACCACCAGCCACGTGTCCCATTCCATGAACGCCAAGTCGCGGACGCGCCGCGTCGTCGTCTCATGGACGCGCGTGACCGGCGTACCGCACTGACTGCAGCGCTTCACGTGATCGGCGGCGGGGCGCAACTCGATGACCAGCCGCGGCGTGGGCACGCCGAGCACATCGGGCGCGGGCGTCTCGTCGGTCGTCACGCCGGCCACCTTGAATCCTTCCCACCCGCCCACCTGCTCCAACAAGCCGATCAGACCACGGGCATCCGGTGCTGGCATCGTCGCTCCTCCGATGCCTCCACGATGTCGCGCTGCGCACGTCCTGTCACGCCCTTATCCCGGAATTCCCGGAAGAGCCCTAAAAGAGATGCTCTGCGCGCCGGCCCGGTCTTGGGGGTCCGGTGTCTCAGGCTGCGATCTGCGCCCCAATGCGAGGTACACCGCCTGCCGTTTCGATTCCTAACGCCGGCGAGTGTCGCCGCGTCGAAATGCCGAACACGCCGCGTGCCATCTGGGACCTCGGCCGCCGTGCATCCTCACGCCGAAGCCTCGCGTCGTCGAGCGGTCTTTCTGGCTGCCTGCGTGTCCACGACGACCACTGAACTGCGATCACGCGAACCGCACCGAATTCACTAAGTCCCTCTGCACCTCCCTCTGCGAAAAACGGCGCCCCAGAAAAACCGGGGCGCCGTCTTCACCTAAGTCGTTGTCCCACAACCAATAGCCAGGGAGGGAATCGAACCCCCGACACGCGGATTTTCAGTCCAAATAATACTAAGTCAAGATACGTCAGTCCCCTCGGGAAGGCACCTTTTCATAGTGAAGCCGACACGAAAAAGTCCCTCATTCTGGCGCGGAAAGTCCCTCACCAAGATCATCCATTCGCGCACCGGCGCGCATGCGTCCATGGAAACGACTGCGTGGCACTCCCTGATACCGGCACCGTGCGGTTCCCGCTGGACAAGCGCGCACGGCAGGCGGGTGCCGTTGTCCGGAAGTCTTTACGCCGCTGACCACATAAGTCTTTGCGCCCGTGGCAGAAGCAGGCCCGACAGTTCGAC
>JBBQXC010000270.1:0-4390 GCA_038210005.1 Gemmatimonadales bacterium
ACAGCGTACCATTCTCGATCCACGAATAGCGCTGTGAGCTGAGCAGGATGAAATGAATGGTCAGCGCCAGTACCGCAAGGAAGCCAACCATGGCCACCATTACGCGACGCGGCTCAAACATCAACCAAATGCGGTGCATAAATGCTCCTTAGCGGGTGGCGGCAGGAGGCGTGGCGTACTTGGCCTTGAGCGTCCCCGGCCAATTGAACTGACCGTACGCCCAGATGTGCAACACGAGCACCGCACCAACCAAAAATGAGCCGAGCGCGCTCATGATGATGTTCGGGTCGTTACCCATCCAAATTCTGTGCATGGTGTCTCCAGGTCGTGATCAGAAGGTTAGAACCACGGACGCCACGACCACGCGAGAAAATGCGCGACCGCTGCAACGACGACGTACCCGAGCGTACCCGTGACCATATACCCATGGAAACGACGCGCCTCTTCTTCTGTCATTCCGCCCTTTTCCTGCATCTGTGCCTCCCAAGGAACAAATGGAGCTACCGCGCTCGTCCCGCGCGGCGGGGTGCCACCCTGATGACGGGCGGCGTGTATACTTCCTACGAGGTGTAAACTGAGCCTTACACTTCAATGTGTCAAGAATAATTTACAGCAAAACGGTAATTTTCCCGTCCGTGACTCACTGACCACCGATTCAGCCTCCTAACGCGCCGTGTCGCCCCTTTCAGATCCACCAGCAGACTGGCCAGACCGGGAATTCTCGCGTTTTCTCGAACTCGATGGCATTCGCTGGCACTATCAGCAGCAGGGAAATGGCCCCGTGGTGCTCCTCGTGCACGGAACCGGAGGCAGTACGCACTCCTGGGCCGGCTGCGCCACGGCGCTCGCCAAATCGTTTACGGTCATTTCGGCCGATTTGCCGGGTCACGGATTCTCGTTCGTTCCGCCGGCCGTCGAGCGCGCGCGGAATGTGTACACGATCGACGGCATGGCCCGCGCGCTCCAGCAGCTGCTCGACGCCCTGCGCCTTCACCCGTACGTGGCCGCCGGGCACTCCGCCGGCGTGCCGGTGTTGCTGAGCATGGCCCTGCAGCGCGGCATCGCGCCGACTCGGATCGTGGGGCTCTGCGCGGCCTTGGTGGCCCCGCCCGCGTGGTATGTCAGCCTGATCGCCCCGATTATCGGATCGGTCGTGGAAAGCGATGCGGTAGCGCTCAGCGCGGCGAAGCTGGCCGCTGGCACCCGGATTATCCGCGCCATGCTCGAGAGCACGGGGAGCGCACTCACTCCCGACCAGCTCGCGCGCTATGAGTTGCTCTGTCGCATGCCCACGCATGTGCACGCCGCCCTCGCGATGATGGCGCGGTGGGATCTGCCCACGCTCCTGCGCGAGCTCGCCTCGTTGGAGACGCCGCTCGAGATCATCGCGGGACAACGGGACCGGTGGGTGCCGGCCGCGCCGCTGGCGCGAGCGGTCGCCAGGATCCGCGGCTCGAGCATGCGCGTCGAGGACGCCGGGCACCTGTTGATGGAGGAGGATCCGGAGAGGGCGGCACGGTGGATCGCTGGGCGAACTGATTAGGGGCGCTAGGAATCAACAGCGCTAGGAATTTCGGGCGCTAGGAATGAACGGCGCTAGGAGTTAACGGCGCTCGACAGCAAAAGGCGCTCGACAGCAAAAGCGGGGAGGGCAAACTGTGTTTGCCCTCCCCGGCTTTCAGATGTGCGTGTCGTCGGCTGCTGTGGACTTATCCGACGCCGACGAGACTGCGCCGTGAGGCGAGCACGTGATCCCGGGTGACGATCGTGTCGCCGAGTTCGCGGGCATCCTTCTCCGACACGTCGCGCAGGCGCTTGGCGGCGCTGATTCTAATCAGAATCGGATACGTCTCGACGATCTCGTCGAAGGCGCTCTTCGCGTCATCGTCCCACGGCAGCTCCTTGTGCATGCGCGCGGGGGTCGCGTCGATCTTGTCCATTTCCGTGCCCAAGGGCAGGATGTGAAACAGCGCGTCGAACAGCTGGTTGCACACTTCCTGAATCAGATACGTCGCGCCCGAGTAGCCCATGAACGGCGTGCCCAGATGGCGACGGATGATGGCGCCGGGAAACGACGCCGGGACGTACATCGCACGCGAGCCCAGCTCCGCCATATACATCCGCTCGTTGTAGCTGCCGAACATGATGAGCGGCGGCGTCGTGCGGAGCGCTTCGCGTACGGCCTGATTGTCGGGCTTCACACCCGGACGGCGCGAGAAGGCGAACGTGCACGGCATCCCCATCTCCGTCTCCAGGAAATGGCGCACACCGCGGGCGTACGTCTCGTTCGCCACGATCGCGAAGCTGGCGGTGCCGAAGAAGTCCTGCGTGACGCTGCGCCAGAGATCCCACAACGGCTTGATCGTCGTGTGTCGCTCCTTCTCGATGAACGGCTCGGGGTCGAGTCCCAGCATCTCCCCGAGTGTGCGCAGAAACTTGGTCGTGCTGTGCAATCCGATCGGGGCCTGCAGGTACGGACGCTCCAGTGCTTCGCAGAGCATGCGCCCGAACTCGCGATACATGCACACGTTCACATCGCCATCGATCAACCGCGGGACTTCCTCGAGGTGACTGCCCATCGGGAACACCATATTCACTTCGGCGCCGATCCCTTCCACCAACCGGCGGATCTCCGCCAGATCACTCGGCGAATTGAAGGTGCCGTAGATCGTGCCCACGATGTTCACGCGCGGCTTGTCGCCTTCCTTCTTCTCACGACGCTTCGGCGCGACGCCCTTCTTGAGACCGTACTCGGTCCACAGCCAGTACAGCGCACGTTCGGCGGCCTGCCACTGATCCTCGTCGATCGTGCGCGGCAGGAAGCGCTGAATGTTCGTGCCTTCCGGTGTCACACCACCGCCGATCATCTCGGCGATGGAGCCCGTCACGACAACGGCGGGCAGTTCCGGATCGAGCGACTTGTGCGCGCGGCGCATCGCGCCTTCGGTGCCGTTGCGTCCGAGTTCGTCTTCGCCGAGTCCGGTGACGACAATGGGCAACTCATGCGGTGGCAGCGCGTCGGTGTAGTGCAGCACCGACGTGACCGGAAGATTCTCGCAGCCGACCGGTCCGTCGATGACGACCTGCAATCCCTTGATCGCGGTGAACACGTATACCGCGCCCCAGTAACCACCTGCGCGATCATGATCGAGCACCAGCATCAGATCATCTCCTGCGCCTTGCGCGCCTTCGCCAGCTTGGCGAGATGGCGCTTGTAGTGGTCGCGGAAATCCGGGTGATCCTTTGGAACGTCTTCCCACACACCGCTCGCGAAGCCGGTGCCGACGCCGTCGAAAAATGCACTCATCTCGTTGAAGCGCGACTTGTTGCCGAGCGCCGAATTGATCACGGTGGCCAGCGAGCCGGCACCGGCGGGTCCCATGAGCGGACGGGCTGAAATCAGATTGGTGAAGTACAACGACGGGATCGACAGCTCCTTCGCTTTCTGCACGACCGGCGTGGTACCGATGGCGAGGTCGGGCTTGAACTCGTGCATCGCCGCGAGGTCCTGCTCGAGCGACGCGCGATACTGGACGTGAATGCCGCGGGCGGCCAGCCACTCGCGGTCGGCATCACTATGCGGTGTACGCGGACAGGCGGTACCGACGTAGCGCACATCGGCGCCACTCTCCACGAGTAAGCGCGCCACGAGCAGCTCCGATCCTTCGTAGCCCGACATCGTGATGCGTCCCTTGATGGGCATCTTGGCGAGGGCGCCCTTGATGGCCGGGAGGAACTTGTTCTTCGCCGCATCGATGTGATCGCGCGACACGCCGGCCATCTGACCGATCGATTCGAGCCAGCATTCGGTGCCGTCGTAGCCCACGGGAGCGGAGCCCACGATGGGCCGGCCGGCAGCCGTGAATTCGCGATACGACGCGGTGTAGAACGGATGAATCGCCGCCACGCCTACGCAATCGAGCGCGGCGTAGAGTTCCCGCCACTCGCGCGTGGGTACCACCGGTCCGGCCGCGAGTCCCATCGGCTCCAACATCATGCCGATACCCATGGGATCGGCGGGAAACATTTCACCCACCAACGTGACGGTGGGTTTGCCGCTGACGCCGGCACGCGGCGCGGCCACCGGGCCGAGCTCCGCTTCCGTGCGCGCATAGCGCAACATCGCACCGGCCAAGACGTCCTTCGCTTCGGCGTGCGTCGGCACCCCGAACCCTGGCACGTCGATGCCGATGATGCGCACACCGTTGATCTCTTTCGGCAGTAACTGCAGCGGTACACCCGATGCCGTCGGCACGCACAGATTCGTGATGATGATCGCATCGTACAGCGCAGGGTCGGCCATCTTGAACACCGCATCACGGATGTCTTCGAACAGCTGGCCGGTGACGAGGCTTTCGGAGTTGAACGGCACGTACCCCACGGTGCGTCG
>JBBQXC010000271.1:0-4313 GCA_038210005.1 Gemmatimonadales bacterium
CTGGAGCGCGAGTTACGCGGAAGCGCTGCGCATCATGATCCTGCTGAACAACAAGTACGGTCTCGATGGCCGCGACCCGAGCAGCTACGGCGGCATCCAATGGTGCCTCGGCAAATTCGATCGTCCCTGGACGCGCCGCCCCGTCCTTGGCACCATCCGCTACATGTCGATCGAGCTCGCCTACAAGAAGTTTGATGCGCACGCCTACGAGCGTCGCTGGACGCGCTGACAGATGCCGAGATACGCCGCTTCTGCGACGTGATGACGCGAGGACGAGGGGCCAACCCGACAACGACAAAGGGCGCTCCGTCACCGAGTCGGAGCACCCTTTGATTTTGTCGTACGAATCATCGGCTTCACCTGGGCGCCGTGCCGGGCGCGTCGGGGTGGTCGAGGATCCTGTCAGCGAATCAGCGACGCGTCTCGTCAGTATTCCCGCGACGGTTGCGGCTACGTGCTCCGCCACCTTCACGGCCGATCGAGGCCATGTGAGCGCGATCGCGACTGACGATCTCGCCACCCTTCTTGCCGGCATTACGTGCCTCGTCCCGGGACCACTCGTGAGCGGTGCCCTTGGCGTGTGCAGCGCGACCGCCCTTGGAGGCGATCTCCTTCTGCCGTTCCGGGTCCATGCTGGCGAACCCGCGCGTGCTCTTTCGCGGCTTTTCGTCGCCCATAGGCGCCGAGCCGTGATCCATCGTCTCTGCCATGCAGCGTCCTCCTACCCCGTGAAAGGTTTCACCCCAGACATCCGGTCAGGCCGACTGCAGTACCCCTGGCCGACCCCCACCACTCTGCATCGGGGCGCAACCACAGCACAGCATCCGAACGACTCACCAGCAATCCCGGCGACGATGTTGTGACACCGTCTCCGAACGCCTCAGGTGCTACTGCCAGACGCCGGTTCGACGCCTCTGCAGGTCCCACGTGAATCAGTCTATGCAGGATGCGGGCCACTGGCCGAGCTTGGTCAGGAATATTTTGCCGGAAGCTGACCGATCCGGCAGGCTCCGCCGGAGGCCGACCGCGCTGCCGGTCGTCGGTCGTGTCAGAATGAGGCCGCTATATTCGCCACGATGTCACTGTCGGTGCGTTTTCTGGGGACTTCCGCCGCTCGCCCCACCGTGGAGCGCAACGCCACTTCCGTTGCACTGGTGCGGGAAGGCGAGACGCTGCTGTTCGATTGCGGCGAAGGGACGCAGCGCCAGATCATGCGGTACGGCGTCGGCTTCACCATCGGCGAGATTTTCTTCACACACTATCACACCGATCATCTGGTTGGCCTCATCGGGCTCACCCGGACGATGGCATTGCAGGGTCGCACGGAGTTGCTGCGACTTTATGGTCCGCCAGGTGCCCACAAGGCGTTGCGTGCGTGCATCGCGTTTGGGGGCGAGCGCCTCACCTTCCCGGTAGAAATTGCCGAGCTTGAATCCGGTGCCTCTCTGGACCGGACGGACTACACGATCCACGCGATCGCCGCCGATCATCGCGGCGCCAGCGCACTCGGATACGCCCTCGTGGAAAAGACGCGATTGGGTCGGTTCAATCCGGAACTGGCGCGCGACATGGGCATCCCCGAAGGGCCGCTCTGGGGCCGGCTGCATCGCGGCGAAACGATCGAGCTGCCGGACGGACGCCAGGTGAGTGCCTCGATGCTCGTGGGAACGCCGCGGGCGGGACGCCGAGTGGTGATTTCGGGTGATACCCGCCCTACGGCCGCCCTCCAGGCGATGGCCGCGGAGGCAGATCTTCTGGTGCATGAGGCGACGTTTGGCGACGAGGAGGCCGAACGTGCCGTCGAGACGGGACACAGCACTGCGCGCGAAGCGGCACAGCTGGCGCGAGACGCTGGCGTCCGCCGCCTGCTGCTGACCCACTTCTCGGCGCGTTACTCACGCGATCCGGGCGACCTCGTGACACAGGCCCAGTCGGTGTTTCCTGCCACGGTCGCAGCGCGTGACGGCCTCGAGATCGAGATTCCCTATGACACGGAACTCACGACGTCGACGTCGCTGTCCATGTAGAGAGCGTGGCGATCCGACGCGTCAGGAACGCGACGGGTCATCCTCTTCGCCTTTGTCGATGTCGAGCATCACACCACTGTCGCGCCCTTCCCAGCGCGTGACCGAGGCCTCGCCCGGTTGCCAGAGCAGGCGCGCGGGAATCCCGTCGACGAAGGCGAACCACTCCACGCGGCCCGAACGGGGCGATCGGCAGGTGGCACCGAGCGGCGCCAGCTCCTGGCGCAGCGCATCGATCTCCGCGGCATGCCGCTTCACATCGCGCTGCGCGGTGCGGGCGAGTTGCGAATTGATGTCGGCATCGAGTGCCGCGAACACGGTATCGTAGCGCGTCACAGCCGCACGCCAGGCTTCCCACGACACACGCAGGTCGGCGACGATGCGGCGCACGAGCGGCAGCATCTGCGTTGCGAGCTCCCGCGACATCGGTGCCGTGTCCGCACGCGGGCTGAACGTCACCGGAAGCGGACGCGCTCCGGAGCTCGAATCTCCGCCGATCGTCATAGGGCCGCCTGCCTGGCTGCGGTGGGGCGCGCACGGCTGCGCAGCGACGCTGCACGAACCTGATCCGAATAATAGCCTGACTCGGAGAAAGCGCGCTCGAGCGCCTGCCGCCACTGTCCCGCCGGCTGGATGGTCGAATCGCCGACGGCAATCACTCGGCGCACCGGGCCACGCACCCGGGTCAACGTCCGCGTGCCCGACCCGGTGCGCGAAGCGATCTGTGCCACGTCCTCGCCATCGTAGATGATCTCGAGAGATAGTTGCCCGATATCTACCCGTGTGCTCGAGTCGGGCTGCAGACGCGGCAGCGGTGCGCGCGCGCCAAGCCACCACGGAGGCGGCGTCAGCGCCACCGGCTCGAGCGCAAAACGATGCGTGTCGCGCGTCTCGTCGATCACCTGCTCGTCATGCACGAGGAATTGCGCCGCGAGCGAATCGCCACTCCGTGTGAGCGTGAAACTGAGCGAGTCGAAGCTCAACGCGGCCATGGCACGACTGGCAGCCTGTCCCGCCGTCCCCGCACCACGCTCGGCGAGCGTCACGACGGCGGCGTCGAAGTCGCGGCGCGCATGCTGGATCGTACCGGGCGCCGTACCTCGTGCCGACACATCGGCGAGGGTCAATCGCGCACCCGTGCGCAGGTCCACCGTGGCGCGATAGGTGTCGTGCATACCACGCTCGCCGATGGTGCGATCGACATGCACCTCGAGTCCGAGTGTGTGCCCGACGACGTTCATCGGCGTGATGCTCGCCTCGAGCGCGCGGGCGCCGGGTGACGCGGGCTCGTCGTCCTGTAGCCGCTCGGCCATCGGATTCGCACGCATGTACGCGTTCGCTTCGCGCAGCACGCTCGAATCAGCGAAGACCAGCGTGCTGTCTCCCGACACGAGATCACGCCGGAACAGACGCGTCACGAGGAACGTGGACTCGGCGAAGTCGATCGGATCTTCGGCGACGTAGATCTCGATCAGACGTCCATCGAGCAGTGCCACCAGCATCGGCGCGCGCGTCACCACCACCGTATCGGAGAACGTGCGGACCCACGCCGTGGAATCGTCGCTGACGACCAGAAACTCGGTCGTCGCGCGCATCTTGGCCCGCGGCGACGGCCCGCAGGCCATCAGCGGCAGCAGTGCGAGCCAATGCAGCCGGGCCAGACGACGCAGGATCACGAGGCGCGCAGCTCGACCCCGGCCCAGCGTTCCACGAGCTGCACCGCTTCGACGTGATCGACTTCGTCGCCGAGCTCGAGATGCGCGATGCGCATGAGATCCGCAGCGAGTTGCAACGTGGGTGCCGCGCTTTTCTGCGAACGGACAAGGGCGGCCGCGATCCCGGCGTCCTTGGCCAGCAGTGCGAGTCTGAACGTACGCGGGAACGCCCCCGTGAGCACGCGCTCGGGAAAGAGGTTCATCGAGGCGTTGCTGCGACCCGACGACGCATTGATCACGTCGAGCGCGACCTCCGGCGCCACGCCAGCCTTCATCGCGGCCACGAGCCCTTCGGCCGTGGACCAGAGGTGCAGTGCGAGCAGCGTGTTGTTGACGGCCTTCAACGCATGTGCCGCACCGAGCGCACCGCAGTGCACGATCTTGCCGGCGAAGCTCTCCAGCACGGGCCGCGCACGCTCCAGGGCCTCGGCGGGGCCACCGACCATCACGGTGAGCGTCCCTGCTTCCGCGCCCGCTACGCCGCCGCTGACCGGCGCGTCGATGAAGCCCACACCGATCGCTGCCAGCTCCGATGCGATGCGGCGGCTGGTAGCAGGGTCGCCCGAGGTGCAAT
>JBBQXC010000272.1:0-4280 GCA_038210005.1 Gemmatimonadales bacterium
GGCGCGATGCCATGCTCCATCATTGTGTGCTTTGCGGTGCTTCGCGTCTCTTCGCGTCCTCCGCGAGCTTCGCCTGAACCAGCTGGCCGTCCGATGGCGCCGAGGTCGCCGAAAGCCCCGCGGTTCACGCCGCACCGACGCCTCACGCCGTGCCTGGTGACCTGCGAGCACGCGGTGCGAGCACGCGGTGCGGGCGCACCGCTGGATCGCCATTGACACGGACGTCTTGCTGGCCCGCCGCGAAGAAACGTCTGCCACGTGAGCGTCATCGCGTGTACGAAATGCTACAGATCCGGAGTGTGACCCTGTTCGAGCAAGCTCCGATCCTGCAACTCCTTACGCCACCGCCTCACCATTCAGACCCGGATGTCGAGCCCATTCAGCTCGTTCTCCTCTGAAAAACGCTGGGACGCCACCTGCTCGAGCCGCATCCACGTGGGGAGTTCCTGCCCTTCGGCCACGTAGGTGAATCGCTGTCGCTACGGTAGCGTCATGCCTTGCACGCTATCTCCGAACAACGATACCGAGCCCATTTGCGCACGCTCGATCCCCGCGAGCACGCGCAGCAGCGTCGTCTTGCCCGCGCCGTTTGCGCCGAGCAATGCGTATGTAGCCGCTTCGGGAATCGTGAGGTCGAGTTCGTGCAGCACGCGCTTGCGGCCATACCGATGCGAAAGCCCCTGCACCGCGACGGCGCTGTGTGTTGTCGTCATTGCAATCACTCCGACGTCGCCGCACGATCGGCGGCGTCTGGTTGAGTTCCGCCACTGAGTTCGCGCCAGCGCGACGCGACCGCCTGCACCACGTCCTGTTCCTCGAGCCCCAGTCGCATGGCTTCCACCACCAGCTGTTCTACCGGTTTCGACAACAGCGCGCGCTTTTCCGCCGCCGACGACTCCGCCCCGGTCGCGACCACCGTTCCCACCCCCGGCAACACCTCCAGCACCCCGTTACGCACGAGCTCGGCCACCACTTTGTGCGCAGTATTGGGATTGATCTTGAGCGCCTGACTCAGCTCGCGAACCGAGGGGAACGGCGATCCCGACGGTAGCACGCCCGACACCACGGCCTTGGTGGCTGCATAGACCACCTGGCGGTAGGGGGACTCGCCTGGGACGAGAGATATGGGAAACGGCAGCATTGTGTACTAGTTGTACTAGTACAGCTAAAAGTCAAGAGGTATCAGAAACGGAGGTCAACCGCGCCATCGCGGTGGCGCTCTCCAGCCCCGGCCATAGCTTCCCCTCCGTCCTCTCACACTCGGAGTTCCGATGTTCGCATTCCCGAGGCGCCCTCTCGCGATCGGTGCGCTTTTGCTCGCCGCCCCCGCCGTGGTGCTCGCTCAGTCAGCCAATGGCAATGCCGGCGCCCCGCGTGCCATCACCCCGGCCGATATTTCGGCCTGGAAGTCCATCCGCGGCACCGCGCTCTCCAACGATGGCGCCTGGTTCGCGTACACGGTCGCGCCCAACGAAGGCGACGCCGAGGTCGTGATCCGACAGACCACGTCGGGCGGCAAGGAACACCGCTTCGCCATCGGTGAAGCGCCGGCAGCGGCGGGTGGGCCCGGCGGCGGTGGCAATGCCGCGCTGCAGCTCTCCGGCGACGGCAAGTGGGCCGCGATGCTGGTGTATCCCAAAGCGGCCGATCAGAAGCGCCTGCGCCGCGAACGTCGCACCGTGCAATCGAAGCTCCGCCTCTTGAATCTCACCACGGGCGACGCGCGCGAATTCGACAAGATCCGTCGCTTCTCGTTCGGTGGTGACTCGCCGAAGTGGGTCGCGATGCAGGCCTACGCGCCCGAGACCGCAGGCGGTGGCGGTGGTGCCGGCGCCAGCGGCGGTCTCCCCGGCCCCGGCGCGCCGGGCATGGGCGGCAACCCGATCGGCGGCGGCGCAGCGCGAGTGGAAGGCACCGACCTACTGCTGCATGAGCTGGGCACGAACACGAGCTTCAACGTGGGTAACGTCGGCGACTTTGCGTTCGACGACAAAGGCCGTTGGCTCACCTACACCATCGATGCCCGCGATCAGCTCGGCAACGGCGTGCAGCTGCGCGATCTCGCCAGCGGCACCGTGAAGTCGATCGACGCCGGCAAGGCGCTGTATCGCCGCCTCGCCTGGACCGACAGCTTCCCCGCGTTTGCCTATCTCAAGGGCACCATCGACAGCGCGGTCACCGATACCACGTGGAATGCGGCCGCCGTGTCGCGTGTGGGCTCGCCTACGCAGCAGATGATCTCGGTGGGCACCGGTGCCACCGCGGCGCTCCCCACCGGCATGGAAGTGAGCCCGGAGCGCACGCCCCGCTGGCTGGAACAGATGGATGGACTCGCAATCGGCCTGCGTGTCGCCATGCCCCCGGTGCCCAAGAGCGAACAGCTCGAAGACGACGATCGTCCGTCGCTCATTCTGTGGCACAGCAAGGACGCGCGCTTGCAGTCGATGCAGATCGTGCAGGAGAACGCGGACAAGAGCTTCTCATTCTTGGCCACGTACCTGCCCGCTACGCAGAAAGTCGTGCAGCTCACCGACGACGTGGTGCGCACCGGCACGCTCGGCGCGCGCGACCGCTACGTACTCGGCACCGACAATCAGGCATACGAGCGTCAGAGCAGCTACGACGGCGTGCAGCGGCGCGATCTGTACCTCATCGACGCCCGCACGGGAACGCGTACGGTGGTGAAGAAGGAACTGCGCGGCACGTCCACGTTGTCGCCCGACGGCAAGTCGGTGCTCTTCTGGGACGACGGAAACTTCCAGGCGTATGACGTGGCCACCAGGGCCATCACCAACGTGACGGCCGGCGCGCCGGTGTCGTTCATCGACACGGAAGACGATCACAACGTGGACCGGCCAAGCACGAACATCGTGGGCTGGAGCAAGGACGGGCGTTTCGCGCTCATCAGCGACAACTACGACGTGTGGCGTATCGGCATGGCGGGCAAGAGCTGGGCGAATCTCACCGTAAACGGCCGCGCCACGCGCACACGCTACACGCGCGTGATCACCACCGATCCGCGAGAGCGCAACATCGACCTGGCCAAGCCGGTGTACATGGCCGCCATGCAGGCGCTCACCAAGAAGGAAGCGATCGTGCGCATCGATCCCGCCAAGGCGGGCGCGGTGGCGATCACCGGATGGCGCGATGCGCGTCATGCGCCGATGAAAGCACGCGACGCCGAGGTATGGGTATCGTCGATCCAGACCGCAACGCGCTTCCCCGATTACTGGCGCGTGTCGTTCGGCAAGGGCGCGATTGCGGACTCGGTGCGCTTGTCCGACGCCAATCCGAGCATGAACGGCGTGGCGTGGTCGGCCGGGTCGCGGCTCGTGAACTACGTGACGGATAAGGGCGACTCGCTGCAGGGCGCGCTCTATTTGCCCGCGGGGTACGAAGAAGGCAAGAAGTATCCCACGCTGGTGTTCATCTACGAGCTACAGTCGGACAACCTGAACGGCTTCTACTCGCCCACCTTCTCGAGTTCACCGAATGCGTTGATCGGCGTGCACAACTCGCGCGGCTACGCGGTGTTCCTGCCGGACATCGTATACAAGATCAACGACCCGGGCATGAGTGCGGTGTGGAGCGTGGTGCCGGCCGTGAAGGCTGCGATCAAGACGGGCATCGTGGACTCGGCCAACGTAGGCCTGCACGGCCACTCGTGGGGCGGCTACCAGACCGCGTTTCTGATCGGCCAGACGAACATCTTCAAGAGTGCGGTGGCTGGCGCCCCACTCACCGACATGGTGAGCATGTACAGCTCGGTGTACTGGAACTCCGGCAGCACGAATCAGGGGATCTTCCAGAGTTCGCAGGGCCGGTTCAAGGGCAACTTCCTCGAGCACAAGGACGCCTACGAGCGGAACTCACCGAACCGCTTTGCCGACAGAGTGAAGACGCCGCTCATCATCTTGCACGATGACAAGGACGGCGCGGTGGACTTCAATCAAGGCATCACGTTCTACAACACGCTGCGTCAGCTCGACAAGGATGTGATCCTGCTGGAGTACGTGGGCGAGAATCACGGCCTGGCGCAGCTCAAGAACCGCAAGGACTACAACCTGCGGCTCATGGAATATTGGGACAGCTATCTCAAGGGTGAAAAGGCGCCGGAGTGGTTGGCGAAGGGTATTCCGCGGCTCAAGCTCGAGGAGCATCTGCGCGAGCAGAAGAAGAAGCTCGAGGCCAAGAAAATCGCGATGTAGCGCTTGGTCAGGTGCTTGCTGACAGGTGGTGAAGCGTCGAGGGTCTCCCAGTCGCCGTTGCTGCGCTTCGCG
>JBBQXC010000273.1:0-4273 GCA_038210005.1 Gemmatimonadales bacterium
CGGCGGCGAGTTGTTGAATGGTGTGGTCGAGGGCCACGCGCTGTTGCTCCACTTCCGCCTGCCACGCCGCACGCAAGGCCGCGTCGCGCGTGCGGCCGGCAACCACAAGCACGACCAGCGACGCACCGAGCGTTGCGATGAGGAGGAGGAAGAGCAGCGTCATGGCAACGTGAAAGGCGCGTGGTCGGGGTGAGATGCCGATCGGCAGACGCGTTTTCGGCGAACTCAGCGCTACTATACGCTCGCGTACCATGCGGAAGCAAGCCCGAGCTGGGCCGCGACGACCTCACCGCTCGCGCATGGCGCGCCGTCACTGAGTTGCGAGCGACGGCACGGAGACGCACATTACCGCATCGCGGTCCTGTTCGTTTCTGGCGACCAAATACACGCATGACAGCGCCGCTCGACCAGCTGAAGGCCGCCCTCGGTGGCACTTACGAGATTTAGCGCGAAGTTGGCGTGGGCGGTATGGCTACCGTGTATTTGGCCAATGACCTCAAGCATGGCCGCCAGGTCGCGCTCAAGGTGCTCCGCGCCGAGCTCACGGCGGCCATGGGCACCGACCGCTTTCCGCGCGAGATCCAGATCATCGCACAGCTGCAGCATCCGCACATTGTCCCGCTGTACGACTCGGGTGAGATGGGCGGCTTTCTCTACTACGTCATGCCGTTCGTCGACGGCGAATCGCTGCGCGAACGCATCGCGCGCACCGGCCCGCTGTCAGTCAACGAGACGGTACGGCTCCTGCACGAGATCACCGACGCGTTGGCGTACGCACACGCGCGAGGCATTGTGCATCGCGACATCAAGCCCGACAACGTCATGCTCTCCGGGCGGCACGCGTCTGTCACCGACTTTGGCGTGGCGAAGGCACTCAGTGCTTCCGCGGGGAATAGTCTCACGACGGTTGGCATCGCGGTAGGCACACCGCAGTATATGGCCCCCGAACAGGCGACCGCCGACTTGAATATCGACCAACGCGTCGACATCTACGCGCTCGGGGTGCTCGGCTATGAAATGCTCTCGGGCAAGCCGCTGTTCGATGCGACGACTGCGCAGGGGCAACTTTCAGCACACGTACTCGAGGCACCGCTGGACATCCGTGAACGTCGGGCGGATGTGCCGGCGCAGTTGGCGGAGACGCTGCTCAAGTGCGTGGCGAAGGACCCGGCGGATCGTTGGCAGAGCGCAGACGAACTACTCATCCAGCTGGACCTGATTGCTGCGGTGCCGAGCGGTGGGCTTACGCCCACAACGACGCGCCCGTACAGAGCGGCGACGAAGCTGGCGGAGCCTGCGGCTGCTACGCGCGCGACCGCGTCACGTTGGTGGATCGGAATCGTGACCGCAGTTGTGGTGCTCGCGGCGGCCGGCGTCGCGATGTGGATGCGCGGTGCTGCGGCGGACTCAGCTCGCATCGAACGCATTGCTGTGATGCCCATCGAGGACATCTCCGGTCAGGATGCCGTATTTGTCGATGCGATGCAGGATGCGCTCACCAATGAGCTGAGCAAACTCGGCACCGTTGGCGTGGCGTCGCGCTCGGCGATGATGCCCTACAAAGCCGCACCGAAACCCACGCGGGAGATCGCGACGGAGCTCAAGCTCGATGCCGTACTCGAGGTCACTGTGTTCCGCTCAGGTGACGTCATGCGCATCAACATGCAGCTCAGCGATCCGGCCACGACGCGAAGTCTCTGGTCGGAAACATACGAGCGCAACGTGCAGGACGTGTTGGCGGCGCAGCGTGAAATCGTGCGTCTCACCTCGACCGCAGTCGCCAACGTTATTACATCCAAAGGAACCTGATGCGACGCTCTGCTTCCGCCTTTGCATACGCCGCCATCGCGGCGACAACCGTATTCTCGGCGTGCGACCGGAAAAATTCCGCCCCCGCAGACAACGTCGCGGTGCCGAAAGCCACCGTGCTCAGCTCAGCGTCGGCGCGGCATACTGGCATGAAGTTCTCACCGAACGGACGGCAGGTCGCGTATTTCACGCCGGGCGCGACTGGCTATGACTTGATGGTAGCCAAGGCCGACCTCAGCGAACCACGACGGCTCGCGATTGTTCTCGCCGGGAGCAGTCTCTTGTGGTCGCCAGACGGAAGCAAGCTCGTGTATGGTGGAGAATTCAATACCAGCGTGGACGTCATCACGCCAGCTGACGGTACGGTCCGTAGTCTGATTCCGGGCCAGGCCATTGGGGGAGCGTTCGGCTGGCATCCGCATGGTGATCGGGTGCTCTTTTTTGTGGTCGGAGGCCAGGCGGGTATTCTATCAGCGAAGACCGTGTCGATCGCAGACGGAACCACGGCGCGGATACTGTCCGATACGCTCCCCTACATCGCATACTGGTCGCCCGACGGTGCTCGCATCGCGTACAATCTGCTCGACGGCGGACGCGGCACGGTCAGGGTAGCCGACAGCTCGGGCCGAAACCCGATCCCGCTCACAACCGAAGGATTCGAGCGTTTCAACGACCTGGACTCTCCGTGGTCTCCCGATGGCAAGCATCTCGTATACTCGTCCACTCGCACAGGCACCAGCGATATCTGGGTGATCCCGGCTGACGGCGGCGAGGCACGACAGGTCACGCGCGATATCCGAGACGATTACAGCCCTGTTTGGTCCCCCGATGGGCAGTGGATCGCGTTTATCTCCAGGAGAGGTCGCCAGACTGACGTGTGGGTCGCTCCCGCGATCGGCGGAGAGGCCATTCGCGTCACCGACGACGCGATCGAAGAAACCGATCTCCAGTGGATTGGCCCTGGCCTCACTCTTGGCTTTAGCCGCTTTTCAGCGACGAACTCGCTCTGGGCCGTGGAGATGGCGGGCGGCGCCGAGCGGCGGCTCACGCCAGATTCCATTCTCGTAGCGGACTTTCGTCCGTCGCCGGTCAACGACGACGTCGTGTACGTGGTAGCGCGCGGCGGGGGCGTTTCGGAGCTTCGAGTGCTCTCACCCACAACCGGACAGAGTAGAACCTTGGTGGCAGGGTCGTCTGGGATTCAGTATGCGAGGTGGTCTCCCGATGGAAAGATGGTGGCTTTCGTATCGAACCGTGTCGGTGAGGACGATATCTGGACGGTGAGCGTCGAGGGCGGCGAACCGAGGCAGCTAACCACCGGGTTCTCCAGCCCTCAGGATCTGGCATGGTCGCCGGACGGGTCCGTTGTCTACTTTATTTCTTTTGAAGAGAGCAGCTTAAGAGACCTCTGGTCGGTGGCAGCAAACGGCGGTACGCCCACTCGCTTGACGACCGGTGGCAACCTCTTTAGCGCCGTTGGGGTCTCGCCCACGGGCGAACTTTTCTTCTCGAGATCTGGCGGGCGCGAGGGGCAGCTTGAGCTTACCAAGGTGACCACCAACGGCGACCTGCAGGTCGTGTGGGATCGCGGAAACGTGGATAACGTGTCGTCCAAAGGCTTTACACCCAGTGGTGACTCCGTAGTCATTGTCTCGACGATGCCTGATGGCGTGCGCGCTACGTTTTTTATCTCCACGCGTACGGGCCAAGGGCGTCGCGTGCTTGGCGACAACGAGCGGGGCGGGGATTTAACAGACGACGGCACGCAGATCATCTACGCCTTCGGCTCCACAAAAACGGACGTCGGCATCCTCGATCTGCGCGACGGCACCAAACGGCAGATTACGACTGGGAAGGAGTCGTATGGCGGCTACTGGCTATCAGCCGATGGCACGCAGCTGATCGTGACGCGGTTGGTCTACCAGCAGGCAATTGTGACGGTGGATATGAAGCAAGCGTTGTTGAAACGTTGAGCGGGCGTGTGACTGGTAGGCATCTTCCCGCCCGTGTACTCTTCGGCCCGTTTTAATCTCTCGCCGATGCCGGCCTGACTGTACACCGACGCGACCGCACGTTGCGTCGGTGGGGACACCGGCGCGCACCCTCTCCACCTCAGATGTACTTCGCGCCCCGCGCAACCGCGACGTCCGTCACGTACGCCATAAACGAGTAGTTCGTGAAGTAGTGTTCTGCGACATGCGCCATGATGCGATCGGCCACGTCGTCGCGCACGATGGTCTCGATGCGCACGTTACTGCCCGGCACGTCGGTGGCGTGAGAGTGACGCGTTCCTTCACCGCGACCTTCGAGGATACTGAACCCCGTGGCGCCAAGGCCACGGAGTTCGGTGACCAGGCGCGATTCGAGCACCGGTTCAGCCACGATCACGACCAGCTTGAGCGGCGTGCTGTTCATGCGACCCCTTGCGTCATCTGCGCCAGCTTGAAGTAAATCGGGATGCCAA
>JBBQXC010000274.1:0-4252 GCA_038210005.1 Gemmatimonadales bacterium
CAGCGTCATGGCGCGCTCGAGCACGGCGACACTGTAGCCGTGGGTCTTCCAGCGCGACATCGCTTCACCGAGTGCCACGCGCCACGGCTCGACGCGGGTCTCGACTTCCTGCAGGACGTCAGCGAAGAAGCTTTCGTAGTCAGTACCGTCGGGAATGATCGCTTCGATGCGCGGCGGGTGCGACGGCGTCCGCGACGCCCGCTCGCCCAGAACCGCGCGCACGTCGGGCGGCGCGACCGGGGTTCCCTCGAGTTGCTGGAACGCGGAGAGCTTGTTGAGGGCGCCCTTGAGTTCTCGCACATTCCCGAACGCGAGCCGTGCGACTTCGTCGAGCACACCGTCGGCGAACTCCACGCCGCGCACGCCCGCGACATTGCGCAGAATCGCCAGACGCATTTCGTAGTCGGGAGCGCCGACGTCGACCACCAGGCCGCCGATCAGTCGCGAGAGCAGGCGCTGATCGACATCGGGAATCTCCGACGGCTGACGATCGCTGGTGAGCACCAGCTGCCGACCGGTGCCCTGCATGATATTGAACAGTCGCAGCAGCTCGGACTGCGTTTCGCGCTGGCCGGTCAGAAACTGCACATCGTCGAGGATGAGCAGTTCGATCTGCTGGTAATGCTCGACGAACCGTTGCGCCTGACCGCTCGCGATCACGCGATGCAGATGCTCGGCCACATCCTCGCCCGACGTGAACTCGACCCGCAGATCGGGCTTCGCCACGCGTGCCTGATGCGCAATGGCCGCCACGAGATGCGTTTTGCCAAGCCCGGAGCCGCCATACACGAACAGTGGATTGTAGGCGCTTCCCGGTGCGTCAGCCACCGCCCGGGCGGCCGACACCGCGAGGCGGTTCGACGAGCCGACGACGAACGTGTCGAAACGATAGTTGCCGTCGAGTGGGCCGCTCATGCGTTACCTCCGACGACACTGGTGAGCGCACCGGTCGTGACGTGGCCGGCGTGCACAGCGGGCGTGAACGCCGGCGTGCGTAACGCGAGGGCCGCGCGCTGGGCGGTTTCCGTGCCCTCGTCGGCGCCGAGCCGCCTGAGCACTTGCATCCCCAGTGATCGCAGCGTGTCGAAGACGCCCGAGCCGTGGAGCGCGTCGCCAGCGAACTCGGGAACGCTGCGGAAATTCAAGGCCACCGACAGCTCTGCCACGCTGGCAGCCAGTGAGGCCGGCAGATCCTGCTTGTTGTACTGCATCACCATGGGCAGATGTCGCGCGTCGACCCCATGCTCAGCGAGATTCGCGTGCATGTCCTGCAGACTTTCGAGGTTGTCGTCCCAGCGATGACGCTGGCTGTCGGCCACGAACGCGATGCCGTCGGCGCCCTGCAGCACGAGCTGCCGGATGGCGCGGTAGTACGGTTGTCCCGGCACCGTGTACAGCTGAAAGCGGACGCGATACGCGCCGACGGTGCCGAGGTCGACGGGGAGGTAGTCGAAAAAGAGCGTGCGATCGCGACGGGTGGCCAGCGACGTGAGCTCACCGACCTGCGTGCCCGGCAACGCCGAGTGCAGGTACGTGAGATTCGTCGTCTTACCAGACCGTCCCGGTCCGTAGTAGACCAACTTGCAGGTGATCAGCCGCGTGGCATGATCGACAATGGGCATGCGCCCGCTCCTCTCGTCGCCGCCGGTGTCGCCGCGCCCGAAGGTCACGAGGTCACCGCATGTCTCCTACGCCGTTACGGATGCAGCAGCGCGTGTAACCGGGCCGTGAGTGCGATCGCTTCGCGCACGCGATCTGCGTCGGCGAACGGCTCCGGGCACCGAAGGGCAGCGTTCCAGTGCGTCATCGCGTTGGCGAAGTCACCACGCCGGGCCGCTTCGTCACCGAGCTGGCACAACGAGTTGGCATCGGCGCGCGCTGCGATTCCGGCCGTCTCCCCTCGCGGCAAGGACGGTTCAGCGGCCTGCGAGGCAACCGGTGACGACGCCATCCACGGTGTGCGGAGACGCGGAACTCCCTCAGGGGAAATGACCTCCAATTCCACCGGATCGAAGAGGGAATCTTCGTCGGGACAGTCCGACACATCATCGGGAAGCGACGACGAATGCCGCGCATGGTCCGCCGAGGGGATCCAGAGATCGCCGGCGACCTCGCGAGCCTCTGGAGCGGGGATCGCCGCCATCGCGGGCGGTGTGGGATTCCGGCGCGGCGCCACCGCACCTTCGCGCAGGACCAACAGCCCTGCCCCGATGAGACCGTGAATCTGCTCCGCCACGACCAGCAGGTCGCGACCGAGCGACGCGGCCAGCATCAGCAGGTCGCGCTGGCCGTCGACGCGAGTGAGAATCTCCCACTGGACCGGCGCCAGACGCAGGAGAGGCAGCTGTTCCGCCTCGACGTCGACGAACGCCGGAACGACGCGGGAATGGGGCACGCGATCCGCGATCCGCGCCCAGACCTCCGCCCGTTGAGCGGCTTCCATCAGCAGCGGTTCGATCGGCAGACGGATCGACGCGCTGGTCGGCGCGCGGTCGGCGGCGGGCGCAAAGCGGAAGGCACCGTCACGCCACAAGAGCAAGTCGAGCATGACCGCTTCGACCTCCCGCGCTTCGTCGGCCGCACGCGCCCGCAGTGCCCCGGACGCCTCATACGCATTCCACGTGGCGGCATTCACCACGCTACCCTGCTGAAAATGCACGGCGGCATGTCGCCCTTGGAGCGCGGCCTCGAGATACAGCACACCCGACTTCCGGCTCAAGGCAAGCAGTTGCAGCACCTCGGCCAAACCGAGCTCGCGAAGACGGCCCTCGAGGCTCATTGCGCGCGCAGGCGAGGCGCGCGCAGGCGAGGCGCGCTCATGCGACGCGCGCCGGGTCGCTGGGCGCATCGTTGCCGTCGACGGCAGACGACACGGCGTGGCGGGCACGCTGTACGAAGACATCCCCCTCGGCGGATTGTGCGAGACCGGCCCAACGGGCCAGCGCGTCACGAATGCGTGACTGCTGCGCGAGAAGCACGCCATCGAACCAGCGCGCTCCGGTATTGTCGGGGTCATGACGCAGCACGCGATCCACCACGATGCGCGCATCGTCGGGACGCCCCTCACCCACGAGCACGTCGATGAGCAATTGGAGTGCCTCGATATCGGTAGGACGACGCTTGAGTACATCCACGAGAATCCAGCGCGCGTCGGCGTAACGCTGCGCATCCCGGTGCACACGCGCGAGTTCGAGCACGGCGTCGCGCCAGTTCGGAACAGCCGACAGCGCGGCCACCAGTTCGAGCCGCGCGGCGAGCAGATCGCCACGCTCGCGCAGCATCCGCGCGATCGTCACGCGCGCCGTGGGACGCGCCGGATCGTGCGCCAGCGCGCGACGATAGAAGCCAAGTGCCAGCGCTTCATCGCACAACTTCATCGCGGCGTCGCCAGCGAAGTGCAGCAGGGCGGCACTGCTCACGTCCTGCCGCAGCAGTCGCAGCATGGCCGTTCGCGCCGTGTCCGCACACGCCGGATCGCGTGCCGCATGAGAGGCCGCAGCGAACGCGAACAGCGCCAGCACCTCCGGATGATGCGGCCACACGGCACCGGCCCGCTTGAGTTGCGGGAGCGCCTCGCCCCCACGACCGAGCAGACACAACGACCGCGCTTCGCCCAGCGTGGCGCGCTGCCACAGCAGCTGCGCCGTGGGCGCCATGTCCGCCACCGCCGGCGCATCGACCGTGGTACGCGCGCGCACGTACCGCTCGAGGGCTTCTCCATGCAACGTCCGCGCGGCAAAGCCGTCGGCGTCGTTGCAGGTGCGTGCGGCGACGGCGATCGTGGTCGCGAACGACGTCGCGACCGCATCGTGGTCGACCGTCCTTTCGTCCGACGATGCGGACGGTTCCGGCTGCGCTTCCGGGTGCTGCTCGGGCAGCAGCGCGGCGAGATCTTCGCGGGGCAACACGATGCCGCGCAATGGCGTCCCGCCGCGGATGGCCAGCAGCTCGAGCGCGCCCACCGCGTCGGGGCACTCGCGCTGCAAGTCGATCGCCACCGAGAGGCGTGCTGCGGTGCGCATCGGGGAGTACTTCAGCGCCTGCTGAACTTCACGCGCGGCCCCGTCGGGATCGCCGAGCCGATCGAGCACACACGCGAGCCCGAAGCGGGCCTCGGCGTGCGACGGGCGGCACTCGATCGCGGTGAGCAACGCGTCGCGCGCTTCCTCCATGCGGTCCAACCCCTGTAACACCGTACCCATGACCTGCCACGATGCCGCGTCGCGCGGATGGAACGCCACGAGTTCACGCA
>JBBQXC010000275.1:0-4211 GCA_038210005.1 Gemmatimonadales bacterium
CCGAAGTTTCGCGGCATCAAGAAGTACGGCGGTGAGTTCGTAACAGCTGGCAACATCATCGCGCGTCAGTGCGGTACGAAGTGGCATCCCGGCAGCAATGTCGGCATGGGCACCGACTACACGATCTACTCGCTGGTCGATGGCGTCGTGCAGTTCCAGCACCACAACAAGAAGAAGTACAAGATCAGCGTGCTCCCCGTCGAGTTCGTCGAAGTGACGGCCGAGGAGACGGTCGAGGCCTGAGCCTCACCGCATGAACGTTGTTTTCAGGGAGCCTCCGCCTCGCGCGGGGGTTTCTTGCGTTACGGCACGTAACTTCCGGATACGTGGCGACGTAAGTTCTCAGCATCACTCACACTTTGCGGAGAAGGGCGCCATGGCGATCTGGGACAAGGTCAAAGAAGGGATCGATAAGGCCGGCAAGGCGGCGCAGGATGTCTTCGACGAGGGCAAGCTGCGCATCGACGCCTATCGGGCCCGTGAACAGGCCGACAAGGCCGCGGAAGCACTCGGCTATGCCGTGTTCCGTGCGGCTGATGCCGGCGGCGAATTGGCAAGTGACGCACGTGACCGGCTTATCGCGGCCCTGCGCGCGCAGGACGCCGAGGCGCGCCGGATGGAGACGGAGCTTGCGGCCGCGCGCGCGGCCAATGGCACCACGGACGCTCCCGACGCGTCAGGCAGTGCGGTACCCACCGCACCCGTGCAGCAGTCCGCGCCGCCGACCGATTCGGCCAGCTGAGTTTGCTCGCCGAGGCCGGTGATCGCTGGGTTGGACAGGACGGGTCCCGCAGCCAGTGCAGGGCCCGTGTTGCATGGTGTCAGGCCGTATAAAACGCCGCGCGGATCGTCGCCGGCACGTCGGTGCAGAGTCCGTCCACGCCCCAGGAGGCCAGAAGGCGCGCTCGCACCGGATCGTTCTCGGTCCAGGCAATGACCGTCGCGCCCCGTTCATGGGCCGCCATCACCAGCGCTTCGTCGATCAGCTGCGAGTACTGCCAGAGCGCGTCCGGCACGGTCGGCCGAAGCACGCCAGCCGGTTCGATGAGATACGAGTCCGACAGGAAGCCGATGGCGGTTCCCGGGCGGAGAGCCCGGACCGCCACGGGAATGCGATGGTCGAAGGCGTGCACGGCCGCACGCACCGTGGGGTGCCGGTCGAGCAGGGCGGCGACGGCCGCTTCGATGCGAGGGGCCTTCACCTCCACATACACCGTGGCCTTGGTGCCGACCAGATCGAAGACCTCGTCGAGCAGCGGAACGGGATGGCCGCCGTGCAGCCGCGCGGCGCGCAGCTCCGTCAGCGTGAGCTCACAGATGATCGCCGTGCCGCCAGCGGAGCCGCCATGTTCGAGCTGGAGCACCGCGTCGTGATGCACCACCAGATGACCGTCGGCCGACCCGTGCACGTCGAGCTCGATTCCGTCCGCCTGCTGCTCCAGAGCCCGGGCAAAGGCGGCGAGCGTATTCTCGAGGCACTCGCGTGACGAGCCGCGATGCGCGATGATGTCCGGTATACGCATGTCCGCTCTCCCCGCCACGCCGTGATTGCCCGATCCTCATCCAAGCGACCCGAGGCGGCCACGTTGCGGTCCCGGGCCGCGTCGGGTCAATGGTGGACCACAGCCTTAACGATACTCGCTGGGCGTCGTCTAATTGGGTTGAGCGTATGATTCATGCCGAACAGACCGATGACGCGTCAGTCGATGGCGCCCTCATCACACAGTGGATGGCGGGTGACGAGCGGGCCGCCACGGCGATCGTCGAGCGGCACGCGGGCGCTCTGGCGCGATTTGCCGTCCGGTTGGGCGTCGACGAGGATGTCGATGAGTTGGTGCAGGACACGTTCATTCGAGCCTTTTCGGCGCTCGGGTCGTTTCGATCGGACAGCTCGCTGCGCACATGGTTGTTCACCATCGAACGCCGTCTGGTGATCGACCGGCGACGATCGACGGCCAGACGGGGACGCGAGGTCGACGTCGATGATGGGCACGCCGCCACCGAGTACGATGCACTCGATGCCTTGGTGGCGGACGAAGCCGCGCAGCGGATGGCATCGGCGATCGGTCGATTGACACGGATGCAGCGTGAGGTGTTCACACTGCGTGTGCAGGAAGGGCGGAGTTACAAAGAGATCGCGGAGATCCTCGAGAGTTCTGAGGGCGCCGCCAGAGTGCACTACCACAACGCGATGCGAGCCGTGAAGGAGTTTCTCGATGACTGAGTGCCGGACACCGGAGATGCAGGACCTGTTGCCCGACTACGTGTCGGCGTCGCTCGATGCGACGGCCGCTGCGCTGGTCGAGCAGCACCTGTCGATCTGCGACCCGTGTCGCGACGACATCGCCGTGTTGCGCTTGGCGCGCGCGGTTCGCCCGAAGACGGTGACGCTCGACGTCGCGGAGATTGTGGCCAACTTGCCGCGTCCCACGCCGACGTTGCGACTCGTGCGCTCGTCGCGTGAGGCCGCGCCCCTCGCGGCATCGATGGCGGGGGAGGCGCGTCCGCGTCGTCGCTGGTCGGCGTCCGTGTGGCAAGTCGCGGCGGCCGTCGGCATGATGATCGTTGGAGGCACCTCGCTTATCGTGTCGCGGAACAGCCCGAACAGCCTCACGAGCGCTCGCTCGAGCGACGCGCAGTTGGCGGAAGCCGCCGAGAGCGCGCTGGCGCGGACATCGGGGGCGGCCGGCACCATGCCGTCTGCGACGGTCGCAGTACTGGATTCGCCAACGAGCACCGGCGGCACGGCTCGTGAGTCACGCGTGTCGGTGTCGTACGGCGATCTCGGAGACTATTCGGAGGCCGAGCTGCAACACATGCTCGATCGCCTCGAGCAGTGGGATGGCACCAGCTCTACTGAGCCGCTGCCGACGCTACCTGTTGTGTCGACCTCGGGAGGTTCCGCACCATGAACATGCCTCGACTCCGACGGCTGGTGGCCGCTGCGCTCGTCGCGTCGGTCGGCACGCCCGTCATGACGGTTGCGCAGGGCGCGCCGCCGCGCGGGACTGATCGTCAGGGTGCGCCCCGCATGCCTGATCAGCAACGCGATGTTCTGGAGAAGCGCTTCAAGGAGCGGATCGACGCCATCGTGAAGCAGCGACTGCGACTGACCGACGAGCAGCAGGTCAAGCTGCGTGAAGTGGCCTCACGCACGGAAGAATCTCGTCGCGCGTTGCGTCATGAGGAATTCGTGCTACGGACGTCGCTGCGCGAGGAAATGAAGGCTGGTGACAAGGCGAATGAAACGAAGGTCGGCGAGCTGCTTGAGCAAGTGCCTCGTCTCGAACGTCGGAAGCTCGAACTCATGGAGGCCGAGCAGCGTGAACTAGCGAAATTTCTGTCGGCGACTCAGCGCGCTCGCTATTTCGGGCTCCAGGACGAGCTCCGTCGCGGCATGCAGGACCTGCAGCGTGGGCGAATGGGTATGCACGATTCGACGGACGCCCCCACGGACAGCCGTGGTTTCCGGCGACACGGGACAGCGCCGCCAGCGTAAGTCGGCCGCTCTGCCGCCATGTGGGCGCTCAGACTTGGCACCCCCGTGGCGTCGCTTTCGCCAACCGTGTACAATTGGGTGACGGTAGTTGGTGTAGGCCCAGATGGCGGAACTGGCAGACGCACGGGACTCAAAATCCCGCACTCGCAAGGGTATCCGAGTTCGACCCTCGGTCTGGGCATGTGGGGAGCGTAGTGTACCATTTCGTGCGATGGCTCAACCGATTCGCACAACATGGTTGAGTTGTCGTACGTTTGTGGCGATGTTGGGTTGCAGGACAGCGGTCGCGACGCGGCCTCTGGTGGGGTGTAGCTCAATGGCAGAGCACTCGACTGTTAATCGAGCGGTTGTAGGTTCGACTCCTACCGCCCCAGTTGTAGCATCACCGAACGCCCGGTCTTCCGAAAGGACGATCGGGCGTTCGGTGTTTTCGGCGCGGCGAGGAAGGGCGCGGGTAGCCAGCCCCGCGTGACTCAGCGCGCGATCGTCACGCGCCGTCGCACGACACCGAAGGTGGCGGACGCCGCGTTCGCCGCAAGGACTTCGAGCTGATACACGCCGGGCTCGACCGAACCCAACTCACCCGTGTAGACGCTCGACTCGCCGCCGTAGGTGAGCGTCGCCTCGCGAACGACGACCTTGTCGCGAATCAGCCGTGCAACGACGTCGCGCACCTCCCACATCCCTCCAGGCTGCGTGGGGCATGAGCACA
>JBBQXC010000276.1:0-4151 GCA_038210005.1 Gemmatimonadales bacterium
AACGATCGTGGCGGCGCGCCACCGGAGCAGTCGCACGAGCACGCGCGTGTATGCGCGTTGCAGCTTTGGCCACGCCGTATTCTGCGCTGCTACCCCTCTGCCCAGTGCCGGCACGACCAGCAGTGCAGTGAACACACTCCAACCCAGCGCGAACACGAACGCGGCGGCGAACGGAACGAACGCGGCGCGCGTGTCGCCCTGCAGATACAGGAACGGGAACAACACCACCGCCGTGGTGAGTGTGCTGCCGATGATCGCCGGCATGATGCGCTGCGTCGCGCGGGCTCGACCATCGGGCGTGTCGGGTTCGGTGCCAAGTCGTTCGACCACCACGAGCCCGTTCTGCACCAGAATACCGACGCCCATGCCAAGCCCCGCCAGCGTGAGCAGATTCGCCGGAATCTCGAACAGGTACAGCGACAGCGCCGTGGCGGCGATGGCGACGGCCGTTGTGCCCATCACCACGGCCACCGCGCGCCAACGTCGCAAGGTGAACGCCAGGACCAGCAGTACACATCCGAAGGCGATCACACTCCGCAACGCGAGATCGTCGAGCTCCTCTTTCAGATCTTCGCTTTCATCGGCATTGATGCGCAGGCGTACCGCTGGCGGCATGCTCGGCTCGAGCTGTTTGATGGCGACGCGCAATGCGGCTGCGGTTTTGATGGCGTCGGCGCCCGGATGTCGCGAGATCTCCACGGCAACGGCCGGTTCACCATCGATGCGAAAGAAGCGGCCGCGCGCGTCTTCTTCGGCGCGCACCGTCGCCAGTTCACCCAACCGAAACACCCGAGTGCCGGGACCGCGCACCGGCAGCGCCTGCAAGTCTTCGAGCGCGGCCGGCTGGTCGCGCAGCACGACGTTCTGCGTCGTGGCGTGCTCAGGATCGCTCCCGCGATCGAGTGACCCCAACGCCTGCACCATGCGCGCACCGCCGATCGCCTCGACCAACCGCTGGGGCGAGATGCCGATGCGACGCAGTTGTGTAGGATCGTACGATACCGACACGCCCAGATCGGTACCGCCGCGCACCTGCACACCAGCCACGCCGGGTATGCTGCCAAGACGCGGACTCACCCGCTCCTCGAGCAACTTCTGCAACGTGCCCGATGTGTACGGTCCGAACACCGACAACGACATGAGCGGTGCTTCCTCCAGCCCCTCCGGTACGTAGTTGGCCACGGTGGGAGGACTGGCACCCGGCGGCAGATCGGCGCGCAGCAGTTCGAGTCGCTCGAGTATCGCCAGCCGCGCCATCTGTACGTCGGCGCCTTCTTCCAGCTCCACCGTGAGACTGGCAAAGTCGTCGTATGAATTGCTGGACACGCGCCGCACACCGCGCACGCCTTGAATGGCGGCTTCCACCGGCGATGTGAGATACGTCTCGATTACCTCCGGCGACGCCCCCGGCATGCTGGCGCTCACCATCAGCCGCGGCAACTCTACGGTGGTGCGCGTAGCCAGTGGCAATCGCGTAAATGCGATCGCGCCGGCCAGCAGCAAGGCCACGCAGATCGCCCACACCACCGCCGGCCTGCGCGTCGCAAAGCGGATCATGCGAGGGGTCGCTGCGCGCTTTGCTGCGCGCTCTGCTGCGCGCTCTGCTGCGCGAGTCGCTGCGCGTGCCGTGCCGCGCGACGCTCGGTGCGCCGCTCCAGCGCCGCGTAGGCCGTGGGCAACAAAAAGAACGTGACCAGCAGGGCGCTGATACTGCCACCAATGATGCCGGCCGCCAACGGCTGATACAGCGCGCCGCCACTACCCCATCCGAACACCAACGGCAACACACCGGTCACGGTGGTGATCGAGGTCATCGCGATCGCACGCAGTCGCTGCTCGCCGCCGCGCACGATCGCCTCGTCGATGCCAAAGCCAGCCTCGCGGAATTTGCGAATGGCATCGAGCTTCACGACGGCTTCGTTGTCGGCCATGCCGATCATGACCACGATGCCGATCAGCGACACCGCGTTCAGCGATTGTCCCGTGAGCCACAGAAAGATCACGGCACCAGCGCCCGCCAAGGGCACCGTGAGCATGACCACCAGCGGAATCGTGAAGCTCGCGAACTCGCCGGCCAATACCAGGAACATGAGCAATGCCGCCAACACCGCCACCAACGTGAGTTCGTTGCTGGTGCGTTGCCGTTCGGCGTCGGCACCACCTACCAGCCACGACACGCCGGCCGGCAGCGTGAGCGACGCCATGCGCGACTGCACATCGGTGGTGGCTTTGGCCGTGCCACCGCTTTCCACCAGCCCCTCCACGATCGTGACCGGGCGCTGCCCCACGCGCACCACTTCCAACGGCGCGCGTGTTTCGCGCACGCGCACCAGCTGCGCGAGCGGCACGCCACGCAGCGGGGTCTTGAGCGCGGTCTCGAGTTCCTCGTTCCGAAGCCCGGCGTAACGCACCATGATCGGCGTGCGGCGATCGGTTTCGCGCAATTCACTCGCGCTCACCCCGCCCAACGCACCGGCCAGCGCACTCGCCACTTGCTGCGGCACAATACTGCGTTCGGCCATGCGCGCGCGTTCCAACGACACTTCCACGATGGGCTGCGTGGCGGCGAAGGCGTCGCGCACATCGGTGAGTGACGGCACGGTTTGCATGGCCTTGCGCACGGTGTCGGCCCACCGCTGTGATTCCACGAGCGTGGGCGCCGACAATTCGACGCGCACGAGACGCCCTTCGCGTCCGATCAGTGAACCGAACTCCGATTGGCCCGCGAGGTCGATCGCCAGCGCCCCCTTGGCCAAGTCGGGCAGCTTGGCGCGCAACTGCTGCGCGAACTCGGCCGCATCAGCCGAACCCGGCACCGGCACGATCAGCTGCGCCGTGGCACTCGATCCGGGATCGGCACCGGCCAGTACCTCTTCGTTGGTCGCCTTTCCCACGCGCGCATAAATCCCCGTAGCACCGAGTGCGCGCGCCGCAACTTCCACGCGCGTCACCTGTTCGGCCGTGGCCTGAATGCTCGTACCCTCGGGGAGCTGCACCTGCGCCACCAGCACGCCTTCATCCACACGCGGCAAGATCTCCTTGGGCAGCGTGTAGACCAGCACCACCGTGACCGCCAACAATGCGCCCGCCATGCCGAACACCGAACGTGGATGCGTGAGCGACCAGCGCATGCCGCGCTCATACCACTCGGTGAGCGTGCGTCCCCAGGCGTCGAGCGTGCGGCCCGTGGCCGATGGCACCTTGGGTGCTTCGGCGTTCGGCGTGGTCGCGACCAGTGTCGATGACGCCGCCGATTTCGCCAGCTTGCGGCGTCCCACGATCATGACCGGCATGAGGGTGAGCGCCAGCACCAGCGACGCAGCCACCGTGGTCACCACACTCAAGCTCAAGTCGCGGAACAGCGCCGCGGCCAGTCCACGCACGAAAATGATGGGGCCGAACACCAGTACGGTGGTAAGCGTACCGGCGAAAAGCGGCGCGGCCACTTCATCGGTGCCGGTGACTGCGGCCTCGAGTAGCGACATCCCTTCTTCGCGTCGGCGCCCTACCGATTCGGCCACCACGATGGCCGTGTCGACGAGTAGGCCGGTGCCGAGTGCGAGGCCACCGAGTGAGAGCACATTGATGGACACATCGAGCGCCTGCAGGGCGACCAGCGCCATCAGCACCGACAACGGCACCGTGACGCCGATGGCCAGTGACAGGCGCCAGTCGCGCAGGAACACAAAGATCACGAGCAGCGACAACAGGCCGCCGGCCACGATTTCCTGACCGAGATTCGAGAGTGCGTCGACCACGAAATCGGCCTGTGCGGCCACCACGGTCATGGCAACGCCGGGGAATTCCTTCTCCAGCTGCGCGATGGCGTCGGTCATGCGACGCGTCACCGCCACCGTGTTCGAGCCGGCATCCTTGTACACCACCAAGCCGATCGCCGACGTGCCGTCGAGACGCGTGAGGGTTTGTGGATCGGCCAATCCCAGCGACACGGTGCCCACGTCGCGCAGGGTGATGCCGGCACCTACTGGGCCGACCGGTGTGTCGAGAATCTCCGACGGATTGCGAAACTCGGTGAGCGCGCGCACCGAGAAGCGGAACTGGCCTTTGCGAATCGTGCCGCCGGCTCCCGTGGCGTTTTCGGCGCGGATGGCAGCGGCCACATCTTCCGGCGTGAGATCGAGCGCGCGCAG
>JBBQXC010000277.1:0-4136 GCA_038210005.1 Gemmatimonadales bacterium
GATTCGGGCGAAGCGGATACGCTGCTCTACTACGTGATGCCGCTCGTGCGTGGTGAAACACTCCGCACACGCCTCGAACGCGAACGGCAGCTGCCCATCGCCGACGCACTGCGCATCGCACGCGAGGTGGCCGACGCGCTCTAGCACGCGCATGCACAGGGCATCATCCACCGGGATATCAAGCCTGAGAACATCCTGTTGCAGGACGGGCATGCGCTCGTTGCCGACTTCGGCATCGCGCTCGCGGTGCAGAGCGCCGGCGGTGCGCGCATGACGCAGACCGGCCTCTCGCTCGGCACGCCGCAGTACATGAGCCCCGAGCAGGCGATGGGCGAGCGCGCGATCGATGCGCGCAGCGACATCTACGCATTGGGTGCGGTCACCTACGAGATGCTCGCCGGCGAGGCGCCGTTCACGGGGCCGAGTGTGCAGGCGATCGTGGCGAAGGTGCTCAGCGAGCGGCCGACCCCGATGCGCATGACGCGCGACACCGTACCGGCGTCCGTGGAACGCGCCGTGCTCGCGGCGCTGTCCAAGCTGCCCGTGGATCGACCCGCGAGTGCTGCGGCCTTCAGCACGATGCTGTCGGAGTCCACGGCGCCGTCGGGAGCGTTCGTCGCCTCCAGAGTCGTGGATCGACGCGCCGTGCGATGGTGGCAGGGGATCGCCGCCCTGTCGCTGGTCGCGCTGGCGGGAGTGACATTCACTGCCTTCCGTGCAAAGGTCGATACGACATCGACGTCGGGCGTCGTGCGCTTCTCGCTGCCGGCGCCGACGGTCAACGTGAACCGCACCACCCAGCCGGCGATTTCCCCCGACGGCCGGATCATCGCGTATGCCGATCGCGCTGATGCGAATCCCGGCATACGCCTGCGGTGGATCGATCGTGATACGGTCGAGATCCTGCCGCGCACCGAAGGGGCGGCGGACGTGACGTTCTCCCCCGACGGACGCTCGCTGGCCTACGTCACCGAGGACAAACCGTCAGCGGTGCATACCATCAGCCTCGACGGCCGCACCAGGGCACGGGTCGCCAGCGTCGCCGACTCGCGTGGCCTTCGATGGGGTGAGGACGGATACCTGTACCTGGTGGAGCTCACACGGATCGTTCGTGTGCCGGCCAGCGGTGGTACGCTGGAGGTGATCCTCGCAACACCGCAGTCGAGCGTGAAAGCCACCGCCGAGGGCGCGCTGCAGTCGCTGGTCGTGCTCGATGATGGCAAGGCGCTGTTGAGCGCCACGCGTGGTGTCGGCCTCACCGATGGCACCCTCGTGCTCATCGATCTCGCAACGAAGGCGTCTCACGTGATCGGCCGCGGTGTCGCCGTCGTCAGCATGCACGATGGGACACTGCTCTACATGCAGGTCGATGGCACGCTCGTGGCACGGCGCTTCGACATGGCGAAGCGCGTGCTGGTCGGCCCCGCCGTGCCCGTGCTCTCCGGCATCTATCAGACGGACCGGTTTCCGTTCATTGCAGTCGGCCGGGACGGCTCGCTCGTCTACCAGGCAGCGACGAGCGCGGTGTCGCGTTTGAGTTGGCTGACGCGGTCGGGAGTCGCGACCGAGGTGGATTCCACCCTCACGCGGGCATTCGGTGCGCTTGCGCTGGCACCGACCGGGGACCAGATCGCCGTGTCGATCGTGGTGTCCTCCAGCGACGAGGCGATCTGGCTGTACGACCTGGCGCGGCGCACGCTGTCGCGCATGACGCCGCCCGGAGAGCGATCATTCCGCCCGTCCTGGACGCCCGACGGGTCGCGCGTGCTCTTCGTCAGCGACCGTGGAAGCGGGGCACTGCGTCGCATCTACTCGCTCGCCCGCGATGGTGGTGACAGCACCCGACTCGTCGTCTCGCGAGCGAGACTGGTGCAGGAAGTCAGCTGGCCGCGCGCGGGCGAATACCTGGCCTTTCGCGAGGGGTGGAGCGACGGCGGCACCAATCGCGACCTGTACGCGATGCGGCACGGCGACACGACGGCGCGCGCAGTCGTGGCGACGACCGCCGACGAGTCGAATCCGGCGGTCTCGCCCGATGGTCGCTGGCTCGCCTACACCTCCGACGCGTCGGGCCGCACCGAGGTCTATCTCACGCCATTCCCCGGCGGGGGCGCGAAGCTGCAGCTGTCCGCCAACGGTGGGCGAAGCCCCGTCTGGTCTCGCGATGGACGTGAGATATTTTACCGCGACATGAAGGGCATGCTGATCGCCACCTCGGTCACCACGCCGGCAGCGAATCCGATCGGCGCGTCGCGCGCGCTCTTCGACGCGTCACGCTACTACTTCGATTACAACGCCAGGTCGTTCGATGTGTCGGCCGACGGGCGCTTCCTGTTCGTGACGCCACCCAGGCAGACCGACGTGAGCGTGGTGCTGCACTGGTGGAGCGAAGTGGCTCCTGCGATCGCGGCCGGCGCGAAGTCGGGCAGCGCGCCATGAGTGGCACCACTGCCCTCCCGCGACTCACGGTCGCCCTCGCCGACCGCTATCGCGTCGAGCGCGAGATCGGCGCGGGCTGCATGGCGACCGTGTATCTCGCTTACGATCTGAAACTCGCCGAGCTGCCGGCCGATCGGTTTGCCAGCGCAACGGCGCTGCCGGACTCCCGAAGGGTGACGCACACCCGCATGGCATGGCTGACCGACAGGACCCGGCTCTCTGTCCAGCCGGCGGCAAACCGTGGGTGTGCTGGAGTTTGTTCAGGTCAGCAACTGGACGGCCGAAGTGCAGGCGAAGCTCGCGGGGAAGACGCCGTGAGCGTCGCAGGGGATCCCGAGAATGGGCCGTATCGCCGGCACGATGATAGACTTCGTTCATGATCACCGCACGGTTGCCCGGAGTCGAGTTGATTGAAGCGGGCCTCAGCGACCTCGCGGCCGGGGCAGTCACGATCGAATCGCTACTGGTCTCCATCGCCGCGCCAGGATTGCGCGACGTGGGGCTCGCCGTGAACCATCCCATCGCCGACGCCGAGTTGCAGCTGTATGCGCTGTTGTCGGCGCGCGACGGTGCGGCGGCCCACAGCCACTACAACGCCCTGCTGCGTCGTGTCACCAGCTTCCGCCGCGCGGCACAGTGCGCGAGGTAGCGGACCGCGAGCGGATCGGCGCGTTCATGACGGCGCTGGCGCGTCATGCGACCTCCGACGTTGACGTCTTCCTCGTGGGGGGGACCAGTGCGGTCCTGGTGGGTTGGCGCGCCACCACGATTGACGTGGATCTCGTAATGCGGCCGGAGTCGGACGCCATGTTGCGGGCGATTCCAATGCTCAAGGAGCAGTTGCATCTCAACGTGGAGCTCGCGTCGCCCGATCTGTTCATCCCAGTGCCATCAGGCTGGGAGCAGCGCAGTCCCGTTGTCGTTCGCATCGGGCGCGTCACCTTCCGGCACTATGAGTTCGCCGCGCAGGCACTCGCCAAGATCGAACGTGGTCATGCGCGCGATCTGGCGGACGTGCACGCCATGTTGACGTACGGACTGATCAGCGCGGGCGATGTGCGCGCGCAGTTTGCGCGGATGGAGCCGGAATTGTTTCGGTTTCCGGCCATCGATCCTCCGTCGTTTCGACGCGCGGTCGATGCGGTGTTTCCGCCGCCGCCGACATGACGACCACCGTCCAGCGCCTCTCCGCCGCACTCACCGACCGCTATCGCGTCGAGCGGGAGATCGGCGCCGGCGGCATGGCGACCGTGTACCTCGCGCATGACATCCGGCACGAGCGCGATGTGGCCATCAAGGTGCTGCATCCGGATCTCGGCGCGGCCCTCGGCGGTGAGCGGTTCCTGTCGGAAATCCGCACCACCGCACGCCTGCAGCATCCGCACATCCTGCCGCTGCTCGACAGCGGTGAGGCGGATGCGCTGCTCTACTACGTGATGCCGCTCGTGCGTGGCGAAACGCTGCGCGCGCGCCTCGAGCGCGAACGACAGCTACCGATTTCCGACGCGCTGCGCATCGCGCGCGAAGTGGCCGACGCGCTCCAGCATGCGCACGGGCAGGGCATCATCCACCGGGACATCAAGCCCGAGAACATCCTGCTGCAGGACGGACATGCGCTCGTCGCCGACTTCGGCATCGCGCTCGCGGTGCAGAGCGCCGGCGGTGCGCGCATGACGCAGACGGGACTGAGCCTCGGC
>JBBQXC010000278.1:0-4130 GCA_038210005.1 Gemmatimonadales bacterium
CAAGAACGAAAAGCAGGGCAAAACAGGCTTCGCCCACCTCTTTGAGCACCTGATGTTCAACGGTTCGGAGAACTTCAAGGACGACTACTTCAAGGCGGTCGAGCCTGTGGGAGCGACGGATCTGAACGGAACGACAAACGAGGACCGCACCAACTACTTCCAAAACGTCCCGATATCGGCGCTCGACCGCATTCTCTGGCTCGAGTCCGACCGTATGGGCCACCTGCTCGGCGCGCTCGACCAGAAAGTGCTCGACGAACAGCGCGGCGTGGTGCAGAACGAGAAGCGCCTAGGCGAGAACCAGCCCTATGGCAAGCAATGGATCACGATCAGCGAGAATACGTACCCCAAGGGGCATCCGTATTCGTGGAGCGTGATCGGTTCGATGGACGACCTGAACGCCGCGTCGCTGGAAGACGCCAAGGAGTGGTTTCGGACGTATTACGGCGCGGCGAACGCCGTGCTCGTGGTTGCCGGTGACGTGACGCCGAGCGACGTGAAGGCGCGCGTCGAGCGGTTCTTTGGCGATATCCCGTCGGGGCCGCCGATCGTGAAGCACGCGGAGTGGATTGCCCGTCGGACCGGAACACAGCGTCAGGTGATGCAGGACCGCGTGCCCCAGGCGCGTGTCATAAAAGTCTGGAATGTGCCCGGGTATGGCACTGCCGACGCGACCCACCTCGAGATGGCGTCGACGCTACTCGCAGGAGGCAAAACGTCGCGACTGTACAAGCGCCTCGTCTATCGCGATCGCGTGGCATCGAGTGTGGTCAGCTTTCTCGACACGCGGGAGATCGGCGGACAGCTGGTGTTGTGGGCGGACGTGCAGCCGGGAGGAGACCTGGCGAAGGCGGAACGCGCCATCGATGAGGAGTTGCAGCGCTTCCTGGCGACTGGCCCGACGGCTGCGGAGCTGGAGGAGTTGAAGGTGCGGACGCGCGCCGGCTATGTGCGTGGTGTCGAACGAATCGGCGGCTTCGGTGGCAAGTCGGACCTGCTCGCGCAGGGGATGGTTTATGGTGGTGATCCGGGGCTCGTGCCCGCTCTGACGCGGCGCGCGCAAAGCGCGACAACCAGCGAAGTGCTTGCCGCCGCGAAGCGCTGGCTGACCGACGGGCAGTACGTGCTCGAAGTCCGTCCCTTCCCCACGTTCCAGACCGTCGCCTCAACGGTCGACCGTACGAAGCTGCCCGAGCTGGCCGCTACACCAAACGTTCCCTTTCCGGTCGCCGAGCGTGCGACACTGGCGAATGGGCTCAAGGTGCAGTTGGTCACGCGTCGCGCCGTGCCGACGGTATCGATGTCGCTCTTGCTCGATGCCGGCTTCGCGGCCGACAAGTCGGTCAAGCCCGGGACGGCGCAGCTCGCACTCACAATGCTCGACGAAGGCACCACGACACGCTCCTCCGAGCAGATCAGTACTGCGCTAGCGGGGCTCGGCGCGCAGCTTGGCACGAACTCTGATCTGGATGTCTCGTCGGTCACGCTCGACGTCCTCACGGACAAGCTCGACCCCGCGCTGGCGATCTTCGCCGACGTGGTGCTCCATCCGTCGTTCCCGCAGAGCGATCTCGAACGCCTGCGACAGAATACGCTGGCCAACATCCAGCAAGAGAAGGCGCAGCCGATCGGCATTGCGCAACGCGTTCTGCCGGGCCTCCTGTACGGCCCGAGCCACGCCTACGGTATGCCCCTGACCGGTTCGGGAACTGAGGAGTCCGTGGCCTCGATGACGCGTGACGACCTGCAGCGCTTTCACTCGAACTGGTTCAAGCCGAACCACGCGACGATGATTGTGGTGGGTGACATCAGCATGGCAGAGCTGCGTCCGCGCTTGGAGCGGGCGTTCGCGAGTTGGAAGGCCGGCGACGTTCCGGTGAAGGCGATCGCTGACGTAGCTCCGCGCGGCGGGACCGAGATCTTTCTGATTGATCGCCCCGGAGCCGAGCAGAGCGTGATCGTGACCGGGCAGGTCATCCCGCCCAAGCGATACGCCGGCGACATGGCGCTGGCTGCGTTCAACGATGCGTTCGGCGGGGCCTTCGGCTCGCGCATGAACATGAACCTGCGCGAGGACAAGCATTGGTCGTACGGTGCACAGACGTTTGTGGGCGACGCGCGCGGACCGCGCCTGTGGATAGCCCTCGCGCCCGTCCAGACGGACAAGACCAAGGAATCGCTGCAGGAGATGGTGAAGGAATTACGTGACGTGACCGGAAGTCGGCCCATCAGCGCGGCTGAACTGGCAGATGCCAAGGACCGGCAGACGCGCACCTTCGCCGGACGCTGGGAGACCGGCGCTGCGATCGCGGGAGCGCTGCGCGAGATAGTCACCTACGACCTGCCGGATGACTACTACGGCACGTTCAGCCAGCGCATCCGCGCGCTTGGTACGTCAGACGTGTCGCGCACGGTGAACGAGGTGCTGCGCCCCGACCGTCAGGTGATCGTGGTGATCGGGGATCGCGCCAAGGTCGAGGCGGGGCTTCGCGAGCTGAAGCTTGGTGAGGTGCGGCTGCTCGATGCCGATGGGAGGCCGACGTCGCCGGTGCCGTGAGGCGGACCGGCCTGTGACGAGACGCTGGAACCGGTGGGGCAGCGACGGGTGGCAGCACCGCTGAGTGCCGTCCTTTCGGCGTTCCTCACGGAGCATGTCGGTCGTTCAACGGCGACGGCGAGCATGTCGCGGGCCGAAGCCGTCGGACTCGTACGCCCGCATCGGCGGTCGACGGGCATCCCCTTCGACACCGACCCGGCGTCTCGACTGGACCACGCGCACGGGCAGGCACTGCCGGACTGGGTCGCGATGCGAACGGGGCGCGGGCGCGGTTGTCATACACCAGGGCGTCGGTTCGAGTGTTGTCGGCCACATGGCCGTGCCACTGGTCGATCGCACCGTCGTCAACATTTCGCTCGAACGACTGAGCGGCCTTCGCGCGTTCGACGCGACCAATCTCACCGCCACCCTCGGCGCCGGCACGGCGGGGCCCGCAGTCGAAGCGGCGCTGCGCGCGCATGGCTGCACACTCGGACATTTCCCGCAGTCGTTCGAGTTCTCGAAGGTAGGTGGCTGGGCGGCAACGCGCTCGTCGGGCCGGCAGTCGCTGCGTTACGGGCGCATCGAACAGTTGCTCCAGTCGGCGCGTCTCGCGACGCCTTTGGGCGCGTTCGCCGCGGGAGGAGGTGCCCCCGCGTCGAGTGCGAGGCCTGGCCTGCGCGAAGTGGTACTCGGCAGCGAAGGGCCCCTGGGACTCCTCACCGACGTGACGTTGCGCGTACGCCGGTTGCCTGAGCGCGAGTCATTTCACGCTGTCTTCTTTCCTTCGTGGGACGCCAGACTTGGCGCCGTGCGAACGCTCGTACAGGAGAACGTGGCACTCTCGATGCTCCGTCTTTGCAATCCGAAAGAGACCGTCACGCAACTCGCGCTTGCCGAAGGACACGAGCGGGCGCTCGCGTGGCTCGATCGCTACCTCGAAGCGACGCGCAGTTGCTAACGAAGATGCAGAAAAAGCCACCTGTAAAAACCGATGCATGCCACGCGCAAATATGGCGTGGCGCAATTGGCCCAGGATCGATGATCGGTACTCACCAAACCATTCAAGTGTCCCGCAACTTGGCGAAAGTGCGAAGCGAAATTCGTCTGCGGACTTATTCTACAGCCTCGACGAAACAAGTTCTGCTGCACCGCGACCGCACAAAGCTGACCCACGTGTTACCCATGTTGCCGGACGTAAGTGTCACCTATGTACCCGACCGTTCAGTGAGACAGATCAGCAGCACACCGACGGTCGTGCTGACCGGCAATCGGAACGGGTCGTCACCGGAAAGAAAGATCAGGCCACTGATCGCGACGCGCGCGAGCATCCAGAGTCTCGTGCCTCGGCGAAGCATGAGTGTGGCCACCAGTCGGTTCGGAAGCATCGTCATGCAGCCTACCCGGTGCAGGAACTGGTGTGCCATCTGACGAAACAAGTTCTGCTGCAAGGCGACCGCACAAAACAGCATCCTGCTCAGAATACCTTGGTCGCCTTGTCTGCAGCAACTGGCGTTAGGCGCCGACGCGGTACAGACCGGGAACATAGGTAACACTCTACACCGGGTACATGGGTGACACTCCCACTACCGTG
>JBBQXC010000279.1:0-4095 GCA_038210005.1 Gemmatimonadales bacterium
CGTCAGGGTAGTGCAATCTGCAAGAGTGCCGGGCATTCCGCTTCTGCGGCATTCTGCAAGACTACCGACTTCCGTGCGCTATACCCCCGCGATCCCGCAGGTCCCGATTCAGGAGATGCTCGACCCGCGCCGCGTGCTGCGTTGGGTCTGGCTGGGCCGGGTCGTGCTCTCCTGTGCCATCCTGGTGGCGGCGGTGTTCGTCTGGAGCGAGGCCGCCCCGAGCGATACCCTGATCGCCACGCTGGCGTTCGCGGGCGCGACGCTGGCGACGATCGGGTCGGCGCTGTACAGCGAATTTGAGCGCCGTGCGCTCGGTCTGCGCTTCTATGGAGTGCAGTGCGCGATCGATCTGGCGCTGGTGACCGCGGTCGTGCACATCACGGGTGGCTGGAGTTCCCAGTTCGCCGCCCTCTATATCCTGGTCATCGCCAGCGCGGCCCTGTTGCTGCCCTTTCGGGGCGGACTCGCGGTGGCGGGTGGCGCCTGCCTACTGTACGCCGCCGACGTACTCCTGCTCCGGCCGGGAACGCCCTATGTGGGCATCACCGTGCAGATCGCCGTGTTCGTCGTGGTGGCCATCGGGTCCGGGTATGTGTCCTCTCGACTGCGTCAGGCGGGCATGGGGCGCGAGGCCCTCGCCGCGCAGCTGGTGAAGGTGCAGCTCGAGGCGGCCGACATTCTTCGCACGATCCGGTCCGGCATCATGACGGTCGATCCCCAGGGACGGCTGCTGTACGCCAATCCCGCGGCGTCCGATTTGCTCGGCCTCGACCTCCGCTCGCTGGTCGGGCGGCCGGTGCTGCACACGCTGCTCGGCGTGTCGCCGCAACTGGCCACGCTTCTCGAGCAATCGTCGCGCGACGGCGTACGCACGACGCGCGCCGAAGGCGTGATCCATCGCGCGGGCGAAACGCTGGAGATCGGCGTGACGACCACGATTGCCAACGGCACGCGTCAGGACGGTGGCGTGACCGCGACCGCGATCTTTCAGGATATCTCGGACAGCAAGCGCATTCAGGCGCTGCACATTCGTGCGGAGCGTTTGCAGGCCGTCGCCGAGCTGAGTGCGTCGCTCGCGCACGAGATCAGGAATCCGCTGGCGTCGATTCGCAGCGCCACCGAACAGCTGGCCCGTCGTCGCGCCCGCTCGCTGGAACCGACCGCAGACGATGACGATGAACGCATTCTGCACGATCTGGTGGTACGCGAGGCCGATCGGCTCAGCCGGCTGCTGGCCGACTTTCTCGACTTCGCCCGAGCGCGCGTAACGCGTGTGAGCCGCATCGATCTCGGTGCGATCGTGAACGCTGCATCGATGATCGCGGGATCGCATCCCGACCGACGCGACAGCGTGCAGGTGCAGGTGAACGTGGCGCCCGACCTGCCGGCGGTGGAAGGCGACGAAGATCTGCTGCATCGCGCCGTGTTCAATCTCGTACTGAATGCCGTTCAGGCCGTGGGGCCCGAGGGGCACGTGTTCATCGAGGTCGATCGCTATCGCCCAACCGGAGAGCACGGCGCAGCGTCTGCGGTGCTGACCGGTGAGTTGTTGACGGTGCGCGTCACGGACGACGGCCCCGGCATTCCTCGGGAGCTCAAGGACCGACTGTTCGAGCCGTTCGTGACCGGTAAGGCCGGCGGGACCGGACTCGGACTGCCCGTGGTCCATCGCGCCGTGGAAGCGCATCGCGGGGTGGTGCTGGTCGACTCGCTCGCCCGCGGCACGCGCTTCACGATGCTGCTCCCGATCGCCAGTGACAACGATTCGTCTCGCCGTGGCGAAACGCCAGTGTACAATGCCGTCCCCTTCGAGCCGACTCACGACGAGTCGGCTGACACTTCGCTCCCTCGCCTGACTGGAGTTGCACCGTGACCCCTCCCGCGCTCGCCGGTGACGCTCCGCGCGTGCTCATCGTGGACGATGAAACGGGCATTCTCGACTCGTTACGTATTCTGCTCAAGAACGAAGGCTTCATTCCGTTCACCGCGCAGGGTGGCCGTGCCGGCGTGGAGCGCATTCCTGAACTACGTCCGGATATTGTGCTCACGGACGTGCGGATGCCCGATGTGAGCGGCGTGCAGGTGCTGAGCACGGCGCGTCAGGTCGACCCCGATGTGCCGGTGATCCTGATGACGGCGCAGGCCACGTTGCAATCCGCGATGCAGGCGGTGAATGAAGGCGCGTTCTACTACATCCAGAAGCCGTTTCGCAACGACGAGTTGTTGGCGATTCTTCGCCGCGCTGCGGAGCATCGGAAGTTGCGCGCCGAGAACACGACGCTGAAGCAGGAGATCAAGCGACGCGAGCGCACGACCAGTGGGCGTCCGATCGGGCGCAGCAAGCCGTGGCTCGACGTGCTGCGGCTGGCCGAGACCGTCGCGCCCACCGATTCGACGGTGCTGCTCACCGGAGAGTCGGGCACGGGTAAGGAGGTGATCGCGCGCTACATCCACGAGTTGAGCACGCGATCGGACAACAGCTTTCTGTCGATCAACTGCGGCGCGCTCCCCGAGTCCCTGCTCGAGAGTGAGCTCTTCGGCCATGTGAAGGGCTCGTTTACCGGTGCCGTGAAGGACAAGACCGGTCTGTTCACCGCGGCCAATCAGGGCACGTTCTTTCTCGACGAAATCGGCGAGACGACCGCATCGATTCAGGTCAAGCTGTTGCGCGTGTTGCAGCAGCGTGAAGTGATTCCGGTGGGCGCCACCGAAGCGGTGTCGGTGGACACGCGCGTGCTGGCGGCGACGAATCGTGACCTAGAAGAAGAGATCAAGCGCGGCAGCTTTCGCGCCGACTTGTTCTACCGGTTGAATGTGATCGCGGTCCACCTGCCGCCGCTGCGTCAGCGTCAGGACGACATCCCGCTGCTGGCCGAGTCGTTCCTCGCGCGCAGCGCAACGCTGCGCCACGAGAGCGTGAAGACGCTGCGCGACGATACGCTCGACGCGCTGATGGCGTACTCGTGGCCCGGCAACGTGCGCGAGCTCGAGAATGCGCTCGAGCGCGCGGTCATCCTGTCCACCGGTGCGGTGATCGACCCTGACGCACTGCCGGAACGCGTGACAGCCCGTCGTGCCGAGCCGCTGGTGAGCGAGCGTACGCCGGTGTCGCCGACGCTCGAAGCGATCGAGCGCGCCTACATCCAGTGGGTCCTGCAGAACGAAGGCGGCAACAAGAGTCGCGCGGCCGACATGCTCGGCATCGATCCCTCCACGCTGTATCGCAAGCTCGCGCGGTACGGAGAGGCCTGACCATGCGTGCATTGATTCGACGTCGCACCGGCTTCACGATGATCGAGCTGTTGATGGTGGTACTTGTTCTCGCCATTCTCGCGTCCCTTGCGATGACGAAGTTCGGCGAATCGAAGCGCCGCGCGTACATCACGGCGATGCGATCGGATCTCCGGGGATTGGCCACCGTTGCCGAGTCGCGGTACACAACGGACAATTCGTATGAGAACGTGGAGGCGCCGCAAGGCTCGCAAGGGGTCACGCTCACGTTTGTCGGTACGACGTCGGGGTGGTCCGCTCTCGCCAAGCACGTCGGAGTGCCAGCTGTTGCGTGCACGATGGCTTCGGGATCGTCACTGGCTGCGGACACGCCGGCCGAGCCGGTTTGCACGCCGTGACGTGGTGAGGGCGTGGCGGTGCCGCGATCAGTTCCCCCGCACCCACATCACACGGGTTGCTCGATCGTCACAGAGGGGGAATGACGAGAAGGCGACGGCAAGGAGACGGCGAAGAGACGGCCATTGCAGGCTGCAAGGAACCTTGCGAAAGGCAAGGTGCGATACGCCGAGTAGACCAGCGTTGAATTGATGCAAGCGTTTGAAAAACAGTGGGTTAGCGTGGTTCTGTCACCGTGGCAAGGCAGTTGCCACGCAGCGTGGTGTCGCGTCGGACACCACCACGGGTGACCAGCGTCGTTCGACCCCCACTGGAGAAGTCATATGAAGCGCACTCGCAAGGGTTTCACCCTCATCGAACTCCTGATTGTCGTCGTGATCATCGGCATTCTCGCCGCGATCGCGATCCCGAAGTTTGCCGACACGAAGCGCAAGGCGTACGTGACGGCCATGAAGTCGGACCTGAAGA
>JBBQXC010000280.1:0-4071 GCA_038210005.1 Gemmatimonadales bacterium
CCGATCGACCTCACGGTCGCGCCCGACGCCGCCGCGGACTTTCGTCGTCGGCTGCGCGCGTGGTACAAAAAGCACTCCCGCGACCTGCCCTGGCGACAGACACGCGATCCGTATCGGATTCTCGTGTCGGAGCTGATGCTCCAGCAGACGCAGGTGTCTCGGGTGCTCGATTTTTACCGCCGCTTTCTCGACCGCTTTCCCGATCTGTATACACTTGCCGACGCGCGGCCGAAGAAGGTCATGGAAGCGTGGGAAGGTCTCGGCTACTACGCGCGCGCGCGAAACCTGCATGCGTTGGCGAAGCATGTCACAACCGAACAGGATGGCGTGATTCCGAGCGAGCCGATCGCGCTGCGCGAGTTGCCGGGCGTGGGTGCCTATACGGCTGGCGCGGTAGCGTCGTTTGCGTACGAGAAGCGGGCGGCATTGGTGGACACGAACGTTGCCCGGGTGCTCCAGCGCGTGTTCGCTCCGCACGTGCTGCCGAAATCAGGACCGGGGCTGAAGCAGTTGTGGTCGATCGCCGAGCAACTCTTACCGCGCACGGGGAAGACCACGTGGACGCATAATCAGGCGCTGATGGAACTTGGGGCGCTGGTGTGCACGGCCCGCGTTCCGCGCTGCAGGTTGTGCCCCGTGAAGGCCGGCTGCGCGACGTTCCCGCTCCTCGAGGCAAACGCCGACGCGCCGCCTATCCGGAAGGGTAAGCGGCGCGCTTCGACCACGCAGTGAGACGGCGCAACGCGTCCTAGGCGGCCGCCAGCTGATCGCCGCACCCGCTGCAGAATCGCGACCCGACCAGGTCGACGCTGGTGCCGCACTTGGCGCATGCGCCGGGAAGAAACCGTCCGCAGCTCGAGCAGTACGTCGCATCGGGCTCGGGCCGGGGCCCACAGACGCCGCAGGAGCGCTGATTGTCGCGCGCGCGACGAATTGCGGCCTCCACCGGGTCGGCGGCGTCATCGGGGCTTAGAACCGTCGCCTCGACCGGTCCGGCGACGGCGCCAGCTGCCGACGCGTCGCGCGCGTCGGACGCGCGCAGCTCGGCCAAGGCTTCGCGCGTGTAGCGCGTCTTGAGCTCCGTATAGTCGCTGTCCGAGAGCTTTCCCGTCTCACGGTCGAATTCGATTTCGCGAAGGGCGGCCACGGCACCATCAAGCTGCTCTTCCTCGCGACCGGACCGTTTGGCGCGCGCGGCCTTCGCGCGCGCCGCTTCCGTCGCGGCCGTTTTTTCATCGTCGGCCCGCACGACAGCCTCACCGCTCAGCAGCGGCGAAAGCACCAACGTGAGCGCGCTGAGCGCCAGCACCGTTCCCAGCACCAGCGGAACAGCACCTTCCGGCATGGCGACGAGCGTCATCAGCGCTCCTCCCGCAGGGCGGCCTGAAGACGCGCCAATTCATCGGGGGTGGCATTGATCGACGTGTCGAGCACCACAGGCTCCGAGGCCCGCCGCGCCGCGGCCACGTCGGCGTTTCGACGCCAGCCACGCAACAACGCACCGATCGCGACCGCCCCGAGGGCGATGGCAGCGAACGGCGCGAACCACGCGAGCAGATTGAAGCCCTGCTTGCGAGGCTGCATGAGAATGAAATCGCCGTACGTCTGCGTCATCGCGGCCATGATTTCGTCGGCATTGTAGCCGCCTTCAACCAGGCGTTGAATGTCGCCGTGCACGGCCGGAGAGATCCCGCAGTTGAAGTCCGTGGTCCGGCACGTGTAGATGTCGAGCGTGCATGGACACGGACAGGCGAGGTTGCGCTCGAACGCTTCGAGCTGCTTCTCGTCCATCTGCTTCACGGCATTCGGCTTGGCCGATCGTACCACCGGCTTGTACGAATCCGACGTCATCTCCTCGCCGCCGGGCGCTGTCGCGGCCTGCGGTGACGCGGCGTCCTGCGCCCAGCCCGTGCGCGCCAGCAGCAGCGATCCCGCGGCGACCAGCGCGACCGAGCCCGCGCGGGAGAGAAACAGCCGGCGGGTCGAGCGCAACGAATCGCGCGACGAATCGCGCGACCACGTCTCGGACATCCTCACGCGCCCGCCCCGACCAATATCGCCGTCGACTCCGACGGCAGCTCGGCCACGTAGCCGCCTTCGCGCTCGGATCGTACGGCCTGCGGCCACATCACGATCAATCCACCGAACGCCATGATGATGCCGCCGAACCACACCCACCACACGAGCGGATTGAAGTTGATGTGAATCGCTGCCGTCTCCCGGTCGACCGCGCCGGTGAACACGAGATACACATCCTGCTTCGGCGATTCGAGAATGCCGACTTCAGTGGACGGTTCGAAGGTCGGCTCGCCGGCCGCGTTCACGTGCTGACGCTTTTCGCTCGACAGGATGCCCATGTTCTTGCCGTCGCGCGTCACGTTGAAAGACGCGGCCACGACCCGACGATTGAGCTGCTCGAACGACGAGATCCCTTGACTCGTGAACACCCACTCGCTGCCGTAGGCGTCCGTCGCCTTGACCGACTCACCGGCCTTCAGCGTGGCGGTGAGGTCCTTCTTGAACATCAGGCCGGCGAACGCGCAGAACAGAATGACGACACCGAAGTGCACGATGTAGCCACCGTAGCGACGACGGTTGCGGCCCACCAGTCGCATCGAGGCATTGAACAGCCCTTCGCCGTACATGCGGCGACGGGCGCCGATGCCCTTCACGAACTCCTGCACGATCGTGCCGATCACGAAGCCGGCCAACAGGTACGACACCAGCGCATACATCTGTCGCATGCCCATCGCGAACAGCACCGTGAACGTGACGACGCCGGAAATCACAGGCCACGTGAACTGGCGCTTGAGGTTGGTCACCGACGCGCGACGCCAAGCAATGAGCGGACCGATGCCGGTGAGCGCCAGCAGGAGCAGACCCAGCGGGCCATTCACCGCATTGAAGAACGGCGGACCGACCGTGATCTTGTCGCCCTTCACCCATTCACTGAGGATAGGGAACAACACCCCCCATAGCGTGGCGAAGCAGATGCCGAGCAGCACGAGGTTGTTGTACAGGAACGCGGCCTCGCGGCTCACCATGCTTTCCAGCTCGGCGTTCGCCTGCAAGTCGTTCAAACGCGTGGACACGAGATACGCCGTGGCCACCGCCGCGAGGATGAGAAAGACCAAGAACCAGTCGCCCACCGGTGACTGCGCAAAGGCGTGCACGCTCTCGATGATGCCGCTGCGCGTGATGAACGTGCCGAGGATCGTGAGCAGGAACGACATCGCCACCAGCGTCACATTCCACTTGCGCAACATGCCGCGCTTTTCCTGGATCATGATGCTGTGCAGGAACGCGGTGATCGTGAGCCACGGCAGGAACGACGAGTTCTCGACGGCGTCCCACGCCCAATAGCCGGCCCAGCCGAGTTCCACGTACGCCCACCACATCCCGAGCACGATGCCGATGGTGAGGAAGAACCAGGACAGCAGCGCCCAGCGACGGACCGCGCCCAGCCACTGCGCGTCGAGCTGGCGCGTGACGAGTGCACCGATGGCGAAGGCGAACGGGATCGCCGTACCGACCAACCCCAGATAGAGCATGGGGGGATGGATCGCCATGCCCGGATTCTGCAGCTGCGGATTCATGCCGCGGCCCTCGGGCGGGATCCAGTCGAGTCGCTCGTACGGATTGGCGCCGAAGCACATCGTCATCAGGAAGAACAGGCAGATGATGCCCAAGGTCCCGGTGACGTACGGCATCATGGCGCGATTCGTTTTTCGGTTCGTGAAGACCGCGATCGCCGAATACGTGGTCAGGATCAGCGCCCAGAACAGCATCGATCCCGACTGTCCGGCCCAGAAGGCCGTGAATGTATAGATCTTGGGCAGGTTCGAGCTCGTATACGAGGCCACGAACTTGATCGAGAAGTCGTGCATGAAGAGCGCGGTCCAGAGGCCAATGGACGCGAGCAAGGTGAATCCGAACGTCGCGTACAACGCGCGCTCACCACTCTTCACTAGATCGGGGCGACCCTGTAGGCCCCCGGAGAACGACACGGTGGTCGTCCAGGCCGCCATCAGGAGGGCGACCCAGAGCGACAGCTCACCTACGAGAATCATG
>JBBQXC010000281.1:0-4055 GCA_038210005.1 Gemmatimonadales bacterium
CGGCCATTTGCGCGGCTGACCACGCGGCCGGCGGTGGAGATTATGATGCGGGTGGGGGCGGTGGGCTGACGGGTGAATCGGGAAGAGCAAACGCCCCAGGAAAGAGGGGGGAGGGTTTCAGGATGCAGGAGGCAGGTGGACCGCACGCGGTTCCTGCACCCTCTGTCCTGAAACGCTCCCCCCTGCTTCCTGAGGAGTTTGCAGGTCGCAGCTTACTTCGCCACCGGGACGAGTTCCGCCTGATGCTGAATCACATTGTCCACCAGCCCGTACACCTTGGCGTCTTCGGCGCTCATGAAGCGGTCACGATCGGTGTCACGCTCGACCTGCTCGACGGGCCTGCCGGAGTGCTTGGCCATCAGCTCGTTCATCTTCGAGCGGAGATAGAGAATCTCGCGCGCCTGAATTTCAATATCTGACGCTGAGCCACCGCCACCGTTTTGCGACGGCTGGTGGATCATGATGCGCGAATGCGGCAGCGCGCTGCGGTGACCGGCGGCGCCGGCACAGAGCAGGAAAGCGCCCATACTGGCGGCCATTCCCATGCACGTGGTGTGCACCGGCGCCTTGATGAACTGCATGGTGTCGTACATCGCCAGACCGGCAGACACGCTACCGCCCGGCGAGTTGATGTACAGGTGGATCGGCTTCTCGGGGTTGTCGGCCTCGAGGAAGAGCAGCTGCGCGATGATGATGTTCGCGACGTCGTCGTTGATCGGCGACCCCAGGAACACAATACGATCCATCAGCAGGCGCGAGAAAATGTCATACGTGCGCTCGCCACGGCTTGAGCGCTCGATGATGTACGGCATATAAATCGATGCCATGCTACAACTCTCCTGAAACGGTTGGTCGGGCGGTGTCTCGAACGGGAATCGCGTGATTACGCCGTCGTGACCGGGTTCTTCTCGAGCAGCCAGCCGAAGACGCGGTCTTCGGTGAGTTCACGCTCGATCTCCTGCAAGCGACCCGACTTCTGCAGCTGCGCGTACACTTGGCCAGGATCCACGTTCCGGGCCTTCGCAAGCTCCTCGATGCGGGCATCCACCGCCGATGCGCTCGCGGTGAGCGACTCGCGCTCGGCGATCGTGTCGATGATCAGATCGCGACGCACCTGACGCTCGGCCATCGGAATGAATTCCTGCGAAAAGCGCTGCTTTTCTGCGTCGGGCACGCCGTACATCTGCATATAGCCGTCGACCAACTGCATGACCCACGCCTTGGGCACGTCGAACGGATTCGCTTCGACGATCTGGTCGATGATCTGACCACGCACCTCGGCATCGGCTTCACGCGTCGAGTGCGCGCCCATGTCGGCGCGTACGGCGTCGCGCAGAATCTGCACGGTATCGAAGTCGCCGATCTCACGTGCGAACGCGTCGTCCAGCGCCGGCAGTGACTTGCGCTTCACGTCGGTGAGTACGACGCACACGAGCTTCGCGACGCCACGCTGCGATTCATCAGGGAAGTCTTCGGGCCAGCGCACCTGACGCTCGGTGGTGCCACCTGGGGTGGTCTCCATGATGAGCTCTTCGATGCCGGCGATCGCCTGGCCGCCGCCGAGGACGAGACGGTACTCCTTGCCCTCGGGCAGGGAACCATCCGGGTCGGCCGTGGACAGCATCACGGTGACCATGTCGCCGGGCGCTGGCTTGTCCTCGATCGGCGCCCAATCCGCCTTCTGCTCGCGGATCTTCTCGATCTGCTCTTCGATCAGATCATCGGTCACGATCGAGTCGCGACGGGTGACCGTGAAGCCTTCGAGCTTGTCGAGCGCGAGTTCGGGACGCACTTCGCAGTGCAATTCGAACTCGAGCGGCTGGCCGGGCTCGGCCTTGAGATCGTGAACGTGCGGCTGCGCGGCGAGCTTGAGGCCCTCGCGCTCGATGGCCTCGCGGAACGCATCGTTCATCGCGAGTTCGATCGCTTCCTGCCGGACTTCGGCGGCGAAGCGCTTGCGCACCATCGCGGCCGGAGCCTTGCCGGGGCGGAAGCCGGGAATGCGGGCTTGCGTCGCGTACTTGCGCGCCGCCTGATCTTCGTAGGACGCGACGGTGTCGGCCGGCACCGATATCTGCATCCGGCGCGAGACTCCCGCGCTCTCGGTCGGGGTAATGGTGATGGTCATGAGGCGGAATCTAAATGAGGCAGGGAGTCGGGGTGAACTGCGAAAACAGGGCCGCCGCCGGAAAAGTGCCGGACGGCCGCCCTGCGATCGGGGACGTCGGCCAGCGGTGAAACGGCCGCCGGCCGGTATGGGGTCAGCGCAGCGACAACTCGGGGGCCGGAGCGGCTGCCCGGGCCGGCGCGCCGCCGATGAGCTCGGCGACAATCTTGCCGCTGGAGATCACCCCGGGAATGCCCGCGCCCGGATGCGTGCCGGCGCCACAGAAGTACAGATTCGGGATGTCCTTGCTCACATTGTGCGGCCGCATATAGGCCGACTGCGTGAGTACCGGCTCGGGACCGAACGCACTGCCCAGATAGCTGTTGAGGTTCTTCTCGAAATACCGCGGGTCGATCCGACGCTCGGTCACGATGTGCTTCGAAAGGTCGGGCATGTAGCGCTCTTCGAGATAGCCCATGATGCGGTCACGGTAGCGATCGCCCACAGCGGCCCAGTCGACGTCGCCACCAAGGTGCGGGACGGGCGAGAGCACGTACCAGCAATCGTGGCCCGGCGGGGCGAGCGACGGGTCGGTGGCCGTGGGGCGGTGCAGGTACAGCGAGAAGTCGTCGGCGAGGATCTTCTTCTCGAAGATGTCCTCGAGCAACGCCTTGTAGCGCGGCCCCATGATGATCTCGTGGTGCGCGATGTTCTCGTACTGCTTGTCCGTGCCGAAGTAGATCACGAACAGCGACATGGAGAAGCGCATCCGCTCGACCTTGGCGTTGTTCATGGACGGCCGGGCTTCTGGAGGCAGCAACGTGCGATAGGCCTGCGCCACATCGCCGTTGCAGACCACGGCGTCGGCCTTGAGCGCTTCGCCGCTCACTAGCTTCACGCCGGTGGTGCGACGACGGGTCGTGTCGACGGTGATCTCCTTCACTTCACTCTCGAAGCGAATCGTGCCACCCAGATCTTCGAACGCCTGCACCAGTGCGCGCACGAGTGCACCGGTGCCGCCCATGGCGAAGAGCACGCCCCACTGCTGCTCGAGCTTGTGGATCAGCGCGTACATCGACGACGTCTTGTACGGATTCCCACCGACCAGCAGCGGATGGAAGGAGAACACCTGACGCAGCCGCTCGTCTTTCATGTACTTGTCGGCGAGGTCCGCCACCGACACGTCGGAGCGGGTGCGGATCAGGTCGGGGAGCATCTTCAGCATCGAGCCGGCCGTGAGGAACGGCTTGTCGATGAGCGGCATCCCGACGTTGAAGATCTCCCACGCCTTCTCGCGGAACTTCTTGTAGCCCGCGACGTCATCGGGGTTGAACTCACCCACCTGACGGATGATGTCTTCGCGATCGCCGTTGTAGTGGAAGACCGAGCCGTCCTCGAACCGGATGTTGTAAAACGGATCGAGCAGGACGAGCTTGATGTAATCTTCGGTCTTTTTGCCGGTCAGTGCGAACAGCTCGTCGATGAGCCACGGCGCCGTGATGATCGTCGGACCGGCATCGAACGTGAAGCCATCCTGTTCGAACACGTATCCGCGGCCACCGGCCTTGTCGAGCTTTTCGACGATCGTGACGTCGTGGCCCTGTGCCTGAAGGCGAATCGCAGCCGCCAATCCTCCGAAGCCGCTGCCGATGACAACAATGCGCATGAACCGGGTTGCTGAAGAAAGCGGGGAGCGCCGCTCCGCCGCGATGTTCAGCGGCGAAGAAGCACGGTAATGTGCCAGAGGTGAATCACGAGGGCTGACAACATGGCCAACGCAAACCCCTCGGGAGACGGTTCCGGTCGACGATGAAAGATCATCGCCGCGACCAGTGACCCGCCGGCTCCTAAAAACGAAACGATTCGTGCGGTATTCGGCGAACCCAGTGGCGACTGCGGGTGGCGTCGCTGCCACACGTACAGCACCACCGCCTCGATGACGATAAGC
>JBBQXC010000282.1:0-3986 GCA_038210005.1 Gemmatimonadales bacterium
CCAGTGCCGGATCGACCAGCTCGTGCAGCCGAACTCCGCCGACAGCTCGGCGAACGTTCTTCCTGCCCGGTGCAGTTCGACCATCTGGCGCCGAAACTCCGGCGCGTATCGATTGTTCCTCTGTCCCATCTGTTGATCCTCTCTTTGTGAACATGATGTGTCCACAAAACCGGGTTAACTCCACTCGCTCTCGTCGGCGTCGCCCTGCCGGGTGTCGCGCAAGCTCAGAACGTCGTGCCCGCTGAGGCAACGTATCAGCCCCTCGCGTACACGGACGGCGAGGGCTACAGCGGCTGCGGCATCCGGGCCATCATTGTCGCGCCGGCAGTCTCTGAGGTCAGCGGCGCGGACCTATCGCTGAACTACTACAGACGTCCCCGAGAAGCGGCGCTGGTCAAGATTGCCGCGTTCGCCGCACCGCTCAATAACCCGCCGGCTATGAAGCGCCACCCTCCGAAGTCTTTCTCCGTAGCGTTGCAGGAGGACGGGAAGCCCCTGCAGATCGGGCCGACCTCGATATCCGATGACAAGATGTATCAGTTGGTGGCCGCAGAGGACGTTCAGGCACTCAAGCTGATGACAAAGATGTTCCAGGGCGAGACCGTTCTTGTCGGAGTGCAGCGCGAAAGCGACACGACTAAAGTTGTCTACTCGTTCGCTGCCAAGTTCGAGGAAGCCGACGCGAAGACCTTTGTTGCATGCATGGCCGCGGTTCTTAAAGTGAGAAAGTCTGCGAGCCCGGGGATGTCGTCGGCAGCGAAGGTGGAAGCCTGTGGTGCGGCCCACAATTCAGCGTCGCCGAAGGAGGGAGACGCCAACTTCGGGGTCGACGTCACGGCGCGCGAGGTCGATTCGCCGGCCCAGCCGCTCGACGTGCCCCCGAGACTCACGGAGATACGGTACGAGCTCGGCGCGGTCGTCACCTGAATCACGCGAGCGAGCGCCCGAACCGGGTTCATCTCGGCCATGCGCCGGGTGAACTCACGCTCCATGACCTCGGGCACCGCGTTGCCACCATCCTCGTCGCTGCCGATTGAGACCGACTTGCGCTGATACTCGGGCGATCCAAGTGCAATCCAGTCGTTCGGAGCAGCATTGGACAGGCCACCTTCGCGCAGGAATGTTGCGAAGATTTCCATTTGCTTGCGATCGGACGTGGTGCCGGTGGCGCCGGGCTGGTGGCCCTGAGCATTCGTCAGCGGGTGTTGCGGGTGGCCGTGCGTCATGGCTGCCTGAGCGCCGAGACTGTCGCGGATCTGAAGAGTTGGGATCACGGCGGCGGGTTCTCGGTGCACGCGGGGGTACTGATCGAGGCCGAGGACCGCGCGGCACTGGAGCGGTTGCTGCGCTATTGCGCCCGACCCGCGTTCGCCAGTGAGCGGTTGGAATGGGAGAGCGGCGCAAATCAAAGTGACGGGGAGGGCAGCCAGGGCACCGATAACGACGGTGCCCTGTGCGTCAGCGAAGTGCGGGTGCGCTACCGCCTCCCCAAGCCCGGCCGTCATGGGAAGAGCGTACTGGTGCTCACGCCGCTTCAGTTTCTGGATCGACTCGCGGCGCTGATCCCACCCCCGCGCCGTCACCGCCATCCATATCACGGGGCGTTTGCGCCGCACGCGGGGTTGCGGCCACTGGTTGCCGCACACGCGGGCAGGGCGGTGGCGGGCATGTCGTGGGCGAGTGCGTTGGAATTCAGCGCACTGCCGGACATCGCACCGTCGGCACCGGCGCCTGCCAACCCGCCACCGCGTCGACGTGCCTCGGCACTCTGGGCCTGGCTGATCGCGCGTATCTACGACGCTCTGCCACTGAGCTGCCCACAGTGCGGCACCCAGATGAAACTGATCGCGTTCATCACGGAACCGGTCGCGATCCGCGGCATCTTGACGCACGTGGGTGAGTCCGTGACGCCCCCACCGCTGTCACCTCGGGCCCGAGCGCCGCCGCAGATTGAGATCGCCCACACTGCAGCGTTCGCGTTCGATCAGTCATCCGATCCGGAGTTTCAGTTCGATCAGAGACTCGCGCACTGAGCGCAGATCAAGGATGACATCAATCCCACCAGGTAGGGGAGGGAGCCCTGTGTCCATGGGCGCGCCGGCGCGCTCAAGGCCGTACGGTTTCACCATCCACAGCGCGCTTTAACACGCTCGGGCCGACCCGCAATCACCACGAATTCCGTCTACCGCTCAGCACGGGCATCGACGCCGGCTGATTCGGGCTCATGCGGCAGCTAAAGTTAGCGGCAACGGTGCATTGAAACGCCTATCCTTCTTTCGGCGGCTGGTAATCCATGTATCCGCTCGAATTCGCCGCGGTTCATTCCTATGCGACCGAGCAAGATGGCATATTTGTTCCGGTAGTGCTGAAGTCGGGTGAGAATCGTGTGCGGCTATCGGCGGGTGTTGATACGGGCGCGACGTTCCGCATTTTCCGATCTGAACTTGCTGAAGCCTTGGGTCTGGCGCTTTCCAGCGGAAACCCCAAGCGGTTTCGGACCGCGAATAGCAGGTTCGAAGCCTTCGGACACGATGTGGAGTTAACTGTCCTCGGCGTAACGACCTACTCGACCGTCTACTTTTTTGCGGACGCCGCGATCGACAAAAACGTGCTTGGGCGCGTCGGCTGGCTGGATCGCGTGCGCCTCGGCCTTGTCGAGCACGCTAGCCAAATCTACCTTGCGCGATACGATGACGAATGATTTTCACGCCTACGCGCGCGGGGCGCTGCGTCCCTCGGGGTGGCCCAGTTTCCGCTGAGGAGATCAGTGTGTTTTCTGAGCGGTGGATGGCCCCGTTTTTCCCGTTTTTCTCTGATAGGCTTCGTCAATTCGCCGTTCAGTTGTTTGTCGACGATTGCGGGACGCGCCAACTTAAGGCTTGCCCTTCGTTTCTTTGTCGATGGCTTTGAAAAGGGCCTTCACAATTTTGTCCGCTACGCTTGAGCTTGCACTCCGGTAGAACATTCCGTTCGAGGCTTCGTCTGCCCAGAGAATTTTCTTCTCTTTGTTGATGAGGCGTACGCCCGCGGTGGCGTGATAGCGCGTTCCGCCAGAGGCGTTGGCGTTGGTGGAGTTTGCATTTGCCGAATAATACTCGGACTCGGACAGTTCTCCTGCCCCTGTAAGAATCGCGTCCGCGCTGTCCACGGATTCGACGACGTCGATGCGTTTGGACTTCACGAGATACGAAACCACCTTGCTTCGTATCAGCTCCCCGCCAGGTCCATCACCGAAAGAGCCAACGAAAATAGTCTTAACATCCTGGAGACGTTTAGCTTCACCTTCGGCCAAGAGCGGCACGGTCGCAAAGCTAGCGCACAGCAGCGCCACTGCAAATCGGTAAGGCATATTAACCCTCCTAGCATTGATGTTAGATCAATCTTCAGAATACATCTGATTCAGTGCCTAAGTATGCGCGTGCATGGTTACCGCTCAGCACGGGCATCGACGCCGGCCGATTCGGGCTGATGCGGCAGCTAAAGTTAGCGGCAACGGTGCATTGAAACGCCTATCCTTCAAGGGGAAACACTCATGTCGCACCTGATCAACATTATTCCTGGAACCCGGGAAAGTCTTCGCCCAGCTCAAGGACAAGCCGACGTTCTTGGTGCCCGCGCTGGTGCCCGCGCTGGTCATCGCGCTGTCCTTCGTGCTCTACCACCTGCACCTGGACCCCGATTGGTTCGTGGCCAACCGTGACGGCGCCATGGCCGGCCAGATGAGCAAGGCCGAGATGGCGCAGGTCAGCGCCTTCCTGCCTGGCGCCCGCGCCTCGGGCTATATCGCCGCGGGCACGATCGTGCTGATGACCGCGATCATCTATGCGCTGCTCGGCCTGTACTAACTGCTGGCCGGCAAGATCACCGGCAACGCCGTGGGCTATCGCCACGGCCTGGCCCTGACCGCGTGGTCGGGCATGCCGATGGTGCTGGCGGGCGTGATCACCATCGTCGGCACCTACATGAGCTCGACCCAGACCACGCTC
>JBBQXC010000283.1:0-3985 GCA_038210005.1 Gemmatimonadales bacterium
GCGATCGGACTCGGTCTCGCGGCGGCCGCGGGCTTTCGGGTGTTTGTGCCGTTGCTGGCGGCGGCGATTGCCGCCAAGACCGGCGTGCTCGAGCTCTCGCCCGGCTTCGCGTGGCTGGCTACCACGCCGGCGATCGCGGCACTGGCCATCGCCACGCTGCTGGAGATCGGCGCCTATGCCCTGCCGTGGATCGATCAGCTGCTCGACGTCATCGCAACACCGACCGCGCTGGTCGCCGGCATGATCGCGGCGGCGTCGGTGGTGGTGGACTTGCCGCCACTCGTGAAGTGGAGTGTCGTGCTGATCGCCGGTGGTGCCGCTGGCATCACGCAGGGCGCGTCGGTGCTCACGCGCTTCAAGTCGACGACGCTCACCGGTGGCATGGGCAATCCGGTGGTGTCCACGATGGAATTGATCAGCGCCGTGGTCACGAGCGTGCTCGCGATCTTCCTGCCGCTGGTCGCATTGCTCGCGGTGGTGCTGATGCTGGTGCTGGTGACGCGAAAGGTTGGACGACTGGCCTTCGGCCGAAGCGCGGCCCGCGCGATCGCTCCGCCCAGCGGACCACCTGGCTCGGGGCCCCCGCGCATTCCGCGCGGTGGCCGGTAACACCGCGCGCGCGCTACGTCACGCGCTACCTCACGCGCCATGAAGACGAGAATCCTTCGCGCTGCAGCGCCGAGACCACCCGAGACCGGAGCGCGGTCGCGTCCGCCACGTCGGCGCGACTCGCCGACAGTGCAGTCAGGAACGTGCGCGCGAACTGAACGTGTTCATCGCAAGCTGCGCATCGCTCCACATGCGCCGTCACTTCGGCCAGGCGAACGGCGTCGAGTTCTCCGTCGAGATAGTCCCACAACCGCTGCACCGCAGTGCGGCAGTCGATCGGCTCGCTTTCGGCTCGTGTCATGGTGGTCATTGATCGGGGCGGGGTGACGTAATGGAGACCGATTCGCGTGTCGTTCTCGTGGTGTCTGCTGCACCGGTGAATCCGAGATCGCGAGCATACTCGAACAGCTGTTCCTGCAAGAGACGCCGAGCACGAAAGAGCCGTGATCGAATGGTGCCGACGGGAACCGCCGCGACCTGCGCCGCTTCGTCATACGACATGCCCTCCACATCCACCAACGTCACCGCCAGACGATACGGCGCGGCGAGTTGCTCGATCGCGTCGCGGATGGCCGGGCCGACGTCGATGCTGCATACGTAGGCATCGAGCCCCGAGCGCTGCGCGGCCACATGGCCCATCACCGCGCCCAAGGTTTCAAGCTCAGCGTCGTCACCATCGCTGGAAAGCACCATCCGCTGCTCGCGCTCCTGAATGCGAAGGAAGGCGTGATGACAAATCGTGAACAGCCACCGACGTACGTCGGCGCCCGGCTGAAACGACGCGTAGCCGCGATACGCGCGCAGGAACGTCTCCTGCACAAGATCATCCGCCGCGCTCTCACTGCGCGTGAGCGACCGGGCGAAACGCGCGACGTCGGGGAGGCAGGTCAGCGCGCTTTTCTCGAAGTGTGCGTCGCGATCGTTCATGGAATCCAGGCTGTCGACCGGCGCGACCGGCGTATCGGCAATATGTTGCGAGCGGCGGCGTCGATCGGCTGTTCGGCGCCCACGCCAGTATACATCGTCCTGCCTGCGCCGTCGAACGGCTTTTCCTCTACGTAGGCGATCTGCCGTTCGACGATCAGGGTGCATTCCATGCTGCAGCTAGCCGCATGAGGGGTGAAGAGTTCCCGGGAACTCGCGAATGCCGTTGCGTCTACGTCTGGTCATGACCAAATCCAGTCGTCACCATCCCGTCGCGCGCATTACGCATTGGGTCAGTGCACTCGCCCTGACCGTGATGGCGGCCTCCGGCATGCGGATCTTCAACGCGGCGCCATTCTTCGCCCGCAAAGGCGATGCACCGTTCGCGTGGTGGCCTTGGGAGGGTACGCCGATCCCCGCCGTGCTCACGCTTGGAGGATGGTTGGGTGGAGCGCGACACTGGCACTTCGCGATGATGTGGTTGCTCGTCGCCAACGCGCTGGTGTATCTCGCGCACCTGTTCCGTCACGGACGGTGGCGCACGATCGTGCCACGCGTGAATGCGTGGCGCGACGCGATCGAGATGGCACGCTTCTATCTGTACATCCGGAAAGACCATCCGGTGCTGGGCAAGCACAACGCGCTGCAGCAGTACGCCTACACCAGCATGCTGGTGATCGGTGCCGTAGTGGTCACCAGCGGCATCGCGATCTGGAAGCCGGTATCACTGTCGTGGCTCACCACGCTCTACGGCGGGTACGCGCTCGCGCGGTGGTGGCACTTCGCGGCCATGCTCGCGCTCGCACTATTGGTGCTCGTGCACGTGATCATGGTGTTCACCGTCGACCCGTATGCGCTTCGCGCCATGACGACCGGCCACTACGACGAGGATCGCTGGTCACCGGAAGCGCGCAATGCGCGCCCGCTGTCGAATCTGCTGCCGCAGAGCAAGAAGCCATGAACGGCCCTCACGATCGTCGCATGTTCCTGCGACTGCTCAGCCTCGGCGTCTCCGCGCCGCTGCTGGCCGCGTGCAATGCGCAGGGTAGTCCAGGCATGCTCAAGCTGCTCGACCTAGTTGGGACGAAGAACGAGACGCTCGAGCGATGGCTGCTGAGCCGCGCCGGCAACGACCGCGTGAAGTCGGGCGTGCGGGTGGCCGGTGAGCGATTCCCGAGCTACTTCATTTCCAAGAGCGTGCCCACGTGGGACCCGGCCGTGTCGGGAGCGTGGCAACTCGTGGTCGATGGTGCGGTGCGTACGCCGCTCCGCCTCGACGCAGCGCAGCTTCAGCGACTGGCCACGCGTACACAGCGGGTGAATCACTACTGCGTGGAGGGATGGACGGCCGCCGTGGAATTCCAAGGCGTGCCCATGTCCACTCTTGCGCGCATGGCCCAGCCCACCGCTGATGCGGGTTTTGTCGACTTTTCGTCGTTCGACAAGGGCTACCACGAAAGCTGGGATATGGAGAGCACGATGCAGCCGCAAACGATGGTGGCCATCGCGAAAGACGGGAAGTTGCTCTCGCCGCGGTACGGCGCTCCCGCGCGCGTGCACTCGCCGGTGAAGCTCGGCTACAAGAACACGAAGTATCTCACGCGTATCACGTTCATGCCGACAGCAAACGGCGGGTACTGGAGCGATCTGGGCTATGAGTGGTACGGAGGCACCTGATTATCTCGCCGGTGTGAGCACGATGTTGCGATACTCGACGGTGGTGTGGTCGCCCTGCAGATAGATCGGGCCGGGCGCGCCCTCATCGCTGTCGAGAGCGCCGCCGGTGATGCCGGGAATGATCTGATCGGCAATCACCGTCTTGCCGTTCAATACCACCGTCACACGACGACCGATGAGCGTGATGTCGTATGTATTCCACACGCCAGACCCGTTGGCCGCGTTCTCGTTCGGCACGAGAAAGCCGTACACGCCACCGATGTGCGTCGCGTCGAGTTCAGCGTCGCTGATGTCCTCCACCTGCACTTCGTGGCGACCACGCAGATAGACACCACTGTTCCCGTTCTTCGGATAGCGGAACTCGATGTGCAACCTGAAATCGGTGTACTTCGCATCTGTCATCAGGTTGGCGCCGGGCTTGGTGTTGGTGAGAATCGCGCTCACCACCTTCCAGTTGTTGGTGCCACCGAAAGATCTCCACCCACTGAGATCCTTGCCGTTGAACAGCGTGACCGGCGCGCCCCACACGGGCGGCGCTGTGCGACGCAATGCCGGCGCGCGCTTGGCGGTAAACGCCTCACGCTGGCCGCCCGACGTCACGATCGTGCCCGTGAGCATGTCGTTGGCAATTGTCGCCTCGAACGTCATGTCATTGTTTGCCGCATCCCACTGTGGCGGGATGGCGAAGCGCATGGTGTTCGCCGCATACGTGATTTTGGCAATGGGACGGGCACTGCCGCCGCCCGCCACGAAGCGACCCACGAGCGTGCGATTG
>JBBQXC010000284.1:0-3923 GCA_038210005.1 Gemmatimonadales bacterium
CCTTGTCGCCACCCACGTAGCGAGCGAGCACGTTGCCCACGTCGGCGATGCCGACCATGAACGGCGTGCCGCCTACATACTTCACAGGGATCACCGTCTTGCCGAAGCCGTAGAACACCGGATGCTCCGGACGGGTGATCGTGGCTTCCACCAGCGGTCGCTGCGACGTGAGCCCCGGTACGGTGACCTTGTCGACGGTGCGCGCCCAGCCGAACTCGATCGGCAACCGTGCCGACTCACCAATCGCGATCAGCGTGCCGCCCGACGCCAGGAACGACGCGAAGGCATCGACGCCCGGCTGACCGAAACCGCCCGTCATGTCCTTCGTCTCACCGTACATGCCGAGGAATGTGTACTTGTCGTTCTTGAGATACGGCTGCGCGCGCGCGGCCGACGCCTGCATCACCGTCTGCCGACTCAGGTTCTGCTCGGCCATCAGGATCACGTCGTAGTCCTTCCGCAGGTTGCCCTGCACCACACGCTCTTTGTAGATCAAGTTGAACGGAATCTTGAACTCGTCGAACGTGAGACGATACCAGCCCAGATTCTGCGTGCCACTCCACTGCGAGTAGATCGCCACGCGTGGCACATCGGCGTCGTGCATCGTGACGGTGGGCATGTTGCCCAACATCGCGGCAGTGAGCCCGAGGGAATCCACCAGCGGGCGGACACGCGACGCGTACTTTCCGTCGATCACGAACGAGCCGGCGGGGAACGTGGTATCGCCTGCGCTGAAGCGCTGCTCGGCCACCTTCATCGGCACCGTGCGCAGCAGGTAGCGCAGCGTGACCATGTTGTTCGACCCCGTATGCGCCACGGCGATCGCCGCGTTGCCGGTACCACGGGTGTTCCCCTTGAGCACGATCTTGTTGACCGCCGACACAGCGGCCTTGAGAATGCTCGCGTCGGCGATCTCGACGACCTCCACATCCATGGCGAGCCCCATCGACCAGCCGCTGTCGTCGTACGTGTTCAGTCGCGCGTCGGGATACTGCTGCCGCTCGATGAGATTCTTCGCGAGACGGCCGTACGGCTGATCGCGCTTGATGACGTACGAGCCGGCGGGATACGTGACCGCACCGACCGTGACCGGTGCGGTGGCCTGCCCTACTTCGATGCGTTGCACGCGCAACAGATTCACGAACTCCGCCACGCGCGTCATGTCGCGCTGCAACGGAATCACGAAGCCGTACGGTGCCTTGACCTTGCCCTCCTCGATGCTGTTGCGCGTCTTGATGTAGAAGTTTTCAAGCACGGTGGCCGGGAACATCGACGCCAGCTGCAGCGCCGACAGCACGCCAGTCTGCATGTAGTTCGTGTTCGAGCGACGCGTGAACGTCGCGATGTCGTTGAAGCCGATCGGATTGCCACGATACCACTCACGATCCTGCGCACCACCGCGACCGGTCGGCACGGCGCCGCCGCGTCCACCGCCCAGGCCACCGCCAGACGCCGGCGCCGCCGTGGCAGTGCCGCTGCGCGCGTTGGCCATGGCGGTGCTGTCGAGATCACGACCCGACTGCGTCTCGTACATCTTCATGAGACCGTTGTGGTTGTACGCGACCGATCCGAGATACCCCGGCGACCAGCCATCCATGAACGCATGCGTGTACACCCCCGGCATGCCCCACTTGGTCATCTGCGCCATTTCCCAATTACCGAACCACGGCAGCTCGGCGAACAGGATCGGGTCGAGATTCGGATTCTGCGGCGGGCCGCCGGTATAGGTGTACAGCAACGGCTGCGCTTCATGCAAATCGTGCATGATCGGCGGAAACGCCGTGAAGTACCAATCGATGATCGCGCGCATCTGCACGAGCTTGATGTTGATGTCGCGATTGTTGTCGTGGTACACATACTTGCCCCAGTAAGGCACACCGGCGCCACCACCGAAGCCGCCGGGAGCGGGCGGGGCGGGGGCCGCCGTCGGCGCGCGACGGGTGGTGTCCCCGGCCACGACTGGAGCCACGGGCCGCGCGGGCGCAGCGGGCGTGATCGCGGGCGTGATCGCGGGCGTGATCGCGGGCGCCGGAATCGCGGCGGCCATGTCGAGTCCGCGGAAGAACCAGTCCACATTGCGATCGCGCCCGTCAGCGTCGGCCGCTGGCGTCATCGACACATACAGCTGCTCACGAATCTGGCTGATGAGCGGCGACGTCTCGGTCACCAGGCGATAGGCGAGCTCCATCAACATTTCCGACGGACCGGTTTCGCCGCTGTGCAAGCCCCCCATGAAATGATAGTGCGGCTTCGTATCGGCCAGCACCGTCTTCACTTGCGCCTCGGTCATACCGCGAGGATCGGCGATCCTGGCGAGGTTTTTCCGATTCTGCTCCAGGCGCTGCATGTTCGCGTCGGACGAGATCCAGACCACCACCAGCTCACGGCCTTCGTCGGAGCGTCCGATCGTTTCGATCTTCACACGCGGCGACGCGGCGGCGAGCGCCCGATAGTACTTGAGCTGATCGGCGTAGTACGTGAGCTTACGCGGCGCGCCGATGTGATATCCCAGCACGTCGCGCGGTGTGGGGATGCCCGCCACCAACGGCAAGTGATCCACCAACGGGCTGCCGTGTTTGGGATTGGCGAGCCACTCCTGGTAGCTCTGCGTGAACGTCGGATCCTGCTTCTGATTGGGATCGCGCGTTTCGGTCGTGAGCTGCTGAGCAGACAACGAGACGAACGGCGTCACGCCGAGCAGCAGCGCATGGCGCACGTTGCGGGAAAGCGAGCGACTGACGGCGAACATAGGAACTCCGAAGCAGTAGGGAGTGGGGAGTACGGAGTACGGAGTGGCAAGGGCGGAGTACGGAGTACGGGGTACGGAGACCCCGTCCCCGTACCCCGACCTCATACTCCTTACTTCGCCGTCACGTCAGAACCAATCCTGGAGCCACGTCTTCACGCGCGTGGCTAGCTTGTCGACACCGGCACCGGTGAGCGATGGACGGCGCGCGATCACGCCGCCGAGCGCCACGCGATGGGCGCCGTACAGCGCCAGTCCGACCGCTGTAGCGAAACGCGGCTCGGCGATCTGTTCCACGAGCCCGCCGACCGTGTCGCCCGGCACACCCACGCGTACGCCAAGTCCGAATACGTCGGCGGCAAGCTCGCTCACGCCTTCGAGCGCGGCGCCACCGCCGGTGAGCACGATGCCGGCGTTCAGGCGGCCGGCAAATCCCGCGGTCTGCACTTCGCGCTGCACCTTGTCGAAAATCTCATCCATGCGCTGATGGATGATGTGCGTCATCAGCTCGCGGGAGATGTGTCGCTCACCGTGTGACGCCGACGCGGGCATGGCGATCACTTGCTCGGGGTCGACCATCGGCTCGTACGCGCAGCCGTACGCTTCCTTGAGCTGTTCGGCGTCGTTGTTGGTGATGCCGAGTCCTTGCACGAGATCGCTGGTGACGGCGTTGCCGCCGTAGGGAATCGTGCCGAGATGCCGGATCTTGCCCTCGTGAAACACGGCCAGATCGGTGGTGCCGGCACCGAGTTCCACCAGGATGACGCCGAGTTCCTTTTCTTCTTCGGTGAGCACGGCCAGCGCGCTCGCCAGCGGCTCGAGCACCAGCTCCCGAACCTTGTAGCCGGCGCGCTCGACGCTCTTGCGCAGGTTCATGGCCGGCGAGCTGCCGATGGTGACGAGATACATCTCGGTCTCGAGCCGCATGCCGATCATGCCGATCGGGTCGCGAATGCCGACGTTCCGGTCCACCGTGTACTCCTGCGGGATCGCGTGGAGAAGCTCGCGGTCCTGCGGAATCGCCTGCGCTCGAGCCACCTCGTTCGCCCGGTCCACGTCGGCGCGCGAGATCTCGTCGCCGTTCACGGCGACGATTCCCTTGCTCGTCATCGCGCGCACATGCTCGCCTGCGATGCCGGCGTATATCGACTCGATCTTTGTTCCAGCCATCCGCTCC
>JBBQXC010000285.1:0-3843 GCA_038210005.1 Gemmatimonadales bacterium
GACCAGCAAGGACTCGATCGTCACCAACCCTGCCGTGAGATCGGCAAGGCCCGCTTCAATCAGCTCTGCTCCGGGAAAATGGGCGACGACCATAAATGAATTGTACTGCCTCGTGCAGGGCGCGACCACGTTACCACACCAACTCGACGCCGAGACCGGCGAAGAGCACGTCGATGGTCGGCACGGCACCCGCACGGGCCGGTTCCAACGGAAACCAGCGCCCCTCATGGCCACCAGCGCGTGGCCGTTCTGCAGCAGAATGTTCTCGGGCTCGATGTCGCGGTGGATCACGCCCAAGCCGTGCGCGTAGCCCAGAGCGTCAGCGACTCCACGCGCGATGAGTATGGCGTCATCGATCGGCAGCTGCTTCTCGCGCTCCAACCGCGCGCGCAACGTTTTGCCCGTGACGAGCGGCATCACGTAGTACAGCAGGCCGTCGGCCTCGCCGCTGTCGAGCAGCGGCAAGATGTGCGGATGCTGCAGGCGCGCCGTCGTACGGATTTCGGAGAGGAAGCGTTCGCCGCCGAGCGCCGCGCCCAAGTCGGGGTGCAGCACTTTGATCGCGACATCGCGCTCGTGCTTGATGTCATGCGCGAGGTACACGGTGGCCATGCCGCCCTGCCCAAGTTCGCGCGTGACGGTGTAGCGGTCGGCTAACGCGGCGGAGAGTCGCGCTGGGGCGTGGCCAGCCTCACTCACCGCCGAGGCCTCGATATCGGCAAGATCCTTGAGGCGGCCACTCGCCCGCTTGTTGCGGACAAATGCCGCGTGGCCGATGAAGGGGATCAGCACGTCCTCGAGGTAGGCCTCGACCCGCTCAGGCCACGCTTCGTCGAAGGTCACGCCGCTGATCCCGGTGAGGATATCAATGCGCCACGGGGGGAGTCCGAACTGGGCGACGGTATCGGGGCGTGTGAGATCGGTTTCGCAGATCTCGAGGGCGTCCAGCGGTGCGCCGAACGCCGCCAACGCCGCCCAGACGCGCGCGGCATTCTCCGGTGATGCGTCGATCCACACGTCGAGGTCGACTGTCGCTCGCGGCACGCCATGGACCGCCAGCGCATGCGCGCCTACCCGAGGAAACGCGCGTCGGCGCGGCGCAGCTGGGCAAGCAGATCCCCGAAGTCCTCGACCACGCCCGGCTACCGGCGGTTCGCCTGACGCGTCACCACACGCACCGGCATCGCGGTACGTTCGTATATCGGCAACGGCCGTTGCGTGCGAGTCCAGAGATCGGCGCTCAGCACACCAACCAAGGCGACGCGCTCCGACGGTGTGCCAGCAACACGGCTGTCACCTGCTTCCGGACTACGGAGCGGCACCACGCGAACGGTCATGTTGCGGCGAGCGGTCGACATCACAGAAATTTACCGAGTCCCCGCGAGCTTCGCCTGCACCTCGGCCCCCCAGTTCGTGATCTGCACCAGTTCCGTCGACCGCTCCATCGCCGGCGTCGCCGGCTCGCGCAAGAACAGGAACCGCTGCCCATCGGGCGAGACGTCGTAGGAGAGCGAGATGGGTTCGACGCAAAGCCGCTGGTGCTGAACAACGACACCTGTGCCCCGAGCGTGAACGTCGCGCCGGGCAACACTGCCGCGCTGATGAGCATCTTGGCGCCGTTCTCGTAGACCGGTTCGCGTCCGTTTCGCGACCACAGTGGTGTCAGCCTGCCCGCCTGCGACACCTGCCACCGCCCACTGTTCACGTCGGGTAGGGACGGACGTACACCTCGTTGCGCCCGGATTCATTGGACGCATACGCGAGCCACTTCCCGTCCGGCGACAAGGCCGGTGAGATTTCCTGAAAGGTTGGCGACGCCAGGAGCGGCGTCGCCGTGCCGCGGCCGCGCTGCCCTTGCACGATGTCCCTCGATCCAGGCGCGGTCAGGCGGAGCAGGAAGCGCGTGCTATCGGGGGTGGGCACCACCTCGCTGAGGCCGCGCGCGATGCGCAGCAGGATGTCCACCACACTCGTGCCATCTGACCGTTTGCGAAACACGACGCCTGGCCGCACGCTGCAGCACCGCCACCGGCGCCCGCGTAAAGGTCAGAGTTCTGACATCAAAGGGCGCGGCATACACCTTTCTGTGGCGCGCGACATAGGCCACCACGCCACCAGGCAGCCACCACGCATCCAGTGCGTCCTCGGCGGGCCGCTTGGTCGTGCGCGCGCGAAGATTCACCGCGAGCCTGGCCGAGCCACTACAGCCAGCTTCGCACATCATGAACAGGGCCGAGGTTCCGGCCGGGAGCGCCGATACGTTGCGCACGAGGGCACCAGCGGTATCCGCCGCGAGAATGGTCCGCGAGGGACCGCCGTCCTGCGACACGGCGCGGAGCCCGTTGTCTCGATGGATGTACAGCACGATCCCGTCGTCCAGCCAAGCAACGCTGGTATTCGACGCTCGGACGGAGTCCGCCAGCGCTGTCGCCGACCCGCTGGTACGCGGGACCTTGAACAGCTTCCCTTCCCGTCCGCCGACGAACGCCAGCCACTGTCCGTCCGGCGAGAAGGTGGGCGCGGTTGGTTGCCAACTGGTGCCCGGAATCGGCGTGGCGCTGACCTCATCGCGGCGCTTGAGGTAGAGCTGCGCCGCGTCGCCCTGCCCGTGCGTGAACACGATCGCCGAGCCATCCGGCGCAATGTCCAAGGTTCGTCCGATCGTGCCAAGCGCGCTGGTCGCGATACTGTCGCTGAGCACGATGCGGTCGCGCGACACGACCAGTGGCGGCGCCGGCTTGCGCCATCCCCAGAGCGCGACGCCAGACGACACGACGGTCGTCACGACGAGCGCTACGACGGTGAGGCGGTGCGCGCGCCGCGATGGCGCGTGCACACGCGGCGCCATCGCGCTCGGGCCGGCGTAGGTGGCGCCGCTGTTCGTCGCAAGCGCCGTGGCAAATTCGGCGGCGCTGGCAAACCGGTCGGCCGGCAACTTGGCCAAGGCGGTGAGCACGGCCTGCTCGATGTGCGGCGAGATCGTCTTGCGCAACATCGTAAGCGGTTCGGGCTCGCTGTTGAGCACTTTCGCCACGATCGCCTGTACACTGCTGCCGGTGAACGGCGCATCGCCCGCCGGCATCTCGTACGGCACCGCACCCAGCGCATACACATCACTGCGCGCGTCGATGGTGCGTTCCCCCATCGCCTGCTCGGGACTCATGTACTGCGGCGTGCCGAGACTCAGGCCCGTTTGCGTCATGCGCTGGCCGCCGGCCTGTTGCACGGCGAGGGCGATGCCAAAATCGGCCACGATCGCCTGGCCATCATGTAGCAGGATGTTCTCCGGCTTGATGTCGCGATGTATCACGTTCTGCCGATGCGCGTAGTCGAGCGCACTCGCCACTTCGCGCGCGATGCGCACGGCCTCGGCGATGGGCAGTTGACGTTCGCGTTCCAATCGCGCGCGCAGCGTCTCGCCGGTCACGAGCGGCATCACGTAGTACAGCAGGCCATCGGCGTCGCCGCTGTCGAGCAGCGCCAGGATGTGCGGATGGTGCAAGCGGGCGGTAGTGCGGATTTCGCTTTAAAACCGTTCGCCGCCCAGCGCTGCGCCCAAGTCGGGGTGCAGCACCTTGATCGAGACATCTCGGTCGTGCTTGATGTCGTGGGCGAGGGAGACGGTGGCCATACCGCCGGCGCCAAGTTCGCGCGTGACGGTGTAGCGGTCGGCGAGTGCGGCGGAGAGTGTGTGGACGGTGTCAGTCAGGTCACTCGTGGCCGCTCCGCCGGGACTGGCTAGGTAAACGGATTCTGAACATCCAGTTCGGGGAACAGCGAGAAGTCGCGATCGCGGGACAGAAGTGCTTCGACGCCGTGCGCGACACAGATCGCGGCAATGCG
>JBBQXC010000286.1:0-3825 GCA_038210005.1 Gemmatimonadales bacterium
ACCGGATCTCAAGGTTCGCCTGAAGGCCGCGATCGAGGCCCTGCCCGCCGGCACACGCGCCGTGTTCGTGATGCACGACGTGGAAGGGTTCACGCACGAGGAGATCGGCAAAGCGCTCGGTGTCGCCGTCGGCACCAGTAAGTCGCAGCTCTTCCGTGCCAGAGAAAAGCTCCGGGTGGCGCTGGCCGCTTTCGCTCCCCGACAGCTTGGCAAGGAGTTGGCATGACTGATCGACCACCATCACACGACATCCGCCGCGACGCCCGTCGCGAAGACGGGCCTGATGCACCACTCGAGCCGTGGATGCTCGAGATGGCGCGCGACGCGGTGAACGACTTGGACGCGGATGTCGCGGTTCCGCGCGAAATGATGTGGGCGCGGATCACCCGTGACCGTGGCGCGGCATCACGCACCGTGAAGCGCGCGTTCTCCTTCACGCGCGTGGCAGCCATTGCCGCGGTACTTGTTGGTGGCGTGGCGATCGGTCGCTATGTCGTGCCCGCCGCGCCTGCGTTGATCGCGCCGACGACGGTCGCGGCAACCGATAGTGCGCAGGCCGTGAACGATCGTGCTGTCCACGGATCCGGGCTCGGACCCGATGCCCTCGCCGAGCTGGCGCCGTCGAACGACCCGGTACGCGTGGCGATGGGCGAGCATCTCGCCCGCACGGTAGCGCTGCTCACCACGGTGCGCGATCAGGATCCAGCCATGGGGCCGGGTGCCGATGTGTCGGCGTGGGCGCGTGATCTGCTCAGTACCACGCGTCTGCTGATCGATGAACCGCAACTGCGTGACGAACGCACGCGCCGCTTGCTGCAGGATCTGGAACTCGTGCTCGTACAGATCATCCAGGCGCGCGAATCCGCGCCGGAGACGCAGCGCGCACCGAAGGAAACCATTCGCGAAACCAATCTCCTCCTGCGGGTGCGCGCCGTCGTCACGGCGTCGCGTCCGGTCGAGGAATCGATCAACGGCTTTACTTACGGAGGAGACTGATGTCCCGCATTGTCCGCACGACGGTGGTCCGCGTGACGCTGGCGCTTTCGATCGGCGTCGGCGCACTGACCGCACAGGAACCACCGCGTCCGCCTCGTCCTTCCCGTACCCCGGCCACCCCGGCGCCCACCCCAGCGCCCCGGCCGACACGGGCACCTACGCCGTCAGTGTGGCCGATGGAGGGAGTGTTTGCCGACCCGATGTGGCGAGCCGAAGTCGAGCGCGAAGTCTCGCGTGCCGCGCGCGTCGGGGCTGAGGCCGCGCGCGTCGGCGTCGATGCTGCGCGCGCCGGCGTCGATGCCGCGCGCATCGCGATGAGTATTGATCGCGACGCGATGCGCGCCAATGTCGCCGCTCTCGCCCCGTTCGCGGAGCTGTCCGAGCTCGCGAGGTTCACCGAGATGAACGTCCTCGCCGCGGTGGACGGCGTCATGAATTTCGCGGAGCGGTCCGTGTCGGGGTCGCGGGGCTATCGCACCGAAGCGCCGGAGCCGTGGGCCCAGGCCGATCCGGCCGACTCGCTGTACCGTGAAGCCCGCAAGGCGCTCTCCGGCGATGCCTATCGCAAGGCCGCCGACATGTACAATCAAATCTGGCGCCGCTATCCGAACAGTGCGTACACGCCCGACGCCTACTACTGGCAGGCGTTTGCGTTGCAGCGTCTCGGCGGTGATCAGAATCTGGGCGAAGCACTCGCTACCCTCGAGACGCAGGCGCAGAAGTTCCCGAAGGCCGCCACGGGTGGCGACGCCGCAGCGCTGAGGGCACGCATGGAAGGTGTTCTGGCGCGCCGCGGCGATCAGGCCATGGCGAGCACGCTCATGCGCCGCGCCGAGAGCACGACGCGCGACGGCTGCCCTCGTGAGAGCGATGATGAACGCATCGATGCCCTCAACGCCGTCACGCAGATGGACGCCGAGCGAGCGATGCCGATCTTGAAGAAGGTGCTGGCCCGTCGTGAACCGTGCACGCAACAGCTCCGTCGCACAGCCGTGTGGCTGGTGGCCTCACGCAAGCAACCGGAGGCCGCCGAAATCCTGATGAATGTGGCGAAGACGGACCCCGACAAGGAGGTGCGTGAGCAGGCCGTGTTCTGGATGGCCAACGTACCGACCGACGAAGCCACCAGCATGCTGATCGACCTGGCGCGTCGTGGCGACGATCTCGATTTGCGCAAGCGCGCCGTGTATGCGCTGTCGCGGTCGAAGCAGCCCCGCGCCGCCACCACGTTGCGCGAGATCGCGCTGGATGAGAATGCCCCGGACGAGCTGCGCAGCGATGCGCTGCGGTGGTACGCGTCTGGACTGGCTGAGTCGAGTGACGAAGGACTGGCGTTTCTCAAGGACATGTACGGAAAGTCCGATCGACCACGGCTCAAAGAGCGCGTCTTGCAGCAGATCGCGTCACGCCGCACTGATGAATCGCGAGAGTTCCTGGTGTCCGTAGCGACCAATCCACGCGAGTCGATGGATATCCGCCGCATGGCCGTCTCGGTGATCGGTAGTAACTCGATGTGGGCCAACGCGCGGGTGACGGGTATGCTCACGGGCGCTGGTGCGTCGTCGACCGCCGGCAGTGCGACGGCCGCCCTGCAGACGACGGCCGCGCAGCTCAACACGATCTACGAGAAGAGCCCGGACGTGGAGATCCGTCGGCAGGTGCTCAGCTCTCTCTCGTCATTGCGTGAGAACGCCGGCGTGGAGAAGCTGATCGACGTGGCGCGCAACGAGAAGAATCTCGAACTTCGCAAGTCCGCGGTAAGCATGCTCACGCGCACGAAGGATCCGCGGGCGCTGGCGCTGCTGCAGGAAATCATCGATCGATGAACGCCACGACGAAGGGCGTCGCGCTCGCGACGACACTCATGCTCTCGTCGTCGCTCGCGGTCACACGCGCTCGGTCCCAATCACTTGGCGCACGCATCGAGGCGGTGCGTGATGGCCGGGTGCGCATGACGTTCGCCGCGCGATCCGGTGTGTGCGGCAACGGCAACAGCTGGTACCGTTCGCGCGACGGCGGACGGTCGGGGCAGTTCAACGGCATGTGGAGCGGCGGCAACGATGTCGAGAACACATGCGAGCAGGGACCGGTTCGGGTCGTGGTGCTACGCGAAGGCGGTGACACCAAGGAAATTCGTACGTACGTCGGCGGCCGCTGGCGCGCCGATACGGGGATCACCGACCTTGGCGCCGTATCGGCGGTAGCCGCCGGCAACTGGCTGCTGCAGCAAGCGGAGCGTGGCGCCGATAAGCCAGCGCGTGGAGCATTGTCCGCGGCCACCCTGGCAGACTCGGTGAACGCAGCCACCACGCTGCTGCGCATCGCCAAGGACGACTCCCGCAGTCAGGATGTGAAGTCGAGCGCGGTGAGCTGGCTCGGTGAGGTGGTCGGCGATCGCGTGTCGTCCACCCTCGATTCGATCGCGTATGAACCCGGCGATCGCGAACTCCGGCGCACGGCGATCAATACGATCAGTCGGCGCCCCGCTGACGAAGCGGTCCCGGCGTTGATCAAGATGGCCGAGTCGCTACCCGACAAGGAACTTCGGCGCACGGCGGTGCAGGCGCTGGCGAGGAGTAAAGACGCGCGGGCGATGGCGTGGATAGAGAGGCGGGTCGGTACGCGATAGGGGGTGTGCTGGGAATTGGAAACTGTAAACTGCTAACTCCGAAGGAAGCAGGGGGGAGGAGGGTTTCAGGGGGCAGAAGGCAGGAACCCCGCGCGGGTAACCAGCCTCCAGCCCCCAGAAACCCACCGCCCCCCAGCGTCCGTGGGGGTTTGCAGGGTTAAGGTTACAAATCACCGCACAACCCCAAAAGCGGACCCACC
>JBBQXC010000287.1:0-3766 GCA_038210005.1 Gemmatimonadales bacterium
TATTGACGAGGCGGCTGCCTCCCAGAAAACTCGGCTTCGTCTGAGGGTTTCCGAGTAAGGCTTGTTTCCGGGATATTGATGTCGATTGATTGCAAGTCGGCGAGCTTTGTATGGCGACTTGCCGTCGAGCGCATATTGCTCAAAGTGACGCTGAGGCTTGTGGTGCGACCTGCGACGACGGTGACGCTCTGACGCAGTTCGCGAAAGCCTTCGAGTCGAAGGGAGACGGTCCGACTGCCAGCGGGCACGCCGGACAAATCGAACGTACCTGTCGCGTCGCTGACGGCCGTTGCTTCAGTGCCATCGCTCTGGATCCGGACACCAGCCAAGCGCCGCCCGGACGCGAGTTCAGTAACCGTGCCCCGAACGACGCCACTTGTGCCCTGAGCGTGCAGCAGAAATGGATCACAGAGCAACAACAACGCACAGGCCGCGCGGGATATCGAATGAACAGTCATGAATGCCCGTGGAATCGCAGAACTACCAAGTGGACCAGCCCTGAACAATTGACCGCACGGCGCGTTCCTTCCGATGCAGAACCGTCCGAAGCCAGAGAAGACTCTTGAAGCCGCGGCCTGCCGAGCGGTCGGGCCGCCATGGCTTTTCTATGAGATTACAACTATCTCTCGCCATTTATGCCGCGTCAAGCGTCAGCGCGGAGCACCAGTCCGTTGCGGAGGCGTTACAATGCCGTCGCCCCCCCGGCCGGCCGGTGGACTCGAAACGAAGTTAGGGGTGCATCCGGCCGCCGCGGTATCCCGCCCGGCGGCGTTGGGAATCCTCTCAAGACCGCCGGTATTGCTGCGGTTTCCGCCTTGCCGGTCGGGCGACGCGACGACCTTTGTGCTACCCCGACTTCATTTACAGTCCACTAAATGACGGAAATGACCTGAATTGACCAACGATCTCCAGCGGTTGGGACCCTGGTGAACTCGAAGTTGATGGTCTCTGGCCCCTTTCCTGAGAATTCGAGCGTGCAGGAGAAGGTTGGATGCTCGTCGTTCGCATCCGTAAAGAAACATGTTGAACTGAGCGGCGTAGACCCTCGAACGTGAGGCTCCAGAAGTGCGCGACCCGAGCCGTGCGAAGTGAGATCGAGATGATCCAGAAGGCGATTCACATTTCCCTCGCGCAACCAAGTCTCGACCTGACGCATTGCCGAGCGTGCCTCCGTATTGACGTCGGCCGTCTCAGGAGCGCTTGGCTCAGCTGGAAGTACGGTCAGTTCGATTTGGCGGCGCACAGTGCCCGCGCTGGCAACAATCAACGTGGTGCCGGTGTCGGCCAGAATCAGGCGACCACCGCTCCCGATGCGGGCGATTCTCGCATCCACGACGGAGAAGGCTACTCTGGCGCCGGCTACGGACTTACCCGCAGAATCCACGGCGATCGCCTCAGGCAGTGGCACCTCTCGCTCCGATCCGGGAGCAAGATCGTACGGCAGGTTTCTCGGCAAGCCGACGATTCGCCGCACAATGTATGAGTCGCTCGGGCTCCCGTCCTGCTGAGGCCAGGGTTCACCCTTTCTGACGGTCTTCGGTGTATCAGTCTTCGACGTTTCTCCAGGGTTTCCTTTGATCACCTTTGCACGTCTTGGGCCCATCACGTCTGCGGCAAGTGCAATGAACGCCACCATAATCGTCGCACAGGCTCCGATCCCGACGCCTCTCCATTTGTTCGGCCGAACCTCATTTGGAGTGGGAGATCCCAAATGCACAGAGGACACACCCGGACTTGAGGGTTCGCCTGCGAGGATGCTATCGGATGAAGCTGATGAGGCCGGACTTCCTGGCTCGGCGGCGGGGACTGGCAGCACTCCGAGTGGCGGCGTCACGGTTCGACCGGTGCTGCGTTCTTTCGCGAGCACCCATTGGCGGAGCTCCTCGCGTCGTGACTCGGTGTCGACCGCTTCATGGGCTCCCATCGCGTCCATGGCTTCAGCGATCGACGCGAATCGATCCGCCGGCTCCTTGGCCAGCATGCGCCGAATGGCCAGATCCACAGACGGCGGGCACTCCGGCCAACGGGCGCGCAACGACGGCACTGGCCCTTCGACATGCGCTTGCATCACGGAAATGTCTGAGCCGAGGAATGGCGGCTGTCCTGTGAGCATTTCAAACGTCATGATGCCGAGTGCATATTGGTCCGAGGCTGGCGAGACCGGCTCGCCGTGGCACTGCTCGGGGCTCATGTATGTTGGCGTGCCCAGCACGATAGTGTCGCGAGTAAGCGGACCTTGTTGCATCAGCTTCGCGATGCCGAAGTCCGTGACGACGGCGTTTCCCTCGCCATCGAAGAGCACGTTCTCCGGTTTGATGTCACGATGTACGACCCGGCGCGCGTGGGCGTACTCCAGCGCACGCCCCACCTGGTGAAGAATGGTCATCGTGACCGGCAGTGGCAGTGCTCCGTCTGCGGCGAGTAATTCGGAGAGCGGACGCCCCCCGAGAAACTGCATGATCAGCAGGTGCAGTCCCGAAACCTGTCGAATCCTGAATAGCTTGACGATGTGTGCGTGCTGAAAGGCAGCCACGATGCGCGCTTCCCGTTGAAACCGGTCAATCGCCTCATTGGTCGCCGCACTGAACGTCGTGAGGACCTTGACTGCCACGAATCGCTTGAGCGCGTTATCCCTGGCGAGATAGACCTGAGCCTGCCCTCCACGACCGATCTCCCGCACGACGGTGAATTCGTCGGCGAGGGCAAGGCGCAGACGTGAGAGCAACGGGTCCCGAGTCCCGGAATTCACTTTGGGCACAGTTGCTCGGGTGATCTGGCTGCCACATGATGGGCACGTGCTGGCTCTTGCGTCGACCAGGGCGGTACACGTTGCACAGCGTCGCGCCGCCTCTGCGCCACAGAAGGAGCAGAAGAGGAAGCCTGGAACGAGTGCTTCGCTACACTGGCGACATGACTGCATCAGCTGGACACGTACCTGCTGGAGGGTGGAGGTGTACGGTGAACACGTTCCAGATGCGTGCGCTTCAAGCACGAGACTGAAGAGCGTGTTCCAGGTTCCAGAGCCACTTTCGCCTCCACAAGGGCCAACTCTCGAATTGAGTCACACGCGATGGCCTACTCCCGCGTGTCCGAGCTACGGCTATCGTGCCGTCAAGTGTCTCCCTGTCGCTGATGAATCACTGAACCTGAATGACTTGCGCAGCGGAGCGTGAGACGCGGACACGCGTTACCACCGAAATGCGATGCCTTTCAGACCAGCAGCATTCGCGACGAGCGATGCAGCGCCTGTCGAAGTACTCACCGTGTACAGGCCGCCAGCAGTATTTCGGACTCCCCACAACGCACCCGTCGAATCGAAGCTGAGGTCGTCGAACCACTCCGCGAAACTCGTTCTTCCGACGAGGACCACCGCGCCCGTACTCAGGTTCAGCCGGAAGATGCCGGAGTTTTCATTAATGTTTCGGCGGGAGCTGGAGATGAACGCATTGCCAATTGCGTCAATGGCGAGCGAGGCCGCCTGAGCGATATCGGGATTTCCGACGCCGACGTTCGCGACAAATGTTGCGGCTCCCGTTGTCTTATTGATCGTATACAGGCGGTTGTCAGTGAGACCGTACAGCACCCCTGTCCGACGATCGAAGTCACATGAACTGAAGTTCCAATTGAAGTTCGTATTGCCTACCACCGTCCCGGCGCCTGTCGCGGGGTTGATCCGGAACAAACGATCTGAAAAGCTGTCGTTAAGTCCATCGAGCGAATACATGCTCGATCCGTCGTCACAGAGTGCACGAAGAACTTCCAGACC
>JBBQXC010000288.1:0-3740 GCA_038210005.1 Gemmatimonadales bacterium
ATGTGCCGCGGCTGCGGGTGCGTGGTGTCGCGATGGAGCAGGGCGCGGCGCCTGGTGGCGTGGGCGAAGGTGTCGCGCGTGGGATCGGCGGGGAGGTGACGCGATGAGTAACGCCGCGCGAGTACCGCATTCCGCCACGAACACTGTGAAGACCGGTAGCGCCGCTCACGGCGGGCTGCTGTTGCAGCGGAAGTGCGCGTGTGGCACGCCTACTCGTTCGCTCACGGGCGAGTGCGCGGAGTGCGAGCACACGAAGCTTTCGGCGAGAATGCAGGCTCCGAACGTTGCCGCTTCCGTAGATGAGGACGCAACCCCGACGCGCGCGACCGCCGATCCAACTATTCGGCTGTCACGAATGAGCATTCTGGGCGTGCAGCGAAAGTGTGGGTGTGAGAGTCCGAGCCGAATCGCGAATCGCGATGATGAGTCTTCACGGCGTGCGCTGCGCATTCAAGCCAAGCTGAAGATCAATCGGCCTGGCGATTCCTTCGAGGAAGAAGCCGATCGGGTCGCAGAGTCCATCATGGGACGCGTCTCGCTTCCGGCCGTCGGGAAGGCGCAAACAAACACGGACACGTTGCCTCCGACCGAAGGCGACTTGGTGAGGGGTGGCGCTCCACTGCCTCCCGATGTGGCGGCGTTCTATGAGCGGAGCTTCGGTCGCGATCTGAGTGGTGTCCGTATCCACGTCGGCCACACGGCATCGCACTACAACGACGCAGTCAGTTCGTACGCGTTTACGTACGGAAGCCACATTTGGCTTGGGCATGGATTGCACCCGCGACCTTCGTTCATTTTGGCGCACGAGTTGGCGCATGTTGTTCAACAGACCCAACCGGCGTTCCGCGCGAACGATAACGGCCAGCCGCAGCTAACGCATTCAGCGAATGTTGTGCAGCGGTTCCTCCCATACTGGATACCGGCGGAGTACGTCGCCAAGGGTAAGAAGGTTGGCGTTCAAAGCCACCAGCTGATCCTGCCCCAGCTGGGAAAGCACAATCAGATCTTTACCGAAGCGCCGGTGCCGAACGCCGACAGCAAGGGCGTGGATATCACAAGCACAGGCGTGGGATTCGACAAGAAAGGGGTCGCGGATCTATACCGAGCGTCCAAGACGGTCGGCGTCTACTTCGCTGGAGAAAAGCTTCCAAAATCACTCGGGTCCGGTCGCGACCTCAAGTTCAACGGCGAGCGGTACGCACATCTAACGAATCGTGCACCGAACGCTGACGAACGTCGGCAGAGCGTGGTCAACGCCGAAAGCGCACCAACGGAAATCGAGGTCGGCGATCTCAAGCCGTCACACGGCACGATCGAGGCGCTGAAGGGGCCGCAACAGGTACGAGACTACCTCGAAGGATTCAGGCTGGCGCATCGCGAAGTGAACGCAATGAGTGTTGGAAAGGGCGGTTACGCGCAAACCGATGCCGCATGGAAGCCCCTGACGGCAAAAGTGATCGACATCGGCGTTCCGACGGCGCTGACCGAGCCGCTCGGCACGGGCCAGGATGCGAAGCGCCTTGTCCTGATGCACAACGGAAAGCCCATTCAGCCACGACGGACAGTTCAGGGAAAGGTGTTTGTGCGACCCGCGCCTGGCGGCGGAGGCATTTGGAACTACATCTGGACGCCGGTGACCGCAGTGACGGCGGCTGACCTACCCGCCAGCGTCGTCCGATTCGGAACCGAGGTCACGACGCGCATCGTCAATCCGCTATTGGTGTCACCGGTACAGACGGCAAGGACGGCTCGACCTTCGACCCGCCCCGCCAGATTGTCGCACGCGCCGCGACTCGTGCAGGCAAGGCCGCGTGACGCGACCACGACCGCGGTGAAGGATTCATTTGATCTGGCGCGGAAGCAGGAGTGGGAAGCCGATCACGGCCGTCTGTCCGGCGACGAAAAACAGCTCGAGCGAACGCCCGACTTCGAGGAAGCAGCACTGCAGGCGTTGATCGTACAGGATCGGCAGGCCAGCGCTCTCGCTGGGTTCCACGTATCGCCCGTTTCAGCCAAGGAGAACGCCGCCGCCGGATCCGTCAAGAAAATCCGGTTCTGGACAGGCGCGAGTTCGGCATTCTTCGGTAAGCTGCGCCACTTTTTCGGCGGGGCCTTCGTCAAGGTGGCCAACGCCTATTACGCCGTGCGTGCGCGCTTCCGAGACATGCTGGAGAAGAAGCGCGCACCGCGTTCCAGCGGACTTTCTGGCACGATCCTGCGAATCGCATTCGATGTCCTCACAGTTGCCGGCAGCGCGATTGTTCGGCGGACAGCCCAGCATCTTGTCACTTCGCTTAAGCAGGGCGTCGAGCAGAAGCTGAAGGCGCTGATTCCGCTGGACAGGATCGAAGAATTCGATGCCAAACTGAAGGAGATCTCGGATTTGGCGGACGACTTGGAGCGAAAGGCCGTCGAGACCGTGGAGGCATTGGTAGAGCGTACGATTGGCCCATATACCTCGCACATCGACACTCTCGTTGGCGTCGCCAACAAGCTTAGCACCGTCTCCAGCATCGTCAGTAAAGTGCGCTGGGGTGCACGGGTCCTTGCGTGTCTGTCGCCGCCCGGCTGGGGTTGTCTCTGGATTCTCGCGGAGTCGGTGATTGAGCGCTTCGCCAGCTGGTTAGTCGACCGCTGCTGGTTCAAGCAAGAGATTGCGCCGTTGGTGACTGGTATCGAGTTCATCGCCAAGCTGCCGAAGAAGCTCGCGTCGTTCATCATCGACCAGATCAAGGCGTTCCTTCCCGCACCGTTGCACGACGTCTTTGCTGACATCGATACCTCTAAGGTCGCCACGTCGTTTCTTTCGCAAGAAATCTGCAACGACAATGACCGCTATCCGCGTGATCGCGCCATGATCGAACGGCACGCGCTGGCCGAGTTGCGAAACGAGATCGGCGAGGAGAAGTGGGCGGCTTGGACCAGACTCGGTGAGCTGTACGGCGTGAACCGCGGTGATCCGCTCAGTCCCGAGCGCATCGTGCAGCTCAAAGAGGAACTGAAGCGTGCCGATGTGGGAGACCTTAAGGAAGCAGCTGCGCTGGATCCGGTGCTCAAACAGTCGAGAGATGTTACCAATCTCACGTCGTTCCTGGACGAGGCAAAACAGATGAAGGAACGGATGTACGGGAGCGACACCATCGCCGACCAGCACGGTAGCGCCGGAGAGGGGGGCGCGACGATCGACGTGGCATCATCCTCGACACCGGTCGGCACCCAGTACAAACCGACGAAGCGTCGGTGGGAAGTGGTTGCGGGCGTCACGAAGGGACAATACCCGGGGGCGATCATCAACGTCGCTGTTTCGAGCTCGATCAAGGGCGCCGTTGTCACGCTGCGCGACGTGGAGGTCAAGGTTCGAAAACGGCAGTTCCTGCCCAACGCGCGTCGCGCGAAGCAGATGAAGGTCTCGCTCGTGGTGACACGGGAACAGTACTTCGACATCGCGGAGCAGTATGGTGCTGCCATCGTCAATCAGATCGGATACAAGTCTTTCCGATATAAGGCGAAGACCCCGCTCGAAGCATCGCTCGATCTGTAGTCCTCCTCGTTCGAATATTCCCCTCGACGGTGCTTCAGAATGAGCGGCTATAGCTCCTCCCCCCGTCTCCTCAAATCCGGCCTCGTCATCCTCGACGCGGTCACCGGCGCCGCGCGCCACACCATCGCGCTGCAATACAATCCCGACACACTCACGCGCAGTTACCAGGTGCAGGGCGTCGGTGGCGACGGCGGTGGTG
>JBBQXC010000289.1:0-3729 GCA_038210005.1 Gemmatimonadales bacterium
CCTATGCCCGCGCATTTCCGGGCGAAAAACAGTTCTTCCACAACGGGGAATGGCTGGCGATTCCGTTTTATCGGGCGCCGAGCGCGATTCCCGCCGACTTCAACTTGATGACGTTCTTCCACTTCCCCGGCCCCGGAGGACCCGGCGCCTTCGCCACCCCAATCCTGATCAGGGGTTTCTATTTCGTCGAAGCCAACGCACCCCTCGGCACCTTCCCGGTACTCGCCGTCTCGACCGGTGATGCCGTGCCGGTCTGGTTCGTTCGCTGGTCTGTTTACCAGACCGCCATGGCCGACGGTGTCGTCACCATCGGCGACCTGAACGCCATGAACCCTCTGCGGGGAATCGCCACCACGTTCAACGAAACGCTGAAGCCGCGCGTCGGCGATCACCTCACGGTCATCACCGCAAGTGGAAGACTCACCGACGGCCGCACCTTCGACTTTCACGTGACCCATGTCGGCGACGTGTCACGCGCCCTGCGGATCAACTTCGGCCGATAGACCGCACGAAGTATCAGCTGGAGCACGCGAAGAACAGCAACAGCGAAATGAAAAGCCGTTGCTGTTCTTTGCGTCAAGCTTTTGATCTCTCGGCGTTGCGATACCCTCGACGCGGGCGGCGAGAGAACTGCTTGACGCGAAGGACGCGAAGTCACGCGAAGTCACGCGAAGAACATCAGAAGAACAGCAAAAGGCAAAAAAGAGCCGTTGCGGTTCTTCGCGCCCTTCGCGTTCTTCGCCCGCTTCGCGTCAAGCTTTTGATCTCTCGGCGTTGCAGCCTCATCTACGCGCTCGCCACCTCACCGCATCGTGGCCGCCCACGCGCTAAAGCCGGGTTCGATCGCATCCAGACGCTGTAGCAGCTCGTCGCGCGAAACCGAACGCGTCGCTCCCCGGGGAAACGCCTGCTTCACACGCCGCAGGAATTCCACGCCCTGTGTGTCGTGCACGCGCTGCACTTGCTGCTGAAAGTGGGCCTGATACCACACATAGTTTTGCGCGCCGACACCGAAGTACAAGCGCTCGAACGCCTCGAGGGTACGGTGGTCGGGGTGCGCCGCGTCGCGATACCCCTGCAGAATGCCTTCCCATAGCTTCGCGTCCACGGGGCGTGCCGCACGCAGGTACGTGTAGCAGAAGTAGGTCGCGAGCCACTCGCTGAACCATTTCGACGGCACGTCGATGCCGTAGGCGTCGGCGAAGGCGTGACCCAGCTCGTGGAGACCCACGAGGTCGACGTAGCGCTTCGATGCTTCGGTCCACGTGCGACCGGATGCCGTAACCAACCGCCGCGCCGTATCCGAGATCCCCGTTTCAAGCGAGAGGGCGTCGTTGGCCGCGACGTTGTCATCGGTGGCGGGCAGGAACGCCACCGGCGGCCTGCCCTCGACACCAGGGATACCGTACGGCTGGTCCGTGATCACACGCTCCCAGGTCGGCCGCTCGAGCACCGCGATCGACAGTTCCGGCGAAATCCCGAGCGAGTCGGCGAAGAACTGCCGTGCGTCCTGGATCAACGTTCGAAGGCGAACGGCCTTGACCTCGTGGCCGGGATTGAAGTAAACCGTGAGTCGATCGGTCGAACTGGGCAGGCCGAGGGCGCGGATTCGTCGCAGGAGATCGGCTGGCGGCGCCGCCGTCGGCGCGCTCTGAGCGAGCGCCGTCAACGGCACATTGGCCAGCAAAATCAGCAATGCCGACGCGAGTGAGACACTTCTCACCATAGTACGCGAGGTGTGAGAATTCGATTTCAAAACGTTCTCCGGAGTGAGAAAAGGAGCTACAATATTGAGCTCTTAGCTTTTAGCTCTTAGCTCTTAGCTCTCAGCCGCTATCCGCTTGTGACCCCAGCGTGACCTGAGCATCCCGGACGTGCCATTCCGTGCCCTGTGACTGGAAATCGATGATCAGCATCGCCGCGCTGGGTCCGCTCAACGTCAGTGAGCCGACTCGAGGGAGTTTGGCCACCCTATTGGCGCAGCCTCGTCGCGCCGCCCTGCTGGCGTATCTCGCAATCGAAGGAGAAGGCGAATTCGTCTCGCGTGATTCGTTATTGGCGCTATTCTGGCACGATAGTGATGAGCCCCGGGCCAAAGCAGCCCTCCGGCAGGCGCTCACGTTTCTGCGCCGCGCGTTGGGCGAACACGCCATCCTCAACCGCGGCGATGACGCCATCGGCCTCGACCCGGCCCACATCTCGTGCGACGTGTGGGCATTTCAGCGGGCGCTCTCGGCTCAGCGAGATGACGACGCGCTGGCGTTGTATCGAGGCAACTTGTTGGACGGACTGGTCGTCGACGACGCCCCGGCTTTCGAACAATGGGTCGCCAATCGTCGGGAGACGCTGGCTCGGCAAGCCGCCGGAGCCGCCGCCCGGAGCGCCGATGCGCACGCCAGCCGCGGTGATCTCCCACGCGCCGTCGAATTGGCCAGACGGGCACAGACGCTCGACCCGTTCAGTGAATCGCATCATCGTCGACTGCTGACCGTGCTGGATCGATCAGGCGACCGGTCCGGCGCCCTGCGCGAGCACGACACGTTTGCGGCGCGACTTCGATCAGAGCTCGATGCGGATCCCGCTCCCGAGACGCTGGCGGTCGTCGTAGCAGTTCGGGCGCGAAGCATAGCGAACACGTCGCCCATTACCGCGCCGATCGCCTCGCCGAACGTGATCGATGCAACGAGCGGCCCCGCACCCGTCGACGTCCCGCCGAGCACGTCGCAACCCATCGCGCTGCCGGTGCGAAACACGCAGTGGTTGATCGTCGGCGCGGCCGCAGTGGCGATGGCGTTGATCGTCATACTAGTCATGCGCCGACCGTCGTCATTCTCCGAATCGGCGACATCCGGACCAGCGGCGCCAGCTTCAGGGCTCGTCGCGAACCGCATCGCCGTCCTGCCGCTCACGGAATCGGTGCCGGATTCCACGCGATCCACGCTCGGCATCATGGCCGCTGACTGGATCACGGAAGGACTCTCCCGCCTGGACGGTATCGAGGTGGTGCCCGCCACCGCCCTCCTCGCCACGCAGGCCACACTCGACGCCGCCCCACAATCCGCAGTTCCAGTCGACGATCGCTGGGAGCGCGTGGCACGTGATGTCGGTGCGGGCATGGTGGTGCGCGGCGCGATTTATCGCGAAGGGCGCACGGTGCACCTGCAGGCGCAGCTGCTCGAGACAAACACCGGACGACTGCTCCGTCCGGTGGAGCGCGTGAGCGTTTCCGATGACAGCCTCATGGTGGGCATCGACCGGCTGCGCACGCGCGTAGTCGCGGCGCTCGCACCGCTCACCGATACGGTCACGCATCTGCGGCGCGCCATCGCCCCGCCCACGTACGAGGCGTATCGCGACTATGTCGCCGGCCTCGCCACGTTCGTGAACGGCGATGCTCGTGCCGCGCTGTCATTGTTTCAGCGCTCGGCCGCCGCCGATTCGTCGTATCCCATGCCGCGTATCGCGGCGACCATCATGCACCTCAACCTGAACGAGGCCGATGCGGCGCAACGCGTGATGGCATCGCTCACGGCTGAGCGCGTTCGACTCGGACCGCTCGAGCAGAGTACACTCGATATGGTGCAAGGCCTCCTCGCCGGGAACCTGCCCATGGCGTACGACGCCGTGGTTCGGCAGGCCCGTATCGCACCAGGCACGATCGGCGAATACATGGTCGGGGAACTGGCGCGAAAGATGAATCGGCCGGCCGAGGCGGTGAGCGTGTTGCGG
>JBBQXC010000290.1:0-3625 GCA_038210005.1 Gemmatimonadales bacterium
TCGCCTAACCCGTTACAAGAGAGCACCTTATAATTCGTCGCGCGCTGCCAGACGGAGCATTGGCCGACACGAAACGAAAAACCCTAGAACCGACCGGTCCTACCGTCACCGAAATCGCCTGACGCAAAGGAGCAAAGTCGAAAGAAAGGCGCAAAGGGACGGCTGTGGGAACCACGAAGCAGTTCTGTTCCCAATGCAGTCCTTTGCGCCTTTCAGTACCCTTTGCCCCTTTGCGTCAGGCAGTTCGCAGTTCGCAGTTCGCAGTTCGCCAGCGAACGAAAGATCAGCGCCCCTTCCGGCCACCCTTTTTGGGAGGGATCACCGAGCGGCGTTCCTTGCCCCGCTGATACTCTTCGCGCGACCGTTCACGCCCGCTCTTCCGCTGCCCATAGGTGTCGCCGACCGACGCCAGTTCATCGGGCATCCACGGTGCGTCCAGCGCGTCCTGCAGCTCCTCGAGCGTGCGACCGCGCGCTGACCCGCGCTGCCCGCGCACCACCACGAACCGATAGGGCCGGTCGAAGGGTGGCAGCTCCTCCGTCACCAGCGTGCGCGCGATCTTTTCCGGCAGGCGCAGGCGCGCCACACCCAGATAGCTCCCGTCATCGCGCTCCTCCACGTCGTACTCGATCGGCACCTGACGGTCACGGACCTCCACCAGGTGCGGCAACTCGTCATACCGCGCACGCTCATCGGGCGTGATCCAGTCGTCCCACGACATCCGCAGCGGCAGATGGCGCAGGTCCATCACCGACTCCACGCTCTCGATCCGCTCGCGATACCACGCCGTCACGTCGGCCTGCAGCACGCGGCGCGTCGTGCCACCGCTCCGCCGCCAGACCTCGCGCGCTTCGGCGATCATGGGACGATTCCGGTCTACCGCCGGATGACGCATACGCTCCGTCGCGAACGCCTCGGCCAACACGTCACGCGCGAGGCTCGCATTCTCCGGCGTGAAGTCGCTGACGATCTCCGTCTCACGCTCCAGCTCAAACCCGCCGTACGTCACTTTGCGCGTGCGGACCAGCGCGCCCTGCTTCTTGTGCGCGTCGTACGCGATGCTGCTCTCGGCATACGTCGCGTACTTCCGGATCAGCGCCGGCGTGAGCTGCGTCCCCTCGATCGACGCGCGCGGAATCCCCATGCGGTCGGCGAAGAAGCGCAGCGTTCCCGCCACCGCCCCCCAGCTCCCGCACACGCTGGTCTTCCCCACCCGCGCCGATTCGCCCCACGCCGTCTGTTCGTCAATCACCAGACCGAACGGCATCACCTGCGCCAGCAGATCGCTGAACCGCGCGCGTGTTGCCTCGGTGGCCTTCAGTAGTGTCGTGGGCAGCGGAGCGTTCAGCGCGCGATACACACTCGCCATCGCCAGCGCCGCATCCTCCAGAGACTTCACCAACACGCCCTTCGCCTCCGCCCATTCCGCAATCTCGTCGTGGAAGAGCTGCCGCGGCAGGCCAAACACATCGCCCACGTATCCGTACTTGGTGAACGCCTCGGCATACACGTTGTACGCCGTCAGGTGATCGCTGCCCGGGATCAGCATGCTGTCCAGGTTGCGATCCTCGCGCGTCATGCGATGCAGGCTTTCCACACCGCTCATGACCGCGACGAACGGCACCAGGTCGTCATCGCTGTTCACCAGCAGCTCGGCCCATGCCCGTTCCACCGGCATCTTTTCGACGGCGCGACCGTAATCGGTGAGCCGGCCATTGGCGACGATATTGCGCGTCTCGAGCAGCGTCACTGCGCGGCGATACGCGATCTTGTCGAGCGGCACCGGCAACTCGAGATCATCCGCACGCACGCCAATCGCCGCGCAGGTCAGCGCGACGCGCTCACTGTCGCCGGCCAGCTGGAACTCCGGCAGCACCGGCTTCAGCGTCTCGAATGCGAGGCGACGATCCGAGAGGATGAAGACGCGACCGCCGGCCACGCGACCATGCACGCGTCCAGCCATCTGCAGCAGCTCGTTCGCGCCGAGGTGCACGCGCGTGAGCACGTTGCGCCCCTTGTCCACCATGTTCGTGAAGCGCGAGTCATCGATGATCACCGTATCCAGACCCTGCACGGTGATCGCGCTCTGCCCAGCCGCCGTCATCGACAGAAAGAACGGCTTGTCCACGCCGCCTTCCTCCAGGTAGGGCCTGATCACGCGGATCGGTTCGCCGCCGTGATAGTGCTGCGCATGGATCTTCGGATACGACTCCTGCACATGCCGCGCCGCATCCTCGGTGCCGGCGCGCGTCGGCATGAACATCGCGACGCCGCGGCGCTCCGCGATGACTTTCTTCAGAAACTTGTCGTCGAGGAATTCGGCAGGGCTGCGCGTCAGCACTTCCACCGTCGCCTTCTTCGCCTCGTCGAAGCTGTAGACCTCCAGCACGTCACCGCTGTTCAGGTACTGCGAATAGAACGACGGGTCCACGGTGGCCGACAGCCAGATGTAGCGACACCGTGCGCGCTTGCCGAGTGCGAGGCAGAGCTCCAGCTCGGCCGACGTCTGGTGGATCTCGTCCACGACGACGGTGTCGTGCTCATCGATGTCGCCGTCCTGAAACCAGCGACGCGCGATGCCGGTGGTGACGATGATCACGTTCCACTGCGGCGTCTCGGGCGTCGCTTCGCGCTCGCGGTTGACGACCCCGACCTTCAGCTCCTCGCCGAGAATCGTCTCGGCGATCGGCCGCACGGCCAGCGTCTTGCCGGTCCCCGTGCCAGCCACGATGCCGAAACCACGGCCGCTCGCGGCGAGTTCACGCAGCCTCGCCCCGTGGTGAATCTCGAGGTAGGTCTGGAGGTTCAACGTGAACGCGAGCTCGATCGTCTCGCAGGCCGCGCGCGTCGGGGCAATGATGATGATGCGCCCACGCTTCGGGCGCGCCGCCCGGAAGGCGTCCGGGTCCGGCGGGAGGTACTGGTCGCGGATTTCACGCATGCCGCAATCTACGCACGCGTATTGCACGCTTTGGGAAGCGGCCGGCGGCCGCCGGCCATCACTCGCCCATCGCGTCCCTGAACAGCGTCGGCAGGTCGATGGTATGCGCCTCGCGTTCCGGTCGCGGCTGCCACGAGAGTTTTCCCGTGATGCGCTCGCCTTCGACGGACGCTGGACGCCAGCGTTCGACCGATCGCGTGCCCCCGTCGACGATCCAGTACTCCGTCACACCCTCCCGCTGGTACAAACGCCGCTTGATCGATCGGTCGGCGCGCGCGGTCGTGGGCGACAGGACTTCGATCGCAAGTTCCACGTGAGTGATGTCGGCGTAGCTGAACGTGGCGAGCCTGGCCGGCGCCGGAAATGCGAACAGGTCCGGCTGCACCAGCGTGTCATCGGCAAAGGTGACATCCGCCGGTGCGAACAGCACACCCAGCCCGACCGCCTTTACGTACGGCTTGATGAGCATGAAGAATTCACCCACCACCAGTTGGTGCAGCGCACGTGGCGCCGGCGTCACGTAGAGCACTCCGTCGATGATCTCGTAGCGATTGCCATCGTCGGGCAACTGCTGCAGCTCAGCCACCGTCCAATCGGTACGCGCCTGGGAAGGCATGGCCATACGTAATGCCCGGCTGGGGTCGGGGAGTGCTGGTGCATGCGGCCAGAATGCGCCGCACACCG
>JBBQXC010000291.1:0-3595 GCA_038210005.1 Gemmatimonadales bacterium
ACCGCCGCGCCGCGCTCGACGCGGTGCGCGCCACGATTCTGGCCAACATGGATCCGCAGCTGGAAGAAGGCATGCAGTACGGCATGATCGGCTACTACGTGCCGCACCGGGTCTTCCCTCAAGGCTACCACTGTGACCCGAAGCAGCCGTTACCGTACGCGGCGCTGGCATCACAAAAGCAGTACATGTCGATCTACCTCATGACGAGCTACATGGTGGGCGCGGAAGCCGAGTGGCTGCGCGAGGCCTGGGCGAAGGCCGGAAAAAGGCTCGACATGGGCAAGAGCTGTATTCGCTTCAAGCGCATCGAGGATGTGCCGCTCGAGGTGCTGGGCGAGGCGATTCGTCGGGTGTCGGTGGCCGATCATCTGGCCGACTACACGGCCGCTCTGGGCGCGCCGCGTTCGGTGAGCACGAAGCCCGACAGTCGGGCAGCGTCGAAAACCGCGGCTAACGCCGCCGCCAGGCCGAAGGCAGCTGCATCGAAATCCGGCAAATCCAAGACGGCCACACCCAGGACGGCAAAACCCAAAACGGGCACTCGACCTGCCGCCAAACGGAAGAAGTAGCCCGCCGTCATGTACCCGGGTGATATTGACACACTAATTGTATCCGGATAAATATCGCGCTCACCCAGAAACAGGAACGCGATTCATGAGTGGGCAGCAAATTTCGGCGATTGCCTTCGAAGGATCGCGTCAACTCGCCATCGGACCAGTCTCCGCCGTAGCGAGAGCCGTGCGTGATCGGCTCGGGCAGCAAGCCGACATCTCTGTGCTGGTGCTCGACGCGCACACTAGCGCCGCCATCGATCTGGATCTTCGTGGGACGCCAGATGAGGTTGAGCAGCGCTATCGAAATATCGCGCAAGAAGACGACACACCAGATACAGTTAAGAGCATATATATCGACACTCAGGTTAAAACCGACGCCGAGTCAAGCCGTCGTGGTCGCCCAAGACTGGGTGTCGTGCCACGCGAAGTCACGCTGCTCCCCAGGCATTGGAGCTGGCTGTCCTCGCAACCTGGCGGTGCCTCCGCCACGCTGCGTCGGCTCGTGGAGCACGCCAGAGCCGCCAGTGTCGAGAAGGACCGGTCACGCGACGCGACGGACGCAACCTACCGGTTCCTCATGCATCTGGCGGGCAACGAGATCGGTTTCGAGGAGGCCACGCGGGCGCTGTTTGCCAATGAGCGGGAGCGGTTCCTCACGCGAATCGCGCAGTGGCCCGAGGATATTCGTGAGCATGCGGAGCGGCTTGCGGAACCGGTGTTCGTGTTGTCGTTACAGCCGCCGGGCAAGTCGCACTCCTGAACTCGATGGGATTTCGCGGAGCTGAACCGCGGAGCCCCGCCGACCAACTACTGGCCGATATTCGACTTGAGCCACAGCCGGACAAGCCCACACGATCCGCGCGGGGCCTGATACTGCAGCGCGAGCGGCGTGCCCACACCGGCGCGGAAAAACTCCACCGCTTCAACCGCCTCGATCGGCAGCGCATCCGGGTCGAACGCATACAGCGGATAGGCGCCATTGATTGAAATCGCGGGTACACACACCGGCGGATTGCGCATCATGTTCGTGACCTGCACCCGCTCCTGCGACGAAAGCCACCACTCCTGCGACGAAAGCCACCGCTCCGCCTCGTGAATATCGAGCGGGTAGTTGAAGATGTACTGCCGCAACAATGCGCTCACGCGCGGCGCTTTGGACGCTTCGATACGATCGCGGGTGATGAGTCGGCCCCAGGCGCGCACATCGTTGTTGAACCACGGCGCAGACCCCACGCCGGTGCCAAACCCGCTCTTCGCCGTCACCGCCACCGCCTCGAGCGCCACGGGAAGCGCCGGCAGCACAAAATCAACGTCACGCGGCGATGTCCGGTATCGGACCGTGATGGTGTGGCGCGCTGGTGTGTGACCCAGCTTGCGCGCGTACAGCCAGTAGTCGCCACGATGTACGCTGTCGAACCGGAACTGCCCGTGTACGTTGGTTCGCACGGGCTGCGTTCGCTGGCTGATGTAAACTTCCGCACCGGCAAGCGGTAGACCACACGAGTCTCGCACCGAGCCGGACAATACCTGTTGGGCGCCAACGAGGGTGGGGCACAACAGCGCGAGGGACAACCGCAACGTCGAGGATCGCATGGTGATTCTCCGGCTGACAACGCATGTGAATCGGCGGGTGACGCGTGGTCGGACAACGCGACCAGCGACGCTACACTTGTCACGATCCCGGGTTCCACGCGCCGCTTATCAGGGCTGATTCCGCATGTGGTCGGCAAGGTCTCGTAATCGAACGAGCAGCAACTGTCGAAGCGACTCCGATATGTCGTGCCCGGCGATGGCCGACTCCATGCACCACAACCACTCATCGCGCTCGCGCGCGCCAATGGCGAACGGAAAATGCCGCATGCGCAGTCGCGGATGTCCATACGCCTCCACATACAACGGCGGCCCGCCGAGCCAGCCGCTCATGAAGAGATAAAGCTTTTCGCGCGAGACCCTGAGATTCTTCGCGTGCAGCGCGCGCACTGCGGTCGCTTCCGGCGCGGTGTCCATCAGGTCGTAGAATCGATCGACGAGCGCACGCGCCCCTGCGTCGCCGCCGAGTTGCTCATAATGCGTCGAAACGGTGTCGCTCATGTCGAGTCGTGCGATGGAATTTTGTGCGGCGGCACGCGCTCTTGTGCAATCGAACTGACTGTTCCAGCCAATGGCTCGGCCGTGGTCGCTGCCGGCTCGTCATGATCCGGCGTGGCCGTGAGCCCGAGCGCTTCACGCACCGCGCGCGCACCGAACCGCTGAATCGCCCACGCGAACAACAACACTCGCACTCCGCGGCCCGCCGCCAGCGCAGCGATGAACACCACGTACGGCAATCCAAACGCCGCCGACGACACCGCGAGCAACTTGGTGCTCAGCGGCGAGAACGTGCTGCCAATGATCAACAGCCATCCGTACTTCGTCAGCAACGACTCCGCTCGCTCGAGCCCCGCCGGCGTGACACCCACCCAGCGCCCCACGGAATCCACGAGCGGGTCGAGGGCGTGCCCGCCAATCCAGAACAACAGCGTTGCACCCACTAACGTACCGGCGAGCGCCGCGAAGGCGAGACGATACGCTCGTCGCGGCTGCGCTAATGACAGCGGCAGAAACAGCGCATCAGCCAGTCCCGGCACCACCAGATTCTGCAGCACGCCGTACGCAAACACCGCGAGCCCGCTCCAGCCGCGGTCGGCGAAGTCGTGCAGGCGATCGAACAGCCGCTGCAGCCTTCCCGGTGCACTCACTGACGTCGTGCGATCCGTCTCGCTTCAGCCATCCTGACCGCTTCATACGCGTTGACAATTCCACCCGTGACCGAGAGCGAATTGAACGGCACGCGCGCATTCGGTGTACCGCCCGGCGGCACCACCTGCAGATCCGGAAGCTTCGTCACCGTCGCGATCAGAATCTCGCGCACATCGGCGGCGGTAAGTTCGGGATAGTAGGCCATGAGCAAGGCCGCCACACCCGAAACCACCGGCGCCGCCATGCTCGTACCGCTCTGTCGCTCGAACTTGTCACCAGGTGTCGACGAGAAAATGTCGACG
>JBBQXC010000292.1:0-3586 GCA_038210005.1 Gemmatimonadales bacterium
TCGTTTCAGCTGCTGACTCTTCGACGGCGCGTGCCTACACCTACGCCTGCTACGGAGGCCCCGAGGTTATCCGGGCGGAACGGATTGCCACGCCAACGCCTGCCGACAGCGACATGGTCGTGCGCGTCCGCGCGGCGTCAGTGAATCCGCTGGACTGGCACTACCTGCGCGGCGAGCCGTACGTGATGCGCCTCAGCTCAGGTCTTGGTGCGCCTACCGAACAACGCACCGGCGCCTTCGCGACCCATGTCGTCGTACGAGAAGGCGGGGCCATCGCGCACATCCCGGACAGCGTGTCGTTTGACGCCGCCGCCGCAGCTGGCGTGGCTGCAATGACCGCGTTGCAAGCGATACGAGACAAAGCGCAGGTGCGCGCCGGACAACGCGTGTTGATCAACGACGCCTCAGGCGGTGTGGGCACGTTCGCCGTGCAGATCGCGAAGATGTACGGAGCCCACGTGACGGGCGTGGCCAGCACGCGCAACATGGCGTTGGCGAAATCACTCGGTGCGGATCACGCTATCGATTACACGCAGGAGAATTTCACTACAGGCGCCGACAAGTACGACGCCATCATCGACATGGTGGGCAATCATCCGCTCCGGGCACTGGATGGTGTGCTGTCGCCGCGCGGCGTAGTGGTGATCGTGGGTGGACCAAATGCAAACGCATTTCTTGGTCCCCTGACGCGATTGGCTATGGCGATGATCGCTGGGCCCATACTCAAGGGGACGTTCGCAAACTTGCTGGCCAGCGAGACGAAATCAGACGCGGTGGTCCTCCGCAATTGGATGGCCGAGGGGAAGCTGCGCTCGCTCATTGATCGTATGTACCCCTTTGCGGAGCTGCCAGCGGCCATTGTGTATCAGGAGGCCGGCCGGTCACGGGGCACAGTGATTGTGCAGATGCCATAGATCGGGGCGGTCACGCGATCGAAACTCTTATCGCGTCACTCGTTAAACAGCGACTCGATGATCGCGACACCTCGTCAAACACGCCTTCTGCGTCGCCTCCCACCACGTCGATCGCGCTACCGCCAGCATGCGCCAGACCGACTCCCGCACACGGGCGGAGATGTCCCAGATGTCTGACCAGCACCCCCGCGCAACCGCCGCCACGGTCGATCCGCGTCCCCGGATCGCCGACGTGCTCCTGCTGCCGCAGATGAGCCGCGCCGCCGTCTTCACCACAGGAGACGTGGCCACCTTCGCAGACGTGAGCACATCGTCCGCCAACCACGCCCTTGCGATGCTCGCGGCGCGTGGACTCATCACGCCCGTCGTCCGGGGCATCTGGGCTCGGCGCGAGCCTCCAAGCTTCTCGCCGTACGCGGTCGTGCCGTTTCTGTTGGGCGCGTCGGTGCGCTCACGCGGGCGGCCCGCGACCGCAGGCTATGTGTCTCTGCTCTCCGCACTCAACCTGCACGGGCTGATCGACCCAATCCCCCGTACCGTGAAGATCGTGGTCGACTCGCAGCGTCCTACGCTCACGCCCTTGGTCGGCACCTTCTCGTTTCATCAACTCCAGCCGGCGCTTGTCACCGGATATGCCCCGGGAGGACGGCTTGCCAACTTCGATCTGGCGACGCCCACCAAGGCGCTGTTCGACGTCCTCTATCTCTCGACGCGACGCGGTCGGCGCTTCGCACACCTGCCAGAATTGGATCGGTCGCGCAACGTGCACGACGCGGAAATGCAGCGCTACGTGTCCCTCGTCCGCTCTCCGAGTATCCGCGCCGCCGTAAAGGCACGCTGGGAAAAGATGCGCCCGCACGTCGAGCACACTAAACGCTGAGAATTGGTGCAACACCAATATCACGTACAGCGAGGGCCGGGCTTCTCCGACCTGTCGCGCTTACCCCGTCACCACTAAAACAGCGACTCGATGATCGCGATAACTGATTCAAACACGCCGTCAGCGGCGCCTCCCACAACTTCGATCGCGCCCGCGCCCGCCTGCGCCAGGCCAACCGCGCCTTCACCTACGAGCTCCGGCGACCAGAGCAGCGCGTAGCTGAGTACGTCAGCGCCCGTGTCGAGCGCCGGAGATCCCGCGACCGAGCGACGTGCGATCGCCTGATCGAGGTTGAGCCGCCAGATCGTCGCGAGTTCGTGGTGATCAAACCAGACGCCGCGACACCGTTGACACACATCGAGCATAAGCCCCTCGCGCTCGCGTCGCAGCATGGGTGCATCGCACGTCTGACACGCAAGGTCGTTTACATGCGTACACGCCAAACACTTTGCGCGATCTCGATCGAGAGGTGCACCACATGAGTGGCACGGCGGCTTCACGCGTTCAGCGCGCCGCGCGATGATGGCCCACAACTCGGCGGGTGTGTGTGCCGTCAGCGCTCGCGCTTCACCACGATCAAACCACACACCACCACACCGCTGACAATGATCAAGTGTGAGCGCACGCTGCGTGCCGGCCAGTCGCACCTTCTGCATCGCAACGAGGCACACAGGGCACGGTAGACGCGGCTCAAGCGCGCGCGACGGTGCGATCGAGACGATCTCACGCATCGAGAATTCCACGCGCCGACGCCTTGCTGCCCGGCTTCCCCGCTTCGTGAAACAGGTACACCAACACGCCGTCATCACTCACGGCAATATCGGCGAGGTCGCGCGTCATCAATGCGTCGAGCGTTTCCTTCGCTTCCTCCGGGCTGAGCGCGAACGCAATCGCTACGTCGCCGGCGGTGAGACGTCCGCCTTCACGTGCGGCCAATCGTAAAATCTCCGCGTCAATCGTGCGTTGTCGAAGCATGTGCATTCGCGCCGCACGCCGACGACCGCCACCCCACAACAATGTTGCTCCGCCAACTGCGGGGAGCACAACCGTGATGAGCAAGGCTGCAATTGTTGCCGGAGCGAGCAGACTTGCCTCCGAGCGCGCAAATCCAAACGCCATGAGCGCGGCCAGCATGAGCAACGCGATGCCGGTCTTGTGCCCCATTCAGTCTGATCCGTCCGAAAGGAATGTCGTCAAATGATCGCTCGGCGTGATTGTCTTGCACGCGGCCCAGGCGCCGCTGTTCCGGCGCATCGCCTTTGGTGCATTACTGCGGCTGAGGGGTACAGGGTTGGTGGTTCTCGTACCGCACTGCACACGTATTCAAAGCTTGGGAGTTCACTGTGATTCGCACAAGTAGACGCAACTTTCTGTTGACCGCCGCGCCGCTCGCATTTTTTCCGAGCACCGCCCTTGCCGCACTCAACGCCTGCTCCGGAGATGCCGACATGTCCAAAAACGCCGAAGACACGCCGCAGAATGGACAGGAGGCTGTCCGTAAGCTCAACAAGCCGGACGAGGAGTGGAAGACGCTACTCAGCGACGGTGAGTACGACGTGCTCTTCAACGACGCGACCGAGCGGGCGGGCAGCAGCCCTCTGGACAACGAGAAGCGGGAGGGCACGTTTGTGTGCGCAGCGTGCTATCTGCCACTGTTCGCGTCAAGCGCGAAGTTCGACAGCGGAACGGGATGGCCGAGTTTCTATCAGCACATGGCCGGGCATGTGGAAACCAAGCGGGACTTCAAACTCGTCTGGCCACGCACCGAGTATCACTGCGCGCGCTGTGGCGG
>JBBQXC010000293.1:0-3546 GCA_038210005.1 Gemmatimonadales bacterium
TTTCGCAATGTCATCAGCGCCGGCGCGTCGGATGTCAGGACGCGCGCGATGATCGCCTGGGCGCTCGGCCCGGTGAACGGCGGCTCGCCGGAGAGCATCTCGTAGGTCACGGCGCCGAGCGCGTAGATGTCGGCGCGCGCATCGACCGACTTCTCGCCCATGGCCTGCTCGGGGGCCATGTACTGCGGCGTGCCTAACGAGAGTCCGGTCTGGGTCATCCGCTGGCCACCGGCTTGTTGCACGGCCAGGGCGATGCCGAAATCGGCGACCAGCGCGTGGCCGCCCTGCAGGAGGATGTTCTCGGGCTTGATGTCGCGGTGGATCACGCCGCGCTCGTGCGCGTACTGCAGCGCGTCGGCGACCTCGCCCGACAGCCGCAACGCATCGAGGAGCGGCAGCTGAGTCTCGCGGTCGAGTCGTCCGCGCAACGTCTCGCCATCGACGTACGGCATGACGTAGAACAGCTGCCCGTCGGCGTCGCCGGAGTCGAACAACGGCAGGATGTGAGGGTGCTGGAGGTTTGCGGTGAGCTCAATCTCCTTGAGAAATCGCTCGGGGCCGATGACGGCGCTCAACTCGGGATGCAGGACTTTGAGCGCGACCTTTCGTGAGTGCCGGACGTCGCGCGCGAGATACACGGTCGCCATGCCACCGGCCCCAAGCTCGCGTTCGACGACGTACCGGCTTCCCAGCACGCGGGTGAGGCGGTCGAGCACAGCGTCCGTCATTCAATCCTGCGGCTGAGGTCGCAAAAGCTTACCGCGTGGGGAAGGGGGGCGCCACGGAAGGCACTGCCCTTACGATCCACGGATTGCTCGCGTTTGTTTGATTCGCTCGAGGGTTTACTCGGGCGCTACCCGGACGCTGGCACGTGACGGGCACGTGTCCCTTGCAGAGACGCACGATCTCCTTGCAGTTTCCAAACATGTCCGACGAGCGCAACATCAAGTCCGAGGCGCATCGCCTTGTAGACGGCCTTCCAGAGAACGCCGGCTGGGATGACCTGATGTACGAGGTGTACGTCCGGCAGGCGATCGACGCGGGATTGGCGGATGTCGACGCCGGTCGCACAGTCAGCCAGAACGAAGCCATGGCGCGGGTCCGCGCCCGTATCCGCCGCGCCTCCTGACGCTGTCGTGATTCCTCCGCTCCGTTGGACGGAGCAGGCAGTCGAGCAGCTCGGGGCAATCGCCGAGTATATCAGTCTTGCCTCACCGGTCTACGCTGAGCGCGTGATCGAACGCCTCGTTACGCCGCTGGAGCAGGCCCGGTCCTTTCCGATGTCGGGCCGGGCCGTGCCCGAGTGACGATCCGACGATTCGGCAATTCGTTGAACCGCCATATCGGCTCATCTATCGCACGCGCACCGAGGCCATTGAGATTCTGGCGATTGTGCACGTGCGACAGCAGCTTGAACCGCATAGGTGATTTGCGCGGCTTTCTTATGCCGTCCATCAGCGTGCGCGGCGACATGCTGCAGAGGATTCTGCATCCGCCGTGCAGCTGTCCAAGCGCGTGGTCAGCCGATGTACATGGTCGCCATGCCACCGGCCCCAACCTCGTGTTCGACGAACCTACCGACTTCCCGGATCGCGGGTGAGGCGGTCGAGAACAGAGTCCGTCATTCAGTCCCACGGCTGAGGTCGCAGTAGCTTAGCGCGTGTGGGAGGGGGCGCCACAGTAGGGACTGACCTTTCCGCGCAGGGCTGGACGAAGCGGGCGAGGAACGCGGCGATCAGAGCGTATCGACGCTACGCGTTCCGTCGCGCCCGATGCCGCAGCGCCTCCAATTCGCGTCGCAATGGCTCCCAGTACACACGGTCCTGCACCATCTCGTGCGCCTGCTCCGCCGATAGCGAACGTGCAACGTCTCCGCCGGCCAACGCCATCCGCACGGCGTCGCGCGAGGATCGCGCCGCTTCATGCGGGAAGCGCGTCACGGCATCGTGCAGGAACTCCGGTGAACGCAGTTCAGCGAGCCAGAACTCGATCTGCTCTGTCGTCGCCGCGGAGTCACGCGCGCTGTCATACGACGCGTCGACCAGGCGGCGCAACATCGGCCAGTCCTTGTCGCGCTGCGTCTTCTTGGCCGCCACCAGATCCTCGAGCGCCATCAGCTCCACCTCGACGTCGATCGACCGCGTGTCGTCGGGAAGGATGATTGTGGTGCGACGATCCCAGAGTGTCTCGAAAGGAGCAACACCGCGCATCCGGCTCATGATGTCCACGCGGAGCGGCGGCGCGTCCGCATCGGGGACACTGAAGTGCACCCCATGGCCGCGCTGCAGGTATTGCATCTCGAAGGGCGGCACGGCAATGACCGTTGCCGAGAGTTCGTGCATGGCTGCCGCCAACTTGGGCAGCGCACTTTCGGTTGCGAGGACGGCGAGATCGAGGTCGCGACTATATTCGGCCGCGCCGTACAACACGCAGGCCTGTCCCCCCATCAACAGGGCGGGGACGTCGAACCGCTGGATCGTAGAAAGGACTCGAAGGATCTGGATCGGGATCACTGGTGCCTCCGAGCGCGCGGAACCATGCCGCCAGACGAATGGTTTCTGCCCACCGTTGCTGCGGCGTGAGTCGCATCCAGTTCGCGGTCTCCTCGCCGTACAGGTCGTCCAATGACGCGCGCGTGACCGGAGTCTCGGAGGAGGTCATGAGAGGGAAGATAGCAATACGCCGTGCAGCGTGCGCGGACGTCCCTCGTGAACGCGTCGACACCGACGGGACGACGGGCACGAAGGCGAAAGCGAAACAGCCAAGGGAACTTGAGGCCACCGCGAATGTGTTTCTCCGGAGGGCGGGCGCCAATCTCGCGGCCTACTCGAAATCCTCGCGGGGAACGAAGCCGAGATACGCCATGAGCTGCCGCGGCGATTCGAACCTCGGAGGATCCGGCGATCAAAGGACTGCTTGCTCTAGGCAGCTCATTCAGATGGACCACCACGGATGGACTGCCGTCTCTCGACATGGCTCTGTCGGCACGAACGGCTGCGCGTACCTCTGCTGCGTTAGGTTCGGCGTGAAGTAGACGTTGAGCCGGAAGCTCGTGCTCAGGGTGTTGCGGAGCAGGTTCGCGAACACGCTACGGCTTCCGAACGCCTCGGCGGCGAAGGCGTCGCGCGCGCCCTGCACGTCGTCGTGGCGCAGGCGGAGCGTCGCGTAGTTCGTCATCGGCTCGACGACGCGGCCGCCGAGCGCGTCGGCGCGATGCGAGACCTCGCGTCACTCCATGTCCAGGAGCCTGGAGCAGCGTCGGAGCGAACGCTGTCACGCCGATTAGGGCACTACAGTCACGGTTGCGCTACCGGTCACACCCTCACTGGTCGCTGTAATGGTCGCGACCCCCACTCCGCGTCCTGTAACGACGCCGGTGCTCGGATCGACTGTCGCTACGCTCGCATTGGATGAGCTCCAGACGACGACGCGTCCCGAGAGTACGACGTTCGACGCGTCCTTGAGAACCGCCGTCCCGGTTGCCGTTCCACCCACGACGATCGTGGGTGGGCTCAGCGTCACGACGACGCTCGCGACCGGCTCGAT
>JBBQXC010000294.1:0-3368 GCA_038210005.1 Gemmatimonadales bacterium
CTTTCAGCTTGCCACGATTGTAGTCGTCCAGCGCGAAGACCTCGAAGTCGGCGAGATCGACCGCACGCTCGAACACGAGGTATTCACGCTGAACATCGCTCGCTTTCCGGCTGGTATTCCGGAGCCAGAACAATTGCACCAAGGTGACGATCTTGCCCCCGGTCGTTTCGTACGTCTCGGCCAGGGCGGACCACGTCGTCTTGTCCCGAAGCACCTTGGTGACGATCTCGCCCGTCTCGGCGGTTTCCTGCCCCCACGCGCCGCGAATGTAGCTCGCCAACGTCCGGTCTCTGCCGCCACCTTCTGCCGCCACATTGAGCCCGACTTTGCCGGGCGGCGTCAACATGATGGCGTGCGCGTCCAGCAGGGTGGATTTACCGGACCCGGAGTCCCCGGTGAACAAGAAGCCTTCGGCGGCCACGTCAATCTTCACGAGGGACGAGAACGTGCCCCATTGGTAGAGCTGCAGCAGACGGAGCCGATACTGCGCTGCGCTCTCCGGGATCCGGGCGACACTCGTGCCGTCGGCGACCGTGGGCGCGAGGCCCAAGGCCAGCTGATCAACGGCAATCGTCATGAGCCCGACGAGTCGGAAGGGGCGTCGGGTGCGAGATGGGCAGGCGCACCACCCTCACGCATCGCCGCGTACGTCGCCGTCATGGACTGGACCTGCTCTGGTCCGAAGAGCAGGCGGAGGGTTGCAGAAATGGTGAAACGATCTGCGCTGCCACGGATCGCATGCAGGAGTCCATTCGCTTTCATTTTCTCGATGGCGTTGTCCGCCTGCTTCGTGAAGCCGACGATATCGGTGATGGTCGCCTTTTGGAAGAGCGCGAGGTGCGAAATCATGTCCGCCTTGTCGACAGCGGCGCGTTCGCCGGTCACGTCGGCCTGCGTGAGGCGTTGGCGCAGGAAAAGGGCGAGCAGGCTTTCACTGAAGGTCAGCGTCTTGCGCCGGAGCAGGATCGGGAAGGAGGCCTCGGTGTCGGAGACCTGCCGGGTAAATGCAACACCTTGATCGAGGTCGACGATCAATTCCAGGAAGAGCTCGTGCAGCCGCGACCGGAGCACGGCTTCATGCTCCACGAGCGCCGGCCACAACAGGGTTTGTCGTTGCGCATCGATGGACGGACCGAGGAGGAGGCGCACGAAGACGCGGCGCGCCGGCATGGGCAACTGGCCCGTATCGCCATCAAAGGTCGAGAGCGACAGTGTTGCGGTGTCCGCGTCGTCGTCGGCTGGCGCGTCGTAATCGTCGAGCATCTCAGCCATTGAGCAGTGCCTCACGCGTGTCGGGAGAGAATAGCACCATGGGAACGCGGGCGTGGCGAGGCACGCCGTCGGTGATCCACGAGACCGTTTGATTGCTGCCGGTCACGACATGCGCGTGTTGCATCCCGAGCATGAGATAGCCCACGACGGACGCCAGTCCGTGCGTCGCAGGGGCCGCCTCGAGGATCTCGCGCAACGAGTAGGTTGCACCGCTCGCGAGGAGTTCGGCGACAGTGCGCCGCAGCAGCGCCCAGTCGATGTCCGACTGTGCGAACAACCGCTCCAGTGCTGCGAGATCGAACGCATCGGTATCGGCCACACGCATCGGGTCCGGCGTGCCGTGGTCGGCGGGATCGTGCAGCGCCCATTGCGCGGCCGATCCGATGGCGGCCGACGTGAGTACCAGCTGGTGTGCGATGCGTTCGTTCAGCCGCACGGTGTCCGCGATTGCCGCCGCTTCGCCCATCGCGTCGCGGAGCAGCGCTTGCATGCGACGTGACTCGCGGAATTCCTTACTCTCTACGAACTGCCTGAGGCCGGCCGTGAACGCCTGACGGGCCGTGAGCACCTGGCTACTCTCGTGGAGGAGGGTGTAGGTGAGATCATCCAGGAAGCGCCGCTCCTCGCGGGTGAGCAACGCCGCGAAGGGCCGCGACAAAATGGCGGACACAGCGTCGGTGAGCGTGTCGCGCTGCTCGCTCTGGCCGATGATCGCCCAGAAGGCGTCAAAGCTGCGGCCCGCGTCTGTCGTCGCCATGATGTCGATGCCATCGAAGATCTGGTCGAGGACGGCACCGCGATTGCTGTCCGCCAGCATGGCCTCGTGTCGGATCGTCCTGTGTAGCGTCGCGAAGGCGTCGCGTACGTTGTGAAAGTCCGCAGTGATGCCTTCGGCGATCTGGATCAGCGTGCGCGCCCGGTCGAGCGCCATCTCGTCCGGGAGCACGCGGAACTCGTGGCGTTCCACATTCGCGATCTCGCGCTCAATCTCGTCGCGCTCGGCGATGAGTCGCGCGAGGCGCCTGGCCTGATTGCTATCGGTTTCATCGGAAAGTTGCGTCGCCTGCTGAAGCACCGTTGCGAGGCGACTCGCGGTTGCGGTGCGGCGCGGCGTCCGCGCACCGGTCACAAATTGCAAGGCGCTCCGCGCCGAAGCAGCCAAGGCATACTCCTCCTCAGTCGCGCCCGCGGGGAAGCTGCGGACGAGCCACCCTGCAGACAACCACGCGCTCACATACTCCCGTGCCGTCCGCGTCATCGGCTCGCCCTGTTGCTGCAAGTCCTCCAGGGCCGCTTTCACATCCTCGTGGAACCGTGTGCTGGGGTGTGCCGTGTCAGACTGCTCGAAGATCGCCTCAAAGATTGCGAGGATACAGGGCGCTGAATCGGCGTTCAGCAGCTTCCACTGCGAGTCCTCGCGGAGGCGAGTCAGGCTCGCGGCACTGGCGACGACGCTCACCGACGTGGCTCCGCCACGGGTGGACGACGGGAGTCACGGCCCGAGTTGGTTGTATATGCGTGGCGGGCTGGAAGCGGCAGGCGGCGCATGGGCGAGGGGTGGGGAAGCTCTACCAGAGATACCGCCAGCACGCGCGATAGACCACTGCGAGGCCGCCAGCGTCACTCGCGTCCGCAGCAAGGGGAGCATGGGGCGTCTGGTCACGTGCGAAAAATCAGCCACGCGCTGCCGCGAGGAATCTCGGGAGGTGCAGGGGAAGCCGAAACGTTGCGCTGTGCGCCCCTTCGCCCCCGCCGCTTACCGGCCTGAAATGGCAGAAGAACCTTCGTTTTACCTTGGGGCTTGGAGGCGACATCACGCCACAGTGTCCGACCTCGACGCCCCGCCCTGCGACCCACGCGCGCGTCGTCTCGGTGCACTCGAAATCCGCAAGACTTTACGTAGCAACGTATTAGCGGTACGTGCCGGAGTCGGTTACATTTGGCCCAGTCATCCCGCCCGGGTGGCGGAATCGGTAGACGCAGGGGACTCAAAATCCCCCACCCTTCGGGGTATACGAGTTCGAGTCTCGTCCCGGGTACTGTACCACCGCTCGACCAGCTCCATCCGCGTGATCCGAGGCCGGATCACCACCCCG
>JBBQXC010000295.1:0-3343 GCA_038210005.1 Gemmatimonadales bacterium
CCCGCCAACGTCACGCCGTTCACTGCGGCCGTACACAACTTGGCCGGACATCACGCGCAACTCGCCGAATTGCACACCGCGTTTCTGCGCCAGCAGTTTGAAGTGCAGTCACGATTCACCAACATCATGCTCGCGCCGCTCGCGCAGTGGGCTACCGGTCAGGTGGGCGCTGAGGCAGTGCGTGGCAGCCACGAAGTGGTCGCCGCTCCTGTTCCACCGACCACTCCCGTCGCGCCGATCGCGCACGTCGCAGCGAGTGCACCAAACGCCGCACGGATCGCGGCGTCGGTTTCTTCCCCGGTGATTGGAAGCACCATCGCAGCCGCAGCCGCAATGCCAGCGCCGGCTGCAGCACCCGCACCCGCACCCGCACCCGCACCCGCCACAGCGTCGCCCGTGCGCCGAGTGCCGCCGCCGCGCACGCCCACCGGCCCCACGTTCGATCGCGCCGCGCTCGAAGTCCACGCCGGTGGCGCAATCTCCGCGATCTACGGCCCGCTCTTCGCGCAGCAGGACATGCACGCGCGCCAAGTGCGCATGCCCGAGCCGCCGCTGCTCCTCGCCGATCGCGTGCTCGGCATCGAAGGAGAAGCCGGCACCATGGGCACCGGCACCATCTGGACCGAGACCGACGTCCGCGAGGGCGCGTTCTATCTGCACGAAGGGCGCATGCCCGCCGGCGTCATGGTGGAATCGGGGCAGGCCGACTTGATGCTCATCTCATGGCTCGGCGCCGACTTCCACAATCAGGGCGAGCGCGTGTACCGCCTGCTCGGGTGTGAACTCATGAGTCACGGCCCCCTGCCCACCATCGGCGACACGCTGCACTACGAAATCCTGGTTGACGGTCACGCCGAACAGCAGGGTGTGCGGCTCTTCTTCTTTCACTACAACTGCTGGGTGAACGGCGAGCTGCGCATGAGTGTGCGCAGCGGACAAGCCGGCTTCTTCACCAACGAAGAACTCGCCAACTCGGCCGGTGTGTTGTGGTCGCCGGAAGCGGCCACGCCCAAGCCCGACGTTCGCGTCGATGCACCGCTCACACTCTCCGCGCGTCGCGCATTCAGCGCCGACGATGTTAGCGCATTGATCGACGGACGTCTCACAGATTGCTACGGCCCCGGCTTCGAGCGCGCCGACGCGCACACCCGCACGCCCACCATCGCGGGCGGCGGCATGCGGTTGCTCGACGAGGTCACGCACTTCGAGCCCACCGGCGGACCGTGGAAGCGCGGTTATCTCCGCGCGACGCTCGGCCTCACCCCCGATCGCTGGTTCTTCGACGGACACTTCAAGAATGATCCCTGCATGCCCGGCACCCTGATGCTCGAGGGTGGTCTGCAGGCGATGCAGATCTTCATGACGGGACTCGGCTTCACGCTCGATCACGACGGCTCGCGCTTCGAGCCCGTGCCCGAGCAGAACTACAGCCTGCGATGCCGCGGACAAGCCACGCCCGTGTCGCGCGAAGTGGTATACGAAATTTTCGTCGAAGAAATCGTTGGCGGTGACACGCCCACGCTCTACGCCGACATTCTCGGCTCGGTGGACGGGCGCAAGGCGTTCCACTGCAAGCGCATGGGACTGCGTCTCGTGCCCGCGTGGCCGCTCGATGCTGGCCGTACCGCCGTCGCCATCGCACATGATCCGCGCCCGGTCGCCGTGGTTGATGGGTTCACGTTCGACTACGCATCGCTGCTCGCCTGTGCGTGGGGTGTGCCGTCATCAGCGTTTGGTCCGATGTACAAACGCTTCGATGGTACGCGTCGCGTGGCGCGTCTTCCCGGGCCGCCGTACCACTTCATGTCGCGCGTGGCGCATGTGTCGGGACCCATCGGCGGCATGCAGGTGGGAAGTGTGGCCGAGATTGAATACGATGTGCCGCCCTCGGAGTGGTACTTCGCGAACAACAACGCGCCGGCCATGCCGTTCCCGGTGTTGCTGGAGACCGCGTTGCAGCCGTGTGGATGGCTCGCGTCGTACGTCGGTGGCGCACTCGCGTCGGAAGAAAACCTCTACTTCCGCAACCTCGATGGCACCGGCACGCAGCACATGGAAATCGGGCCCGACATCGGCACCGTGCGTGTGTCCACCACGCTCACGTCAGTGTCGAAAGCCGATGCGATCGTGATCATGAGCTTCGACGTGATCATGCGCGCTGGCGATCGCACCGTGTACACACTGAAAACCGTGTTCGGATTTTTCCCCGCCGACACCATGAAGGACCAGGCCGGATTGCCGATGACTCCCGCGCACCGCGCGCGCCTGATCGATTCGAGCGACGTGCGTGTGGAGCTGGGCGATTCGCCGACGCACTACTTCAACGCGAGTCTTCGACTGCCCACCGAGCGGTTGGTGATGATCGATCGCATCACGGGTCGTTGGACCAACGGTGAGCTGGCCGGCAAGGCGGGACTCGGCCGGTTGCGCGCGGAAAAAGACGTCGCGGCCTCGCAGTGGTTTTTCAAGGCGCACTTCTATCAGGATCCCGTGCAGCCCGGATCGCTGGGCATCGAAGCATTACTGCAAGCAGTGCAGGCGTTGGCTATTGACCTCGATCTTGGCGCCGGCCTCACCGCGCCACGATTCGAAACGCAGGCCGTCGATGTACCGATGAGCTGGAAGTACCGCGGGCAAGTCATCCCCGACAATCACGTCGTCGTCGTGGACGTGGAGATCACCGAACTGCGGCGCGAGACGCATGGTGTGCTGGTGGTGGCCTCGGGTTCGCTCTGGGTGGACGGCAAGCGGATCTACGAGTCCACGGGACTTGGTGTGCGGATCGTCTCCGATGCGTCGGCCTGACTGCTCGGACGCTGAGCCCTTCGACGCTGGTCGGAAGTTGACCGCATGACGGCCTCCCCAGACTTCGGCGTGAGCTGACCCGATGGCCGTCTCGCGTCTTGCGCTCAGTGCCAGCCTCGTGCCGGCCGGGGTGTCGCTGTACGGCGTGCAGCTACCTGTCGACGCCGACGCGGCGTTGGCGGCACTCGAAGCGCTGGGCGGGGACGTGTCCGTTGCCCAACTCCCCAGCCACGTCGCGGGGGCCGTTGCCAGTCGCCAAGCGAGCTTCCTGGCCGGGCGGTGGTGCGCCCACCAAGCACTACGGGCCAGCGTGCCCAACGCCGCGCCCACGGCCATCGGCATGGGCGAGTTCCGCGAGCCGCTCTGGCCCACCGGTACGCTGGGCAGCATTGCCCATACGGCCGGCTATGCGCTGGCCGCCGCTGCGCCCCGGGGGCCCATACGTGCGATCGGGCTGGATGTAGAACGGTGGCTCGACGACGACGCACCGGCTCGCTTGGGAGCCGATCTCGCGGGCACCGGTGAGCTCGACGCCCTC
>JBBQXC010000296.1:0-3060 GCA_038210005.1 Gemmatimonadales bacterium
GTGGTGAATCGCCTCGCCATGTATTTCGACGACGCGTCATTGGCGCGACTCGGATCGAGCGAGGTGCTTTGGGATCGGGTTGTCTCGATCGAGCCGGCAGGCGAGCAGCGTACGTACGATCTCGAGATTGCGGACACGCACAACTTCGTGGCGAACGACATCATCGTTCACAACAGCCACTCCGTCGCCTACTCCGTCGTCGCGTATCACACGGCCTTCCTCAAGGCGCACTACCCGGCCGAGTTCATGGCCGCGTTGCTGTCGTCGAACATCGGGAAGACTGAAGAAGTCATCAAGTACATCGCCGAAGCGCGCGAAATGCAGATCGAAGTGCTCGCGCCCGATGTGAACGAGTCGGGGTGGCGCTTCACGGTGGTGGCCGACAAGCGGGTGCGCTTTGGATTGGGCGCGATCCGCAACGTGGGCCGCGGTGCCATCGACTCGCTGATCGCGGCCAGGCATGACGGCCCGTTCACGTCGCTGTACGACCTCTGTTCGCGCGTCGACCTGCGTGTGTGCAACAAGCGCGTGTTCGAAGCGCTGATCGCCGCGGGTGCCTGCGACGGACTCGGCGGGCATCGGGCGCAGCTCCTGACGGCGCTCGACCATGCTATCAACGAGGCGTCGCTCCGTCAGGAAGAAGCGGCCAAGGGTCAGGTGTCGCTGTTCGGCGACCTACTCGGCGGTGACGACAACGAGTCGGCGAGCTCGAGCAACGCCGGATCGCCGCCCCCGCTCCCATCGGTTCCGGTCTGGAGTGAAAGTGAGCGGCTCACGCGTGAGAAGGAGCTGCTGGGCTTCTACATTTCCGGTCATCCCCTCGAGCCGTACCGAACAGAATGCGAACTCTTCGCCAGCAGCACGGTGGCGCAGTTGGGCAACTGGACGGGCGATGCGGTGACGATCGGTGTGGTGATCACGGCGATCAAGAAGCAGATTTCCAAACGGTCGGGCGCCGAGTTCGCCCGGTTGACAGTTGAGGATTTTTCCGGATCTTCCGAAGTGCTGGTCTTCCCGGAGGCGTGGGCGGTGATCGCCGAACGTGTCCGGCCCGATGTGCCGCTGCTGCTCAAGGGTGGCTATTCGCGAAAGGATCAGGGCGTCGAAAATGCCACGTTCATCGTCGACACGGTCACGCGCTTCGCGGAAGTGCGAGCCAACGGTGACCTGGCGGTTGCAATCGACCTGAGTCGGGAGCTCGATCTTGCTCCCGGCGTGATGGACGACGTGCGGGCGAGTGTCGAGGCCCATGAAGGCTCGGCTCCGCTCGAACTGCGGTGGGATGACGGCACCGGGCGCATCATTCGCTTCCGGTCGAAGTCGCTTACGGTAGCTGCGTCGCCCGCCATTTTGTCCGATCTTCGCGCGCTGCTTGGCGCTGATCGTGTGCGCCTCGTGCGCGCCGGCAGCTAGCGAGCGCGGCGTCCCTTTTCCAGGATTGTCATGGCTGCTGCCCCGGTTCTCGAGTTCGAGCGTCCTCTGGCGGATCTCGAAAAGCAGATCGAGGAGCTGAAACGACTCGCGTCTGACCGTTCGTTGGATGTCGCGAAAGAGTTGGAGCCGCTTCAGAAGAAGCTGAGTGAACTGCGCGTCGAGATCTACCAGAGGCTGACGCCGTTGCAACGCGTGCAGGTGGCCCGCATCTCGCGCCGTCCCTTCACGTCGGACTACATCAAGCTGGCGTTCACCGACTTCCTCGAACTGCACGGCGATCGGCTCTTTCGCGAAGACGCGGCCATCCTCGCGGGGTGGGCGCGTCTCGAAGGCGAGACGGTGATGCTGATCGGACACGAGCGCGGCCGCGACACGAAAGAAAATCTGCGCCGCAACTTCGGCATGCCGCATCCCGAAGGCTACCGGAAGGCGTTGCGCCTCATGAAGCTCGCCGAGAAGTTCCAGGTGCCCGTGCTCACCTTCATCGACACGCCGGGCGCCTGGCCCGGCCTCGGCGCTGAAGAGCGCGGACAGAGCGAAGCGATCGCCCGCAATCTGCTCGAGATGAGCAATCTGCAGGTACCGATCGTGGCCACCGTGATCGGCGAAGGCGGCTCCGGCGGCGCGCTGGCACTCGGCGTCGCCGATCGCGTCTTGATGCTGGAGAATTCCGTGTACTCCACGATCTCCGTGGAAGGCTGCGCGGCGATTCTCTGGAAGGACGGCAAGAGCCCCGAAATGCGAGAGAAGGCGGCCACCGCCTTGCGCATCACAGCCCCCGATCTCATCGAGCTACGGGTGATCGACGAAATCGTCCCCGAGCCGGTCGGCGGCGCCCATTCGGATCACACCACGACCGCCAACAACCTTCGCGAGAGCCTCGTGCGGAACCTCGAAGAGCTGCGTCGCCTGAAGCCGGATAAGCTCGTGCGTCGCCGACGTGAGAAGTTCCTGCGCATGGGGCAGTTCACCGAGTAGCTTTCACGCCGTGGCGCATCTCATCGAAGTCGCGTTCCGCGGCAACCGCAAGGAGTTCTTCACCTGGACAGGCGAGACGGCACCCCCACTCAAGGCGGGGGTGATCGTCGAAGTTGACCGTGGTGAGGATTTTGGTCGTGTGCACTCCACCGGCGAGCTGGCCGAAGTCCGCTGCAACGGCTGCGCCCATGGTTGCGGGACGACCCCGCCGCCGCGCGCCGCGCTCCGCCTCGCCACGAAAGCCGACGAACAGCTCGACCGCGAGCTGACGGCCGAGAACGAGGACACGCGCCGCAAGTCAATGGAGCGCGTGAAGGCCAACCATCTCGTGATGAAGCTGACGGACGCCGAGTGGCAGTGGGACCGGCGCAAGCTCACGATTTTCTTCACGGCCGAGCGTCGGGTCGACTTTCGCGGCCTCGTGCGCGATCTCGCGGCGCTGTTCCGCACACGCATCGAGCTGAAGCAGATCGGCGTACGCGACGAGGCGAAGCGACTCTCGGGGGTCGGACGCTGCGGACGCGAGTACTGCTCCGCATCGTGGCTCCCCGATCTGCGCCCCGTCAACCTTGGCGTGGCGAAGGACCAGAAGCTGTCGCTCAATCCGCAGCAGATCTCCGGTGCGTGCGGACGCCTGATGTGTTGTCT
>JBBQXC010000297.1:0-3027 GCA_038210005.1 Gemmatimonadales bacterium
TTCGCGCGACGGTGCACGCGGCGCAGTTGGCGGATCGAACGCATGAGGTGATGGCGCTGGTGCAGAGCGTGGTGGATCGTGGTGGAAGCCGAGCGGAGTTCGTGGCGTCGGCACTGCGCCCAGTATCACACGGCGGCGTGAACAGCGGTGTGCGACCGCCGAGAGGCTGACGCGGGATCTGTACGAACGCGAGCCCCGGATCGGGAACTGCAGTCCCTCCCGTCCTCGCGGCAGCCTGAAGCATTGGCGGGGTAGGGGTAGGCCGTTAATTTTCAGAGTCCGATTCCCATTGCGTGGACAACGTGGCAAAGTCGGCGCTTTCCGTGTTCACCGAGGGCTTTGGTGTCCGTGGAACTTCCCAGCGGTGTCGGGACGCTCTCCTGCGGCATCCTTCGAGTCATTTTCCTTCGGTATTCCTCGTGAATTCGGTCTGCGGGTTTTCAGCATGAGCTTTGGTGCGGTTGGTGCGTTCCGTCCCACGACGGTCCTGCCGGTGTTCGATGCAGAGGGGATCGCCGCCGTGGTGCGTCAGGTGCGGGAGCCGGTGCATGTGGTGTATGATCCGCGCCTGCCCACGCCGGCGCTTGGCCTCTGTGTAGGCGGCGAGGTGCTCCCCCAGCGTGAGCTGGGCCTCACAGACTACGCGCTGCTGGCCACCCTGCCGGCCACATACCCGGAGTGGCTCGGCGATCGGAGCTTCAACGAAGTGCATGGCGTGCGCTTTCCGTACGTGGCCGGCGAAATGGCCAACGGGATCGCGACCACCGACATGGTGATCGCGATGGCGCACGCGGGGATGCTCGGGTTCTTTGGCGCCGGTGGCCTGGGCTATGAGCGCGTGGAAGCGGGCATCGTCGCCATCAGCGAGGCGCTCGGGGACGATCCGCGCTGGGGCGTGAATCTGATTCATTCCCCCGCCGAGCCGGAACTCGAGGACCGCGTGGCGGACCTGCTCATTCGGCGTGGCGTGCCCCGCATCTCGGCCTCGGCGTTCATGGCGCTCACCCCGTCGGTGGTGCGCTGCTCCGCAGCCGGCCTGTCGGTGGATGCCTCTGGGCAGATCGTGCGCCGGCATCATGTGTTCGCCAAGATCTCCCGCGCCGAAGTGGCGGCCCAGTTCATGGAGCCGGCACCGATAGAGATGCTGCAGCAGCTGGTGGCGGCGGGGAAGATCACGGCGGCGGAGGCGGAGCTGGCGCGTCAGCTGCCGGTGGCCGAGGACATCACGGTGGAGGGCGACAGCGGTGGGCACACCGACAATCAGACGTTGGTCGCCTTGGTGCCGCAGATCCTGGCCCTGCGGGACGAGATCTGCGCGAAGCACGGCTACTCACGTGAAATTCGGGTGGGTGCGGCCGGCGGACTGGGCACGCCCAGCGCCGTCGCGGCAGCGTTCGCCCTCGGCGCGGCGTATGTAGTCACAGGCTCGGTGAACCAGAGTGCCGTGGAGGCCGGTCTGTCGGACGCGGCCAAGGCCATGCTGGCCCAGGCTGGCATCGCCGACGTGGCCATGGCGGCGGCCGCCGACATGTTCGAACTCGGCGTCAAGCTGCAGGTGCTCAAGCGCGGGACCATGTTCGCGGCGCGCGCCAATAGTCTCTACGAGGTGTATCGGAGTTACGACAGTCTCGAGTCACTGCCGCCCGAGATCCGCACGAAAGTGGAAACCAAGGTCATGGGCGCGACGCTTGATGTGGTGTGGCGTGAGACCGAAGCGTTCTGGACCATGCGCGACCCCGGTCAAGTCGAACTGGCCAAGAGCGACGCGAAGCATCGGATGGCGCTCGTGTTCCGGTGGTACCTTGGCAAGTCCAGCCGATGGGCGATCGAAGGCGATCCGGCACGCCGCGCCGATTATCAGATCTGGTGCGGGCCGGCGATGGGCGCCTTCAATGCCTGGGTGGCGGGGACATTCCTCGCCGAACCAGGCGACCGCACCGTGGTGCAGATCGCGCTCAACCTGCTCGAAGGGGCCGTCGTGGTCGCTCGCAGTCAGCAGCTCCGTGCATTTGGCGTTCCCGTTCCTGCAACGGCGTCGCGCTTCCGTCCGCGCCGTCTCAGTCTCTGAATCCGACCAAGTTTCTCCAGCATGATCAAGCCCGCATGACCCACTCAGCAGAGACAGACGCGCTGTCCACCAGCCATCGCATGCATCCGATCGCCGTCGTTGGCCTCGGCGCGCTCTTCCCCGGTTCGACCACGGTGGACGGGTACTGGCGCGACATCATCGAATCCCGCGACCGCCTGACCGAGGTGCCGCGCTCCCATTGGTTGCGCGATGACTACTTCGATCCCACACCGGGCACGGCCGACAAGATCTACGCCACCAAGGGTGGATTCATGCCGTCGGTGGATTTCTCGCCGATCGAATTTGGAATGCCGCCCAACGCGATGCCGTCTACGGACACGGCGCAGCTGCTGGCATTGGTGGTCGCCAAGCGCGTGCTCGAAGAAGCGACGCGCGGCAAGTACGAGTCGGTGGATCGCTCGCGCATGAGTGTCGTGCTGGGTGTGGCGTCGGCCACCGAACTCGTGGCGCACATGTCGGGGCGGCTGCAGCGTCCGGTGTGGGAGTACGCCATGCGTCAGGCCGGACTGGATGACGACGAAGTGGCGCGCATCAGCAAGGTCATCGACGGGTGCTACGTGCCATGGCAGGAAAGCACGTTCCCCGGCTTGCTGGGTAACGTGGTGGCCGGGCGCATCACGAACCGGCTCGACCTGGGCGGTACCAACGCGGTGGTGGACGCGGCGTGCGCCGGATCGCTGGCGGCGATCGCGATGGCGGTGAACGATCTCGCGCTCGGCAACTCCGATCTTGTGATCACCGGCGGCGTGGATGCGCTGAACGACATTCTGATGTACATGTGCTTCGCGCAGACGGGTGCGCTGTCGGTGAGCGGCGATTGTCGCCCGTTCAGCGATCAGTCCGACGGCACGATGCTCGGCGAAGGCATCGGCATGCTCGCGCTGCGTCGTCTGGAAGATGCGGAGCGCGACGGTGATGCGATTTATGCGGTGATCCGT
>JBBQXC010000298.1:0-3005 GCA_038210005.1 Gemmatimonadales bacterium
TGACCTGATTCGCGCGGCACTACTTCGGAGCGCTGTCGCATCTCCCGACTTGGAGCGCGGAGATGCGCGAAGCACGCACGCGTGCTCGCGAGAGCCATTCATCGATTCAGCCATGCGTCGCTCGTCTCGGAACGCTTGGTACCACAATCATCGCCAGCGCCACCAGCAGTGCGACAAGGCTAACGAGCTTCCCATTCGCATACGCTGCCGACTCGAAGCGCAGGCGCACCTCGCGGCTGCCCGCTGGAAGGTCAACACCCAGCATCGTGTGATTGATGCGGCGCACCACTGCGGGCTGACCGTCAACCTCGGCGCGCCAGTCGGGAAACCAGTTCTCCGAAATCAGCAGATGGCTCGGCGCCGACTCAGCGCCCGTCAGCGCGACAGTCATCGCACCGGGGCGCCATTCGGTCACCTGCGCAGTAGTGGACGCTGAAATGAACGGAGGCTGGGCCGCTGGCGAGGAGACGGTCGCCGTGTCGGGAACGAGCGCGACACTCTTCGTGGGGAATCGCGGGTCCACAAGGGTGGAGACCGCCTCCGCGTCCACCGATTTGAACGACGCAGGTAGCACGCGCGCGTAGGCGGGGATCGTGTCGCGCTCGTACAGCACAGCGGTCGTGCCAAAAGCCGTGTTGGTCGGACCGACGACTTGCCGATATCCGGGCACATCCTGCGTCCGCGGGAGAATCAGGTATCGGATCGCGAGCAGATCGAGCAGGCTCGGCGAGGAGAGGTTCTGATAGCCCTGCGCCGTAGCTACCAGTTCGTTGTAGCGCTGTAGCTGAAAGCCGTGATACCCCGTGGCCACCGGGATGCGATACGCCATGAGGATCGAGTAGCCATAGCTGTTGCCGGCATCAAGCACGCGATACGGCGGCGTGACGGCCTTGAGATGACGCGTGACGGCGTCGTCGGCGAACAGCACGTCAGCGCGCGGAGAGAACGTGTAGAATCGACGATTGACACTCCACAGGTCTGTTGCAAGCAGTACGACAAGTGCGGCCGTACCCCACCGCCGATTGGTCCGGCCTCGCGTGATCGCCCAAAGCAGCGCACCGCCCACGACGACAAACACCAGCAACCGAAGTGATCCCGCACGCAGTGCATCGGCATTGCCGCTGACGGCCGAGAAGCGTTCAGGAATTGCCAAGGCTTCGGCGAGCCCCTGTAGCGCACCCGTCGCGCCGAGCAGCGCGAACAGCAGTGTGGCGCCAACGACGCCGAGGAGTGGTTTCTCCCGCGCGCGGCCCGCCAGCAGTCGTTCCGCTCCAATCCCTGCGAGCACGCTGATCGCGAACGCCGCCAGATAGAACACCATGCCCATCGCGCGGATCTTCTTGAGCCCGGGCAACAGCTCGTAGAACGGGCGATAGAAGATCGTGTGTCCACCAAAGGACAGCAGCAGGAACAGCGCACCACCAAGTGCGAATGCCCACACCAGTCGCCGACGGTTGGTATCGCCGAACGAGAGCGCCGCCAGCGCGAGGGGAAGGAAGCCAACGTACTCCGTGTGAAACTTGATCGGGTTCCGTCCCCAGTATCGCTCGAGCACGCCGTTGAACTCGGGTAGCAGGAACGTGAACACCTCCGACGGCGGCAGTGCGTAGCTCGTGGCAAAAGCCCATCCCTGATCGGGCCCACCACCGGCGCGAGGCGAATACGGGATGTACGACAAGAACGGCAGGACTTGCAGCGCGGTGATGCCGACACCCACCACGACGGCGGCCGCTGACCACGCGAGCGGCTTCCATGCGGGCTCACGGCGTGGACGTTCGTCGTCCCAGAAGGCGAGGTACAGTGCCCAGATGCCGAGCGCGAGCAACAGGAAATAGGCCATGTGATAGTGGCCAAGCACGATCAGTGCGACTTCGATGGCAAACGCACCGAACGCCCACGACCGCGCATGTCGAATCGCGTGCAGCAATGTCAGGAACGCCAGCGGCGCCAGCGCGGAGACAAAGAGTTTGCCGTCGTGTCCTGGACTCATTTGCGACGCGACAATGCCGGTGAGCTCGTACGCCACGCCCGCGATGATGGCCGCGCCCCATCCAAGTCCAAGCGCTCTGCAAAACCGATAGGTGAACCAGCCGGCGAGCACGAAGTGCAGCACCATGCCCCACGTGATCGCGAGGTCGACCGGCATGATCCACCGCAGCCACGCGGTGGGATAGAAAATGTCGCCATGCATCGCGCCGATATACGGCATGCCGCCGAAAAGGTACGGGTTCCACTGCGGGATCGCGCCGCTGCTCAGGAACGCCTCTGCCCCGAATCCACGAAACGAGTAGCCCGCAATGAACATGTCGGAGCGCGCGCCGCCGAACAGGATTTGCCCGGTGAGCAGCGGCCACAGCAACAGCAGGGCGGCGCCAATGCAGATCGCGAGCGCGATGGTGTGGCCGCCGCGTGAACTAAGCGCTGGTGAGGATGGCGACACTGTGTGCTGACCGGTGTCGCGCGAATGTTTGGCGGTTGCTGCGGCAGGCATAGCAGGGTTCGAAGCGAGCAGACGGGACTGGCGCGTCATGTAAACGCAGCGCCGGTTGTGCGCCGCGTCGGACCTCGCGCAAAGCGACGCCCAGCGCGCGACGCCCACTATTTAACGCCTGAACGGAGATGATGCGCTATCCGTGCTCGGCTGATCCAAACACTGCCTACTGAAGCCCCGGCTGCAACTTCCAAGCCTTCGTGGCTCAACCCCTCTGCTTCGCGAAGCTGCCGAAGCGACTGGTAATCCCTCCAGCATTTCGAAGGGTCGGATTTCCCACACACCGATCCGCCAACTTCTCTGGCAGTGCGTGATGTCTCATCCTCCGATTGGTCGACCGACTTAAACGCGGCCGAGCTGCGGGATGAGTTCGGCGAGAGGATAGGAATTTCGATTGGGGTCGGTCGAGTATCCGACGCGATCACCGACCGCGCGAGCACCGACTGGCGGGCGGCGGCGTGCCCGCTGACGCGTTCGTACGCCTCGAGGGTCCGTGGGAACGGCGGTCACCGTG
>JBBQXC010000299.1:0-2869 GCA_038210005.1 Gemmatimonadales bacterium
CTCGACCGCATCGAGCGCGGTGAGCATGAGCACCGGCACTGCGTCAGCACGCGCGCGGATTGCCTGGCACACTTCAAGGCCACTCAGCCCGGGCAACAATACATCCAGGATGATCGCGTCGTACGCCGTGTCGTTGGCGAGTGCGAGCGCTTTCGTTCCGGTGAGTACCGCATCCACCTCGTGATCCGCCTCGCGCAGGCCGCGCGAGATGGAGGTGACGAGATGCCGATCGTCTTCGGCAAGCAGAATCCGCATTGCCGGAAGTTACGGGCTGGGCTTCGCGAGAGGAACGCTTGCCCGGCCCCGATCACGGTTTGGCCTCGCGTCCGATGTGGGACCGACCACAGGTGGCACTACGGTCGCAAGGTGCCCCTGTCGTCGACCACTTTGAGGCCAACCTGTGCGGTGTCGGAGAGCAACTGCACCTTCACCGAGCGCACCCCGCGAAATGCCTTGGAGAATCCAAAGGCAATCGGCTTGCCGGCTGGCGCGACCCGGCACGCCAGGGCGTAGCGGGCCCGGACTTCTCCGTGGCCTCCCTTTTCCTCCACCGCGCCTACCGTGATCGCGGTCATCGCACAGCCGAGCGCAGGATCGAAGCGAACCATCGTGAGCGGCTGTGTACGAAGCAGCGCAAACGCGGAATCGCGCTTCGCGCGCTCGGCGGCCGTGCGCGGCTCGCGCTCGAAGCCGTAGAGATCTTCGGCCGGCGCTCGAAACTCGAGCGTGCCGTTACGACCCTGAATGCCGATATCAAGGGTGGCCTCACCATGCACATGCCCCTTCGCCTGACCGTGCAGCAGCGACACCGGCGCCACGAGTATCGTCAGCAGGGCGCGGGAGACGACCGCAGCACGCGTGAGTGATCGCCTGTGTCTGATCATGGAGCTCTCTGACTAGCGGTAGGGAGAAATACGCTCGGCCACGAGTTGAAAGCCGACCGCACCGTAAATGCTTTGGACCTGTTTCACCATTAATACGCCCTCAACCCACACCGGCTCGAACAGCGACACTTTCTGCCGACCGCCGCGCATTCGTACGTACACGATTTGATTGGGGGGTGGCGGAGGCGTGTGCACGCACGCACCGAAGTACGGCACCAGCAGGAATTCCTTCACGACATCCTGAAAGTCGTCGAGCGGCACAATGAAGCCCGGGACACGTATGCGCTTGCCGTTGAGGACGCGCAACGTATCGCTCAGGCGTCCGTTGCGATAATCGAGCGTTCCGAGGACCTGCCAGTTGATCGGCGGCGGTGCGCCGGCTGGTGCGCCGGCTGGTGCGCTCATCAGTGGTACATCGAGAATCGCATCCGCTCGATCACGCCCTGGCGCACTTCCCGGTGCACCAACGTTCGCGCCGAGCTGCGTAGGGTCGTCGAGTACCGCCACACTCGCGTACAGATCCGATGTCTCGAGCGGTTTGGGCCGCACGGACAAGCCGGTCGCCACCATGACAATGATCATCCACATGACAATCGCGCGCGGCGAAATGGCACGCCTCATGTGACCACACCGGTCTCCGCGATGTTGCAAGCAGCGTCCCGAGCAACGCGATCCGCGAGACGCCGCCAAGCGTCGTCAAGGAAATACGGCTGGACATGCTTGCGGCGCACGGCGCGCGGTCGGCGCTGATGCGCCTCGATACGATGGCTCAACCCGACGCGGTCACGCACCCACGCTTCGTAGTCGGCGCAGCAGCGCGCGACCGCGCTCAGTGTGGTGCAAAGGCAGCCCGATTCCTGCGCGTTTCGCGGCACCACTCGCGGCGGCAGCAGTGTCCGCGTGCCGGCCTGTGCGTGCAGTGGGGAAAAGCTCAGTCCAGGCGCGCGCTCGTGACGCACCAGCAGAAGACTGCCATGCTGCGGCGCGCATGCGGAATGAGTGGCCGAGATTCCGAACCCCCAGGCGATCATGCGGTCGAGGTCATGGCACAAGGCTGCACGCGGACCGTCGGCCGTGAGCACGTACGCGCTGGAGCGCTGAGTACCGTCGGCGGGTCCACGAACGCGCTCGAAACCGTAGGCCAACAGCATGTTGCCCGCCGCGTGCTGGATGTCTTGCCCCCAGTACCACAGCTGCCAATCCAGCAGACAGGCCAACGATCGCTGTGGAGTGAGCGCCAGCGCAGCTGTTGACTCGCCTGACTCAGACCGACGAATGGGAGAGACAGCGGAAGTCACGAGACGGAATTCGGCGAAAAAGGTTTTTGGTTATGCGAACGCACTATCAACAAAGATTAGCGGTGCCCTCACCTTACCGCAATCCTCCGCGACCCTCGCCAACGATCTGCGGGTCGCGAGCGCCGGACCTACGCCATCGTCTCCACTTTGATCCCACGCTCCGCCAGCATCGCCAAATACCGGTCGGCCGGCACACATTCATCGGGCGTGTGCACACCGGGCGGGATCACGCCGGTCGCCTGTAACTGTGACGTGATCGACAACGTGAAACCCGTCGTCTGCATCATCGCCGTCAAGCCGTTCGTCTCGTCGTAGCGGGCCACGAGCTGCCAGGCCCGTTCGGCCGCTTCGCCGTCCTTTTTGCCCGCGACCACGACACGCAGTGCCACGAGATCGCGACCACCCGGCTTGCGCAGCTTCTCGCCGGCCACCTTCACAAACACATCGCGCGGCACCACCGATTGTCCTTTCACATCGACCGGATCGAGTGAGAGCAACCCAAGATCGCGAATGGCTTCCATGATCCTGGCGTGTCCCGGATAGCGAAGCGTCTTGTACTCCATGTTGGGAATCTTGCCGTCGTAGCGAAACGCCATCGTCGACAATCCGCCGGCCGTGTGGAACGCCTCGAGCGTGCCCACCGGCTCGGGAAACTGCACCTGCTCGATTTCGGACAACGCCGCGCGC
>JBBQXC010000300.1:0-2869 GCA_038210005.1 Gemmatimonadales bacterium
GGGAGGGATCACCGAGCGGCGTTCCTTGCCTCGCTGGTATTCCTCGCGCGACCGCTCCCGCCCACTCTTCCGCTGCCCATACGTGTCGCCGACCGACGCCAGTTCATCGGGCATCCACGGTGCGTCCAGCGCGTCCTGCAGCTCCTCGAGCGTGCGCCCGCGCGCTGACCCGCGCTGCCCGCGCACCACCACGAACCGATACGGCCGGTCGAATGGGGGCAATTCCTCCGTCACCAGTGTGCGCGCGATCTTCTCCGGCAGACGCAGGCGCGCCACACCCAGATAGCTGCCGTCGTCGCGCTCCTCCACATCGTATTCGATCGGCACCTGACGGTCGCGCACCTCCACCATGTGCGGCAGGTCGTCGTACCGCGCGCGCTCCTCGGGCGTGATCCAATCGTCCCACGACATCCGCAGCGGCAGGTGACGCAGGTCCACCACCGAGTCGATGCTCTCGATCCGCTCGCGGTACCACGCCAGCACGTCGGCCTGCAGCACGCGGCGCGTCGCGCCACCACTCCGCCGCCAGACCTCGCGCGCCTCCGCGATCATCGGCCGATTGCGATCCACCGCCGGATGCCGCATCCGCTCCGTCGCAAACGCCTCGGCCAACACCTCACGTGCGAGGCTCGCATTCTCCGCCGTGAAGTCGCTCACGATCTCCGTCTCGCGCTCCAGCTCGAACCCTCCGTACGCCACTTTCCGCGTGCGGACCAGCGCGCCCTGCTTCTTGTGCGGGTCGTACGCGATCGTGCTTTCGCCATACGTCGCATACTTCCGGATCAGCGCCGGTGCGAGCTGCGTCCCCTCGATCGAGGCGCGCGGAATCCCCATGCGATCGGCGAAGAAGCGCAGCGTGCCAGCCACTGCACCCCAGCTCCCGCACACACTCGTCTTGCCCACGCGCGCCGATTCGCCCCACGCGGTCTGCTCGTCCAGCACCAGGTCGAACGGCATCACCTGCGCGATCAGATCGCTGAACCGAGTGCGCGTCGCCTCGGTGGCCTTCAGGAGCGTCGTGGGCAGCGGCGCGTTCAGCGCGCGATACACGCTCGCCATCGCCAGCGCCGCATCCTCCAGCGACTTCACCAGCACGCCCTTCACCTCCGCCCATTCCGCGATCTCGTCGTGGAAGAGCTGACGCGGCAGGCCGAACACATTGCCCACGTACCCGTACTTCGTGAACGCCTCGGCATACACGTTGTACGCGGTCAGGTGATCGCTGCCCGGGATCAGCATGCTGTCCAGGTTGCGATCTTCGCGCGTCATGCGATGCAGGCTTTCGACGCCGCTCATCACCGCCACGAACGGCACCAGATCATCGTCGCTGTTCACCAGCAGCTCGGCCCACGGCCGCTCCACCGGCAGCTTCTCCACCTGACGGCCGTAGTCGGTCAGGCGTCCGTTGGCGACGATGTTGCGCGTTTCGAGCAGCGCCACCGCCCGCTTGTACGCGATCTTGTCCAGCGGCACCGGCAGTTCGAGATCGTCGGCACGCACACCGATCGCCGCACAGGTCAGCGCCACGCGCTCGCTATCGCCGGCCAGCTGGAACTCCGGCAGCTCGGGCTTCAGCGATTCGAACGGAATGCGGCGATCGGAGAGAATGAACACCCGCCCGCCCGCCACGCGGCCGTGCACGCGTCCCGCCATCTGCAGCAGTTCGTTCGCGCCCAGGTGCACACGCGTCAGCACGTTCCGTCCCTTGTCCACCATGTTGGTGAATCGGGTGTCGTCGATGATCACGGTGTCGAGCCCCTGCACCGTGATCGCGCTCTGACCCGCCGCCGTCATCGACAGGAAGAACGGCTTGGGCACACCCCCTTCGTCCAGATACTGCCGAATCACGCGGATCGGTTCACCGCCGTGATAGTGCTGCGCGTGGATCTTCGGAAAGCTCTCCTGCACATGCCGCGCAGCATCTTCGGTGCCGGCACGGGTGGGCAAAAACATCGCCACGCCACGCCTGTCGGCAATCACCTTCTTCAAAAACTTGTCGTCGAGGAAGTCGGCCGGGCTGCGCGATAGCACCTCCACCTTCGCCTTCTTCGCCTCGTCGAAGCTGTACACCTCGAGCACGTCGCCACTGCTGAGGTATTGCGAGTAGAACGACGGGTCGACGGTGGCGGAGAGCCAGATGAAGCGGACGCGCGCCCGCTTGCCGAGTGCAAGGCAGAGCTCGAGTTCGGCCGACGTCTGGTGAATCTCGTCCACCACCACCGTGTCGTGCGCGTCGATGTCACCGTCCTGGAACCAGCGGCGTGCGATGCCGGTGGTGACGATGATCACGTTCCACTTTGGCGTGTCCGGCGTTGCCTCGCGTTCGCGATTGATGACTCCGACGCACAGCGCCTCACCCAGAATCGTCTCGGCGATCGGACGGACGGCCAGCGTCTTGCCGGTGCCGGTGCCGGCCACGATGCCGAAGCCGAGCCCGCTCGCCGCCAACTCGCGGAGGCGTGCGCCGTGATTCGTCTCCAGGTACGTCTGGAGATTCAGCGTGAAGGCGAGCTCGATGGTCTCGCAGGCCGCCCGGGTGGGGGCGATGATGATGACTCGCCCACGGGCGGGTCGCGCCGCCCGGAAGGCATCCGGGTCAGGCGGGAGGGATCGGTCGCGGATGTCACGCATGGCACAATCTACGCACGCGAGACACCAGCCCCGCGAGGCGGCCAGCTCAGGTCATTCGCCGAGCACTTCCCGGAACAGCGCCGGCAGGTCGATCGTGAGCGCCGCATGCGCAGGTCGCGGCTGCCACAGGAGCGTCCCCGTGATCCGTTCGCCCTCCACTGCGTCAGGACGCCACCGTTCCACCGAGCGTGTGTCGGCATCCACGATCCAGTATTCGTCCACGCCTTGTGCCTGGTAC
>JBBQXC010000301.1:0-2811 GCA_038210005.1 Gemmatimonadales bacterium
GGACGTCCCGTACTCGCTGATCATCGACCGTATTTCGCATGAGGTGGGGTTCTACCGCACCTTCCTCAAGCATGCGACGCGCATGGGGACGACGGTCGTCAACAACCCGTTCATGTGGTCGGCCGACGACAAGTTCTACGACGCCACGGTGGCCATCCAGCACGGCGTCGCGCACCCGAAAACGATGGTGCTGCCCAATCGGGCTTATATCCCGGGCATTTCCCACACCGAGTCGTTGCGCAATCTGGCCTATCCGCTCGATTGGAAGGGGGTCGCGGAGTACATCGGGTTTCCGTGTGTGCTCAAGGACGCGCACGGTGGCGGCTGGCGCGATGTGTACATCTGCGACACCATGGAGGAGCTGATTCACCACTACAACAACAGTGGTTTGCTCACGATGGTGGTGCAGGAGTTCATCAAGTGGGACGCCTACGTGCGCTGTATGGCCTTGGGACGCGAGGAAGTCCTCCCGATGCCGTATGACCCTGGCGAACGCCGGTACATCCCCGATCCGGGCTACTTGAGCCGAGAGCTCGAAGCGCGCTGTGTCCAGGACTCACTCACGCTCTGTAAGGCGCTCGGCTACGACATGAATACGGTCGAGTTTGCGGTGAAGGACGGGATTCCGTACGCCATCGACTTCATGAACCCGGCCCCCGACATGGACATCCATTCGCTCACGCCGACCTACTTCGAGTGGGTGGTGGAGCATATGGCGGACCTCGCGATCAAACTGGCGACGGAGCCGCGAGTGCTCTCCCATGGGGTAGCGATTGGGGAGCAAAGTAAGGGGTAGGGAGTTGGGAGTAAGGAGAGAGATGTACATGCTGGGTTGTTGGCTGGTCACAAATTTTACCACAGTTTTATGTCCACATCGGCGATTGCGCGGTACCACGACGTGTTGCAGCAACCCGGGATCGCGCAGGCGAGCGCGGAGGTGCTGGACCGTCAGCTGCGACACGACGGGCTCTTCTTTGGGGAGCGCGCGCTGTGCAGTGTGCTGCGTCCACGTTTCCTCAGCCTCGGCCAGTACCGGCATCTGGCCCGTGCCTGCACCTTGGTGGGCTCCGCCTTCGAAAAGGTCCGCTTGGCTGCGATGGCGAACTCGGCCTTACGCGCACAGTTCGGCCTGACGGCGTGGGAGGAGCAGTTGATCCACGCAGATCCGGGCTTCGGCGTCGCCAGTCCGACCTCGCGCCTCGATGCGTTTTTTGCTGAAGGGGAAGGCGGGCTCAAGTTCACGGAGTACAACGCGGAGACCCCGGCGGGTGCGGCCTACAATGACGCCCTGTCAGGTGCTTTCCTGGCGTTGCCGGTCATGCACGAGTTCAGCCGCACGCATATCGCGGTGCCGCTGCCGGCCGCGCCGTCGGTCGTGCACTCGTTGCTCAACGCCTACTACAGTTGGCGTGGCGTGCGCGAGGCGCCCACGATCGCCATTCTGGATTGGAAAGAGGTGCCCACGCGCAGCGAGTTCGTGCTCTTCGAGCGCGAGTTCAAGGCCTTGGGCATCGACGCGTTCATCGGCGATCCGCGCGATGCCGAGTTCACGAACGGCAGGCTGACGATTGGCGGAAAGCACGTCACGCTGATTTACAAACGCGTCCTGATCGACGAGCTGGTTACCAGGGAAGGGCTTAATTCACCGGTGATTCAAGCTGTGAGAGAGGGTGCGGTGTGCATGGTGAACCCGTTCCGCTGTAAGGTTTTACATAAGAAGGCCTCACTCGCCGTGTTAAGTGACGAACGTCAGGAGATGCTACTGACCAGCGACGAACGGGCAGCCGTCGCAGCGCATATTCCGTGGACACGTGTGGTGGAGGCGCGACGCACGCAGTATGGCGCCAGTCAGGTCGATCTCCTGGAATTCACCGCCGCCAACCGCTCCACACTCGTGCTCAAGCCGAACGACGAGTATGGCGGCAAAGGGATTGTGCTGGGGTGGACGGTGAACGATGCCGAGTGGGAAGCGGCCATTCGGACAGCCCTTGCCGAGCCGTATATCGTGCAGGAGCGCGTCGAGGTGCCCAGTGAACTGTGGCCGGATTGGACCGACGGCGCACTCCATCTCGGGGAGCGTATGCTCGACACCGCGCCTTTTCTCGCCGACGGCGTTACAATGTCAGGTTGTCTCACGCGCATTGCGACCGATCCATTGCTCAATGTCACCGCCGGCGGTGGCTCGAACGTTCCTACTTTTCTCGTCGAACAACGCTGATGTCGTCATTCAAGCGCCCCGTCATCGGGCTCACCACGCAAACGCTGCATTCGATCGATGGCATCCCACCGGGGTTACCCTCGTCGTGGGTGATGAATCAGCGCTACTTCCTGGCCGCCACCATGGTGGGTGCGGTGCCCTGGATGATCCCGCTGCTCGACGACGATCTGCTCACGTTGCGCGAGATCTACGAACGGCTCGACGGCCTGCTCATTCCCGGTGGCGTCGACATCAGTCCTGTCGAATACGGCGAGGCCGTGCGCAAGGAATGCGGCAATCTCGACCCCGCGCGTGACCGCGTGGAGCTGCAGTTGGTCCGCTGGGCGATTGAAGACGGCAAGCCGGTCTTCGGGCTCTGCCGCGGACTCCAAGTGATCAACGTGGCCGCGGGCGGTACACTGTGGCAGGACCTCGCATCACAAAATCCTGCTTTCAACAAGCACGACTTTTTTCCGACCGCCGGCTTCGAGCGTGACCACCTCGCGCACGAGGTCGACATCGTAGCGGACACAAAGTTGTCGCGCTTACTTGAATCCACACGGTCGCCCGTCAACAGCATGCATCATCAAGGCATCAAGATGCTGGGGCAGAAC
>JBBQXC010000302.1:0-2807 GCA_038210005.1 Gemmatimonadales bacterium
TCTGCTGCGAACGCACGGCGAAGGCATCCTGATCGTCGCGCGACACACCATACTGCGCCGCGACATTCTCCGCCGTCTCACCCATCGAGTCCGTACCATGCTGCTCTTTCATTCTCGAATTCACGAAGCGCCAGCCAAGGCTGGTGTCGAACAGCTGCACATCGCGGGCGAACGGGGTGGCGCCCTTGGACATCACGTACGGCGCGCGCGTCATGCTCTCCACGCCACCGGCGATGTACAGATCCCCTTCACCGGCCTTGATGGCGCGCGCCGCGCTGGCGACCGCGTTCAGCCCCGACGCACACAAGCGGTTCACCGTCTCGCCGGGAACCGTGACCGGCAATCCGGCCAGCAGCGCGGCCATGCGGGCCACGTTACGGTTGTCCTCGCCGGCCTGATTCGCGCAACCGAGAATCACGTCGGCAATCTGGGCGGGATCGAAGCTGGCCGATGTGGCACTCACGCGCGCGAGCAGTGACGAAATCGCGTGCGCCGCCAGATCATCGGCGCGCACATGACTCAGCGCGCCGCCGATGTTACCGATCGGCGTACGAAGACCTTCGATGATATATGCGTCGTTCATGATGTGTGGGTCACAACGTGATCACGAGTAGCGCCGTGGGTCGAGTAACGATGCCCCAGCCTGCACGGCGCGACGCAGACGGAGACTGGGGCGATAACGATCGTCGCCGGTTTCCGATTGCAGCACCTGCAACTGGGCCAGCACGTTGGGCGCGCCGATCTCGTCGCCCCACTGCAACAGGCCACGTGGATAGTTCACCCCCGTCGTCATGGCGAGTTCGATGTCCTGCACCGACGCAAGCTGTAGATGCACGGCATCCACCGCCTCGTTCACGAGCATCGCCAGCACGCGATTCACGATGCGCTGACCGAGCGCGGGATCCTCGTGCGGAACGGTCGCGACCGCGCCGTCGCGGTAGTCGTAGAATCCGCGCTGCGTTTTCCGACCGAGCCAGCCGGCTTCCACCAAGCGCTGCTGCGCGTGCGACGGTCGATAGCGCGGATCGAGAAACATCCCTTCGAACACCGATCGCGTGACGGCGAAATTCACGTCGAGGCCGATGAAGTCCATCAGCTCGAACGGTCCCATGCGAAAGCCACCGACGGTGCGCATGGCCCAGTCGATGGTGGCGCAATCGGCGATCCCCTCCTCGCGAATGCGCAACGACTCGCCGTAAAAAGAGCGCGCCACGCGGTTCACGAGAAACCCCGGCGTGTCGGCGGCGAGCACCGTGGTCTTGCCCCAGGCAATCACGAGCGCACGCGCCGCGGCGATTACGCTGATTGATGTGGTGATCGCGGGAATGATCTCCACCAGCGGCATGACCGGCGCGGGATTGAAGAAGTGCACGCCCACGACCCGCTCGGTGATGGTGCACGAACCGGCCAACGCGGCGATGGAAAGCGACGACGTGTTCGACGCGAGAATCGCGGTTGGCGCCACGAAAGCTTCAAGCGCGCGCAACAGCTGTTGCTTGGCGGCCAGCTGCTCGATGATCGCTTCGATCACGAAGGCGCAGGGAGCGAACGCGGCCAACTGTTCGGGGGTCACCCCATCCACGTACGTAATGCGCTCCAGCACGGCGTCGGCCTGCTTCCGCGTGACACGCCCCTTCTCCACGTCGCGCCCCAGCGCTTTCGCGTGCCCCGACCGCGCCCGCGCAATCGACGCCGACTGCGCATCGGCGAGCACCACGGTATGTCCGTGCACTGCTGCAACCTGCGCGATACCCGCGCCCATCGCACCGGCACCGACCACGCCGACCACGGTGTTCACGAGGTCACTCGATTCATCGCTCATGCGCCGCGATACACAGGCGCGCGCTTCTCGAGAAACGCGCGCACCCCTTCTTCGTAGTCGGCCGTCCGTCCTGCTTCGTGCATTGCCTGCGCCTCAACGTCGAGTTGCGCATCGAGCGAATTCGCGAAGCTCGCGTTCATCGCGCGCTTCGTGAGTCCGAAGCCGCGCGTGGCCTGCGTGGCCAGTGACGCGGCCATGGCGTGTACGGTGGCCATCAGTTCGGCTTTCGGTGCCACGTCCCAAATGAGTCCCCACTCCTTCGCCTTCACCGCCGGAATCTTTTCGGCGAGAAAGAACATGCCGGTGGCGCGCTGCGTGCCGACCAGACGCGGCACGAAGAACGTGCCGCTGGTGTCGGGAATCAACCCGAGCTTGGCGAAGCTCTCCACGAAGCTGATATCGTCGGCGGCGATGGTGAGATCGCACGCGAACGCCAGATTCGCGCCGGCACCGGCCGCGATGCCGTTCACCGCGCACAACACCGGCTTCTCGATGGTGCGAATCGCACGGATAATCGGATTATAGCAGCTCTTGACGATCTCGCCGATATCCGGCATCGGGCCGTCGCCCTGCGGCAACGCCTCGGCCAGATCCTGGCCCGCGCAGAAGCCGCGACCGGCACCGGTCAGCACAATCGCGCGCACGGCACCGTCGCTGGCCGCATCGCTCAACGCGGCTTGCAGTGCGACCGCCATCTCGCGATCGAAGCTGTTGAGTACGTCGGGACGATTCAGGGTGAGGGTGAGGACACCTTCACGCTGATCGGTCAGGAGGGAGGGAGTGGGAGAAGGCATATCCATAAAAATACTCTGGGTTCGTTGGGCTTTGGGCCGTGGGCTATGGGCGGCGGTGGGCTCTCGGCTCCCAGCTCTGAAGGCTGTGGGCTGACGGCGGTCAGCCGTGGGCCCTGGGTAGTGGGCCGGGGGTGAAAAAAGTGCGGGGCCGAACCCCAAGGCGCAAGGCCCCATGCAGACAGCCGTCAGCC
>JBBQXC010000303.1:0-2613 GCA_038210005.1 Gemmatimonadales bacterium
CACCGCGGGCGAGGTGGTGGCGCGCTGCATCGTGCATTGGCGATTGTCGCCTCCCGATCCCACATGCGAGACGGCCCGATGACCGACGTCGCACCACCGCTGGTCAATGCGCCCGCGTTCGAGACGCCGCTCACGCGCGACGCTCATATCCGCGTGCCGTTGATCTGCGGGCCCATGTATCCGTGCAGCAATCCAGAGTTGGTGGCCGCCGTGAGTGCCGCCGGTGCGCTCGGCATCGTCCAGCCGATCTCGCTCACCTACGTGCACGGCTACGAGTTCCGGGAAGGACTACGCCTTATCAACCGGCTCAGTGGCGGCGCCCCGATCGGCTTCAATGCGCTGATCGAAGCATCGTCGAAGATATATCACAACCGCATGATGAAGTGGGTCGACATCGCACTCGAAGAAGGTGTGCGATTCTTTCTCACCTCATTGGGTAATCCCAAGTGGGTGTGCGATCGTGTTCATGCCATGGGCGGCGTGGTGTACCACGACATCACCGAGTTGAAGTGGGCCGAGAAAGGCCGTGACGGTGGTGTCGACGGACTCGTGGCCGTGAATCGTGAAGCGGGCGGCCACACCGGCTCGCGTGATCCCCGCGCGCTACTCGACGAAGTCAGTGGGCTCGGACTGCCGGTGGTGGCGGCGGGCGGCGTGGGCGCACCCGCGCAGTTCAAGGCGCTGCTGGACATGGGCTACGCCGGCGTGCAACTGGGCACGCGGTTCATCGCGACACCCGAGTGCAACTCCGACAACGCCTACAAGTACGCCATCGTGGAATCGACTTCGCGCGATATCGTGCTCACCGAGCGACTGACCGGTGTGCCGGTGTCGGTGATCCGCACGCCCTACGTGGAGAAGCTCGGCACGAAAGTCGGGCCGATTTCCCGCTGGATGTTCAAGGGACGCAAAACCAAACACTGGATCCGCACCTTCTATGCACTGCGTTCGCTCCGTCAGCTCAAGCGCTCGAGCGTGGACGGTGCCACGCAGGACTACTGGCAAGCCGGACGCAGTGTGGATGCCATTCATGAGATCAAACCAGCCGGAGACATCGTGCGTGAGTTCGCGAGCGCGTTGACCGGCGCCGCGGTGAATGCGGTGTTGTTGCTGGCACTGCTCTTTGCTGTGCCACGCGAGACGCAGGCGCAAGGGCAGACGCCAACGCAGCAGATCACCATTAATGGATTGCGCGCACCCGTAACGCTGGCACGTGACAGCGCCGGCATCGTACACATCGAAGCCGCCAACGAGCACGACTTGTTCTTCGCGCAGGGCTACAGCGCGGCGCGCGACCGGCTCTTTCAGCTCGAGCTCTGGCGACGCCAGGCCACCGGGACGATGGCCGAGGTGCTTGGGCCGCGTTGGGTCGCGCGCGATCGCGCGTCGCGATTGCTGCGATACCGTGGCTCGATGACGACGGAGCTCGCGCACTATCATCCGCGCGGTGCCACGATCATCGGCGCCTTTGTGGACGGCGTGAACGCCTACGTGGACCAAGTGCGCGCCAACCCGGCGCTCATGCCGCCAGAGCTCACCTGGCTGGGTATCACGCCGCAGCACTGGACGCCGGCGGTGGTGATTTCACGCCACAACGCGCTGGCGTCGAATGCGTCCGACGAGCCGACCACGGCGCGCGCGGTGCGCGAGATCGGCGAAGCGGCGGTGGCCCGCCGGAAGCGCTACGAGCTGTCACCGGTGCGACTGGGGCTCGATTCGCTCGTGGCGCGCGCGCTCGACGCCGCGCCAGGTACCAGTATGCTTACCGCGTACAACGACTTCAAGAATGCCCCGAACTTTCGTACGTCCGAGCTCCCCGAGTCGCTGCGTCGTGTAGGGCCGCCGGCCGACACCACGACGCCGGGTTTCGATCGATGGGAGAGCAACAACTGGGTGATTGCCGCATCACGCACCGCGAGCGGCAAGCCGATCGTGGCGAACGATCCGCACCGCACGATTGCGGCCCCGTCGCTGCGCTACATGGTGCATCTCAAGGCACCGGGCTGGGATGTGATCGGTGGCGGCGAGCCGGCAATTCCGGGAGTGGCCATCGGACACAATCAACATGGCGCATGGGGACTCACGATTTTCGGGATCGACGCCGAGGACTTGTACACGTACGAACTCGACGCGAAAAACGCGCGGGCCTACCGCTATCGCGGCGCGAGTGAGCGCATGCGCGAAGTGCGTGACACGATTCGCGTGAAGGGCGCGGCACCGGTGGTGGTCACGCTGCAGTACACACGACATGGCCCCGTTCTCTTGATGGACAGTGCGAAGCGCGTGGCCGTGGCGCTGCGTGCGGCGTGGCTCGAGCCCGGTGGCGCGCCGTATCTCGCCAGCTTGCGCCTCGACCAGGCACGCACCTGGAGCGAAGCGCGCACTGCGCTTTCGTTTGCGCACATGCCGGCACTGAATTGGATCTGGGCCGACACCAGCGGCGCCATCGGCTGGCAGAGCGCCGGGATCGCACCGATCCGCAAGAACTGGGACGGCCTCGTGCCGGTACCGGGCGACGGACGCTTCGAATGGAGCGGATTTCTGCCGATTCCGGCGTTGCCTCATGAGACGTCACCGTCGCGCGGCTACGTGGGCACCGCCAACGCGCTCAAC
>JBBQXC010000304.1:0-2559 GCA_038210005.1 Gemmatimonadales bacterium
CTGCAGTGGAGTGGCAGGAGTGCGCTCGACCTGTTCGAGCGGATCCGGTCGACGATGCCGGCGAACAAACCGGGTACGCTGTCACAGGGGACGTATGCGTCGATCGTGGCGTACCTGATGAAGGTGAACGGTATGCCGGCCAGCACCCGGCGGCTCTCGTCCGACAGCAGCGCCCTGGCCTCGATCCGCCTGACCTTCCCGGCGGCTGCGGCCGCCACCACTCGCTGACCCACTCAGAGCCTCATGCGCCGTTTCCTGTCGTTCTCAGCCATTCGCGTCGTTGGTGCCGCCGTCGTCCTCACTCTCACCGCCTCGCCGGCGGTGGCGCAGGCCCGTGAGGCACTCGGCACGCCATCACCGACCCTCTCACCGGCCATCCGCGTCGGCAACATGGTGTTCGCCTCCGGCCAGCTGCCGTCTCGTGGCGCCAACGCCGACACCACCATTCAGGGCCAGACGCGGAGCACGCTGGAGAACATCAAGCGGGTGTTCGAGATGGCGGGGACGACAATGGCGAACGCGACGAAGTGTACGGTGTTCATCATCGACGGCGCCGATTTTTCCGGAATGAACGAGGTTTACCGGACATACTGGGAGTCGGCACCGCCGGCGCGGACCACGGTGATCGTAAAGGGGCTGGTGGTGCCGGGGGCGAAGCTGGAGATCGAGTGCAATGCGGTGATGCCGGCGAAGTAGCTTGCTTCAACGTATCGTTAACAAGACATCTACGAAACAGTTGCGGTTCGAGGGCCCGTTCCGACCATCGGGGCGGGCCGTTTTGCATGCTTGTGAAAAACTCCCATCACACGGAGCCACGGATTCGAGGAGGACCTGCAACGGCTGTAGGAACAGCGACCCGCGAGCGCAGTTCCTACCACATTCGCGACGCCTGTCGGGTTTTGAAAGATTACCTCGCGAGCGCAGTTCCTACCACATTCTCGATGCCCGTCACGGCATTGGAGATTGCCTGTCGCTCCAAGCCCTCTGTGTCCTCTGCGCCCTCCGTGCGATGCGCAGTTCAGAAAGCGCAGACGTCTCCGTGTATCTGCGGCTCCGTGTGAGGGGAGTTGCCGTTGCGGTTGCGGCAGCCGGTGCGTTTACGGTCTCCGGATCGACCCGACTACGCCGATGGCGAGCAGGCGTCGATACTCGTCAGGATTGCGACAGACGGCGGATGAGAACCACTCGCCTCGCCTGCCTGCAGCCCTCTTGTATCCTCGGTCACCGCATGCCGGATCTGCTGAAATTCTTCGGACGCAGCGGGCCTGAGCGAAAAGGCTCGAGTCCAGCCGCCATTTCCACTGAGGCAGCGGCCGGACCGGCGCCTGATGCCGTCACGCCGGTGCTGGATTGTCTCGGGGCAGTGCTGCAGTGCTGGTCTCGTCATCCGGTGCTGCTGGCGGAGGAAGGTCGAGCCGATGCGGAGAGCACGGTGATGGAATGGCAGCGTCATGCGTCGGTTGGAACGCCGATACCTGGAGTGCATCCGGTCGATGCGGTGGCGGGTCCGGTGCACGCGCGCGATTGGACGGCGCTGGTGTCGCTGACGGGCGCCAGGCGCCGAGCGGAGGCAGAGTCGGTAGGGGCCAATCTCGCTGATCTGCAGCGTGTCGTTTGGGATACTGTGTCGTCACTGGCTCGAGCAGCAGGCGATGATGTCGCAACGGACGACGCGGTTCGTCACCAGCTCGATCATCTCGGGACGACGGTGCAGCGTGGAGATTCCGCCGCAGTAATGCGAGAGCTCCCAATCGCGCTTAATACGCTCACCGACGCGCTGGTATCGCGCCAGCGTAGCGCCATTAGAGAGCGTACGGCGATGGCAGAGCGTGTGGAATCGCTCGGTCGGGCGTTGTCGGATGCGGAAGACACCGCTCGGACCGACGCGCTGACAGGGGCCGGCAACAGGTTGCAATACACCGAGGCGTGCGAGCGAGCCTTGGCGCTGATGACGCTCTCCGGGACGCCGTCGGCACTGCTGACGATCGATCTGGATGGCCTCAAGCTCATCAACGACAGCTTCGGTCATTCGGCCGGCGACCTCGCGATTGCCTGGGTGGCGAAGGCGTGCTGGACCGTCTGCACGCGTGGCACCGACGTGGTCTGCCGGACCGGAGGCGACGAGTTCGCGGTGGTGATGACGAACACCAATGCGGTCGCTGCTGCAGCGTTGGCCGACCGGCTCGAGCAGCGCATACAGGAGTGTCCGGTGAAGCTCGCCGACGGGGTGCAGCGCGTCGTGACTGCCTCGATCGGCTTCGCAGCGGCTCAGCCTGGTGAAGGGGTCGGGGCCTGGGCGGCCCGCGCGGACAAGCGGCTCTACGAGGTCAAGCGGTCGCGCGCCGCCTGAGCAGACCGGCAACGGACTCGGCCATCGCAACTGCGACTACGACTGCAACTGCAACTGCAACTGCAACTGCAACTCCCCTCACACGGAGACGCGAATTCACGGAGGGTTCTACCGTGAAGGCGAACGTGGTAGGCGGATAGAAAAAAAGGCTTTGGGAACAGCGCTCGAGAGGTGCAGTTCATAAAGACTAAGCGGTTACTCCGTGGTTC
>JBBQXC010000305.1:0-2519 GCA_038210005.1 Gemmatimonadales bacterium
TCCGGCCCCGCACGATGAACAGGAGAGCGGGTTGCGTGATCAGGTCGGCGTCGCGTCGGGGCTCGCCTACACGCACGTGGGCGGCGAACTGCTGGAAATCGAAGTCAGTGTCGTGCCCGGACGCGGACGATTGCAGCTCACCGGCACGCTCGGTGATGTCATCAAGGAATCGGCCGCCGCGGCGCTCAGTTATGTGCGCTCACGCGCCCATTCCATGGGACTGCCGGCCGACTTCCATCGCACGCGTGACATTCACGTGCACCTGCCCGCCGGCGCGACACCGAAGGACGGACCGTCGGCCGGTATCGCGTTGGCCACGGCGCTCACCAGCGCCCTCACTGGCATTCCGGTTCGTGGCGATGTCGCGATGACGGGCGAGATCACTCTGCGTGGTCGGGTCCTGCCCATCGGCGGCGTGCGCGAAAAGGGTGTGGCCGCACACCGGCATCACATCTCCCACGTGATTGTGCCGCAGGGCAACGCCAAGGATCTGGCGGAACTGCCCGAAGATGTCCGAAGCGAAGTGACGTGGCATCCCGTGCGCACGATGGATGAAGTGCTCGCGTTGGCGCTGCGTTCTCCCCTGCCCGACGTGAGTGATGCGATGGTGATCGAGTCCGAGTTGGAGCGCCCCACGTGAGCGATTCGTCTCCCATTGTCACCGACATCGACACGCCCGTCGTCGCGGCGCGCATCGATCCGTTGGTCATCAGGAGCCTCGAGTATCTCGGGCCGATGGCCAAGCAGGGTGGATGGCGTCCCGATCCCGACCTGCCGGAGATCGCCTTCGCGGGCCGCTCGAACGTCGGCAAGTCGTCACTGCTCAACCGCCTGATGCGACGCAAGTCGTTCGCGCGAGTGAGCAACACGCCCGGCCGTACGCGCGAGATTCACTTCTTCAACGTGAACAAGCTCTTTTGCCTGGCCGACCTTCCCGGATACGGGTATGCGAAGATCTCCAAGGCGCGAAAGGCCGAGTGGCGTCCGCTGATCGAAGGGTATCTGAAGGACAGCCCGCTGTTGCGTGGCGTGGTGCAGCTGCTCGACGTGCGCCATGACCCCACCGAAGACGACCTCACGATGCTCGACTTCCTGGCCGACCTTGGCGTGCCGACGATTTTCGCCGTCACCAAGATCGACAAGTTGCGCAAGCTTGACGTGAAGCCGCGCCTCGAGACCTTGTCGAAGTTTCTGGGGTTGGACATCGATCAGATCGTGCCGTTCAGCGCGACCACCGGACTTGGCCGCGATGAACTGGCGACGGCGCTGATCGACCTGCTGGCGCTTCCCGACTGGAAGCTTCCGGAGTCGTCGCATGAACTCGGCGACGACGTGCCGGAGGGACACACCGACGAACCGTCTGAGCGAGGGGCGACGTGATGCATGCGGCGAAACACACGGTACTGGCTGTGCTGGCGTGCCTGCTCGGCGCCTGTGCCTCGACGTCCACGATCGTGGCGCAGGTGCCGCCCACGATGCCGCGGGCCGGTCAGGCGGGCACGCAGGGTGATACGCTCGATCCGAATTGGGTTCCCGCCGGCTTCGGCACGCTGCGGCAGGACGACCTTGCGCTGAAGGTCTCGCCGGCGAATGGATTGCAAGTCCGCGCCATTCCGCTCGACGAGCGGATCATCCGGCTGCTCTCTCCCGACTCGTACCGGTCGCTGCGCGAGCTGTTGACCAGCAAGGATCGGGAGTTGCTTGCCATGATGGAGCGGAATCGCCTGCCCAGTTATTCGATCTGGTACGTGAGCTTCTTCGCTCAGGAGCAGGGCGAAACGCGCTTCTCGCCTCAGGAGTTCATCATCAACAACACCGGGCGCGATTTCCGTCCGCTCGACATGCTGCCGATCACGCCGGGCTTCGGCGAGTACCGCCTGAAGCAGCGCGACGTGCAGTCGGCGCTGCTGATCTTCGACGGACAGCTCGACGTGAATCAGCCGCTCTCGGCGCTCATGGAAAGCACCCCCAGTGTGACCGACTGGAATCGCGTCATTCAACGGATCGAGCGCGAACGGTCACTCGTGCGGTCACGCGCCGCCGCCGCACCCAAACCGCCGATCTGACCCGTCAGGCCTCGGGCACTCGAAGCACGTCTTCCACCGCGCCGGCATCGCCGTCCCGCAGCAGGTGCACCGCGTAGCGCACCGCGTCGTGTTCGCGAGGCCAGGCGAGCTGCTTGATCGCCGCCGTCGGGGTGCGCCACACGCTGGCATCATGCTCGTCGCTCAGCATGACCACGCTGGCGTGCTCCACGACCGCAGCGAACACCACGGCCATCTGGATCGTGTCGGGCCGTGGGAGGTAAAATGGATTGACGGCGATGGCGTAGAGGCGCTGAACGTCCATACCGGTCTCCTCGAACACTTCACGGCGAGCCGCCGCCGCCGGGAGCTCACCCGGCTCGATACGGCCATGCACGACCTCCCAAGCGCCCGTACAACGCGCGCCGGCCGCCCGACGAAGGGTCAACACCCGCCAGCGATCGCGGCGGCCGGTCGGGGCGGGTGCGAGGACGA
>JBBQXC010000306.1:0-2455 GCA_038210005.1 Gemmatimonadales bacterium
GGTGACATGATCTGGCACCGCCTCGCCTAAACGGAACCGGTGTACCTCGCGTTCGGGCGCATCACGCGGCTCTGGACACTTGACCACCAGAATGGGGCCGCCTGCGCAGAGCAATCCTTGCCTCGGGGGCGACTGATGCTCGCTCGGCACGTTGCGTTGATGTTGGGCCAGGACGGGTGGATGAAGGCCAATCAAGCGAACGTGGGAGCACTCACCGAGCGGCAGTCGCCTGCGCTGACCGTCGTCGTCCTGAGCGCCAGCAAGGCTGCTCGCCACCGACCGTCGGCTCGTACGGCCGTCATTTCAATTTGCGGTGTGCGAGATCGCAGCCAGCAGGTCAGCATTGCTGGATAACGTTGCTTTACATTCGTAGGCGCCAGCATGAAATCTCCACACAACCATTCCTGCCGCGCGGCCCTCATCGCCGCCGTCGTTTGCATTCTTGCTCTCCCCGGTTGTAAGTCGAAGGAGATTGAGGCGTTAAACTCTGAAGTCGAGGACGTGAGCGCGGAGAACGCACACCTTCGTCGCGCGCTAGAGGAAGCGAATTCGCGGATAACGACCTCCGCCGAGGGCATCCAGAACGCTCAATCAGAAGTCGGCTCGCCCTACCGCGTTCTCGCTGACGCCGTCGAAGAAATTGAAATTCCTGAAGAGGTAGAGTTGTCGGATGTTCCCTGAATCCAAGCGCGTGCAGAGGAGCAGCCAAAAGCAGATGGACAAATCGAGCTTTGATCGCTGGATTTTTTCCACAAGCTGGCTGTCGGCGATTGGTATGAACGCTGCGGTTGTAGTAGCGCTCTGGCGCGCAGTTCGAAGCGGTCGAACAAAAATGCGCGATAAAGCAGAGATGATCACAATTGCCCCGATGTGCAAAGCAGTGGCCGATCCGGTCGCCGGCGTGGCCAGGGCATTGCGGACGACGTACGTCACGCCCGATTCCACTGTACCTTTCGTCTGCGGCCGATACGGCTGACACGCGCAGGGGCGCACGCCGTCGTAGCCGCAGAAATCGGCATAAATCGGATGAAAGGCCAGCGTCTCGCGCGTGTGCGTCAGCACCATCGCTTTCGCGTTGTCGACGAGCACCGTGTCGGTGACGCCGCCGAAATGCTGAAACGCCTGCTCGTGCCCCGCGAGCCACTCGCGCAGGCGCTGCCGACGAAACGCGACGGCGAAACAGCGGCGCGAAAACCCGAGCGTCATCACGAAGATCTGCGCCACCGCGTGCACGTCGGCGATCCACACGCGGGTCTGGCCGACGTCGACCTGGGCCTGGGCCCCTGGCGCCGTCTCGTACCGCACCGTCGCCGCGGGGGGGATGGCCGCCTTCCGCAACGGCACCACGGCGCGTCGCACGATGATCACCGAGCCCGGAAAACCCAGTGCCTGCAGCTCCCGAAAGAGCACCGTGGCGTTGTAGTCGACCTCCGGCGCCCGCTGCGCCAGCCAGTCGCGGTGCGGATGGAGGCACGAGACGACCGCGCGCGCTGACCGCGCCGCATACTGGCCCCGCTGCGCCCACGTGCGGAACGTCTTGCGGTCGACCCCGTAGGCTCGGCCACGGCCGCCACCGCCTCCCCGCGCGCCCGCGCCTGCACCACGACCGTTTCCGTCACCATCGTTGCGGCTCCGAGCCCGAGAAGCTCGGAAGATGCCAGTCGGTCCGGCGGTCCTACGCACTCCAGTCTGCCATCCGTTGCCCAGCTCCCGCGGTGGAGGGTGGGGAATTTGAGACGATCACTGACATCTGGCACCGGCACCGCCGGCGTCACGTCCGTCTCCGGGGCATCCGATGGCGCCGAGTCGGTGGACACCACCGCGGTGGTGGCCGGATTTGCCGGCGGCCAGTCGGCCACGCGCCCGCCACGCCGCCGCCTCGATCTTCCGGAGCGACCAGCCCAGCCCAGCCGCCCCAACGCCACGACCTGCTGTTGTTTGGATTCGTGCAAGAGGTTGCTCATGGCAGTGAACGACCCCGCTGGGTCGTACTGCCGTCAACGTCTCAGGTCACGGGCTGTGGTGGCCGGTTTTCAGGTGTCCGCTGGTGGCCGGATTTGGGTGTCCACCGAGGAACGGGTTCGGTCGATGTCGATCAGGGATGACGGCGGGGCACGGTCGCGGGATTGATCAGCGAAGGCGTCGACGGAGTTGGGCGCGGCGAGGCGGCGGAGCGGGCGGGGCATGGTGCACGAGGCAATCGGTCATGTTCCTATCGTGCTCAGCCCAAGCGAATCGCGCCAGCGCACGCGCGTCAGTGGCCTACGGTCACGGCGAGGGCGCTCGTGAGGTCGGCGTGCTCGAAGGCCGACGCCATGCGCTCGATCTCGCGAGCGGTGGCGCCCTGCTGCGTCGCCACGCTGCGCCAGGTCGCGACGACGTCGGCCACCGCCCGCGCCAGCGCGCGTGCCTCGGCGTGACTCAGGTCGAACTCCGCGGCTGACTCCAGCGCGAG
>JBBQXC010000307.1:0-2308 GCA_038210005.1 Gemmatimonadales bacterium
GCACTCGCCGCATCGAACGCCTCGGTCTGAATCACACCGTCCACCACAATGAGCGGCGCGTTCGACTTGTTGATGCTCGTGGGCGTACGCAGCACGATGTTCGTGCCACCGCCCGCCTGTCCCGTTGGCACCACCGATACACCGGCGATCTTGCCCTGAATCGTTTCGAGCGCATTGGTCGCGGGCACCGGGGCATCTTCGGCCGTTACACGACCGACGGTGAACGGCACACGCGTGCCGCTGGCCGGATCGACTACGCCCGTGGTCACCATCGCCTGCAAGCTGAGTCCCGCCGGCGCCATCGACAGATCGACCGTCACCGACGCCCCCGACGCGACCACGATGCCCGCGCGGCTGCGCGGGCGATAGCCGAGGCGCCGCAGCTCAACCGTGTACGTGCCAACCGGCACCGCCGCGAACGCGTAGCGACCATTCTCGTCGGTGCGCGCCTCGAGACGCGGTGTCGCGCGTGCGCCGGACGGATCGAGCGTGAGCGTGACACTGGTAATCGGCTTACCAGTAGAAGAGTCCGTCACGACACCACTCACGCGGCCGGACTCGGCCTGCGCCGAGAGAGACGATGCCGGCGAAACGATGGCGAGACCTGCGAGTGCGACTGCCAGATGTAGCGCGCGCGTGAATTGATCACGACGCGGCGGCACAGCGGGCGGTTGGGCACTCGACTGCAGACGAGCGCGTGGGCGGGTGTTCATGGATCCTCCGGAAGGAGTGCTGCGGGGAGTGGGAACTGCGAACTGCACAATGCACACAACCCCGCCGCGAGCAGCGCTCGGGCGGGGTTGCTGATTACATCGGAGGAACGAGGCGGGAGTCTGGGTCGCCGCGCTGATCGTCGTGGGACATCAGGACTTGATGTCCCTGGAGGCCTGTGGGCCAGCGTGGATGTCGCGAAGGAACAAGGCGACGGGAATGAGCACGATGGCCAACTGGCCGAATGGACCCACCGCCCGCACGACGGCGAAAATTGCCGAGATGATCGTCAGCATGAATCCTGCGAACGAGAGCAGAAACGAAGGATCCACGTTGTAGTCCATAAAGGGCATGCGAAGTTCGGCAAGAGGTACGGTGGGGCGCCGGATTCACCAGCGCGGTCATCCTTTCAGCATACGTGCGTCGACCACGGCGGGCAAGTTGCTTGTGGCAAGTCGCCACCCACCGGTGTGGGAGGCGCTAGGGGAGGGCGAAGCGTTGGAGGTACTGCAGGTCGTCGTCATCCGTACGCACCGTGTAGATCACGCCCTTGCCGAATCCTACGATGCTGGTGCGTGGCGGGAGCACGACCTGTCCGGTGTGTTTGCCAGTCGCGTCGAAGACATCGAAACGGGGATTCTTTTCGCTCGCGGGCGTGTATCGGCCCACCCAGAGCTGGCCAGTCGGCAGCGCATACACCTGATTGGTTTGGAACGCTGGCATTACAGCCGGCCACGAGTCGGGCTCCTGCACCGGTGGCGCGGAGAGCGAGCGCGTCGTGCGCGCGGCACCACCATCACTCGTGACGGCAATCGCCATCGGTGGTGAGGCCCGGCGCGCCTCGCGCCACGCTTCCTTCTCGGCCTCGGTCACGCGCACGGGGGTGTAACGAACCGGCGCGCCCCGCACCGGAGCGCCGCGGCCGCTGGCTGGATAAATGTCGACGTGATAGTCGCCCGCACGGACCACGGCCACACGACCATCCGGGAACACACTCCACCCGTCTTCAGCGGAAAAGGGTTGTAGGACGATGCGCATGCTGACGTTGGTGTTCCCGCCACCTCCAGTTGTCGTGATGCTGGCGTTGTTCTTTGGTACGCGCGTCCAGGCCACCGTATCGGCGCTGCCACCAGGGCGGCGCATACGCAGCACCGACACGCTGTCGGCTGGCTGCGGACGACCGTCCGGCCCGGGCACGGAGCGGGCACCGGGGAGATACAGCCGTCCCTGGGCGTCTACCACACGCGCACCCATGAGCGACATGCCGCCGCCCGGACCGCCCGCCACGAACGTCACACCTGCCCCGCCGCCGCCAGCGACCGGCCGCGGCGCGACGCTCGCCGCCGCCGCGCGTGGAGCATCGCTGGCCGGTGTCCAGGTGCCAGCCAACGAGCCGCCAGGACCGAGCATGAAAAAGCGCGAGTTCAGCGCGTCAAAGATCATGGTACTGTCGCCCGGAAGCGCAAAGGCGTTCATCGGCATCTGATACTCGTTCGGTCCGGAGCCCTCACGTCCGATCCTGGTGGCTCGGCCCGTCTTGAAGTCGACGAGCTGCACCACTTTGTCGCGTGGGTCGGCCACAATCACGCGTCCGTCG
>JBBQXC010000308.1:0-2085 GCA_038210005.1 Gemmatimonadales bacterium
CGTGAAGGACAGCTCGCTCAAGGTGCCGCCCGGCATGGAAGGCGTGGTCATCGACGTGAAGATCTTCTCGCGCGTCGAGGACCAGGTCGTCGAAAAGGATCGTGGTGAGCGCATCGGTGAAGTGCGTCGACTCGAGGGCGAGGAGAAGATCCGCGTCAACGAAGTCCGCGACATGGAGCTGGCCGCGCTGCTCGACGGCGAAACCATCTCGCTGGCCCTCAAGGCCGGCACCGTGGAAGAGTCGATCGCCGCCGGCACCACCCTCACGAAGGAGTCGATGAGCGGCCTGCGTTTCGCCACGCTGGACCTCAAGACCTTCCGCGTGGAAAGCAAGAAGGCCAACGATCGCGTGCGCGAGATCATCGACGCCGCGAACGAAGAGAAGGCCCGTATCGAAGAGCGCGCCGAAGAGCGCATCGACCGCATTCTGCAGCCCGATGAGCTCCCGCCCGGCGTGATCCAGCTGGTCAAGGTGTATCTGGCCGAGAAGCGCAAAATCTCGGTCGGCGACAAGATGGCCGGACGTCACGGTAACAAGGGTATCGTGGCCCGTATCGTCCCCGAAGAAGACATGCCGTTCATGCCGAACGGTCGTCCGGTGGACATCGTGCTCAACCCGCTCGGCGTGCCGTCGCGCATGAACGTGGGACAGATTCTCGAAACCCACCTCGGGTGGGCCGCGAAGCTGCTCAACTTCTACGCGAAGACGCCGGTATTCGAAGGCGCGAACGAGCGCGAAATCGGCCTGCTCATGAAGCTCGCCGGTCTCCGTTGGGCGCGCGAAACGCTCGAACTCGGCGCGTCGTCGTTCGACGCCACGCCGCAGGATGTGCGTCACCTGCTCTCCGACATCAAGCCGGATCGTCGTCTGCCGGATAAGGTCGAGCTGCTGGGCGATGCAAACCTGAACGACCTCGCGACCAAGGTCATGTCGGCCGAAACGAAGTCGTTGTTCAGCCGCGTGAAGGAATTCGTGACGCAGGGTGCTCGTACCGTCGCCGCGCGTGAGCTCGAAGGCGTGCGCGCGTCGCTGGCGATCCACCAGTCGGCCGAGGGAGAGCTGGATGCCGATCTCACGGTGGGTATCGCGGCGCTCGAAGCCGAAGCGGCCATGAGTCCGGTGGACACGCTGCTGCGTATCGGTCAGCCGGCGCTGGCCGCGGTGCTGGCCGGCAAGGATGTCAACGTCGATGCGGCTGGTTCGGAGCTGATCCGTCTGGCGGGCCTCACGCCCACCGGTAAGGTGCGCCTGCGCGATGGTCGTACCGGTGAAACGTTCAACGCGCCGGTCACGGTCGGCGAGATCTACGTACTGAAGCTCAGCCACTTGGTCGACGACAAGATTCACGCGCGCTCGATCGGACCGTACTCGCTCGTCACGCAGCAGCCGCTGGCGGGTAAGGCGCAGTTCGGTGGACAGCGCTTCGGAGAAATGGAAGTATGGGCGCTCGAGGCATACGGCGCGGCGCACACACTGCAGGAAATCCTGACGGTCAAGTCCGACGACGTGAACGGCCGTAGCCGTGTCTACGAGGCGATCGTGAAGGGTCAGAACCTGCCGGAGCCGGGTATCCCGGAGTCGTTCAACGTGTTGGTGAAGGAACTGCAGGCGTTGGGTATCAAGGTCACGCTCGGCGCCAGCGATGGCTCCGGTCACGATCTGATCGACGCCGGTGGCAACGGTAACGGCGGGGAGGAATAACCATGATCGACTTCCGCAGCTCGCGCGAAGCCCGCGCGTCCGCGTTTGACTACATGTCGGTCCGTATCGCCTCACCTGAGGAGATCCGCGGACCCAAGGACCCCAAGGAGCGTGAACGGCTGGAAATGGCCGGCTTGCGCACCTGGTGGTCGTGGGGCGAAGTCACCAAGCCCGAAACCATCAACTACCGCTCGTTCAAGCCCGAGAAGGACGGCTTGTTCTGCGAGCGCATCTTCGGTCCCGTCAAGGACTGGGAATGCCATTGCGGGAAGTACAAGCGCATCCGCTATCGCGGCGTGATCTGTGACCGGTGCGGCGTGGAAGTCACGCTCAGCAAGGTCCGGCGCGAGCGCATGGGTCATATCGAACTGGCGGTGCCGGTC
>JBBQXC010000309.1:0-2003 GCA_038210005.1 Gemmatimonadales bacterium
TCGGCCATTGCCGGCCTGCTCCTCGCGCCCCAGGCCAACGCGCAAGACACGCGCACGGTCGTACTCCGCTTTCGGAAGGCGGGCGACACGGTGGCTATTCGTAACGCGCAGATCACCATCGATCATACGATCGACGCCGGAACTACGGATTCCGCCGGTATTGTGCGGATCCCCGACCTCGAAGACGGTGGCCACATCGTCGAGGCGGTCGCGAAAGGGTATCAGGCGTTCTTCGACAAGTTCACGAGCGGTCCGGGCGTGACGATGCCGATCGATCTCGAGATTCTTGCCGCACCAGTCGCGGTCAAGCCGAAAGGGCAACCGACGGAGCTTCGCGTCGCTGGGTTCGCGCAACGACGCGCCCTCGGTCAAGGCAAGTTCTTTACGCTCGCGCAGCTGAAGGCCGCCGACGGACGTCCGCTCGCCAATTTTCTCAAAGTCGATGCCGGCGCGCTCATCGCGACCGGGCCAAACGCGGAATCCTACCTCGCGGCTCGCGCACAGCCGGGTGCGCCCGCGCCGTGTTACGCCGCCGTGGTTCGTGACGGTCTTCGCGTCTACCCGTTTGAAAGTGCCAGTCCACCGGATCTCGACAAGATCTTCACGGATGATCTCACGAGCATCGAGTTCTACTCGACCGCCGCGCCCGCCGAGCTGCGCGATGTGGCGAAATGCGGCGCGCTTGTCCTCTGGAGCAGATAGCGGGGCTGACAGCGACATCCGGTAACACCGTGCCGTGCAGAGACACGAATGGCGCCCCTCTCAGGGCGCCATTCGTGTATCGGTACCGGTGTGATGCGGTTACTTCGACGCCGTCGCCAGCCGTCGGATCTCGCTTGCCATCGTGCGCACGCGAGCACCATCCTTGGCGCTCTTTGCATCGCCATCGACCTGCAACGCGAGCGCTCTCAGTGCGGCCGCTCGCGCCACTCCGGATTTCATTTCCGCCGCATCGAGCGCCGCGTAAATTGCGGACGTGCGATCAGACGCGAGGCCGTTGCCACGCACCAGCTGGTCGACGTACGAGCGCACAACCACGAAGGCCGGCGGCCACGTCATCTTCGGCTGGCTCTGCGGATTGTACTCCGTGAACGTGACCAGCTTCGCCGCCGCGATCTCGTTGGCCGACAGCTGCGCGCTCGGGGTGAGTTCGTAGATGTCCATGCCGCGGTCGAGTTCGGACGAGAAGATCAAACCGTTCCAGTAGTACGCGCCCCACGACCCACCAATGGTGTTACCGCCACCGCGAACACCGGCTGCGGCCAAGGCGGCCGCCGCGGGCACGTCCACCGGCTTCGGCGGATCGATTGGCCCACGGTCGAAGTAGGCGATTTCGAACGCCTTATCCTGATCGGTGAAGTCCATGACGTTCACGCCGCCCTGATACCAGCCCTGCACATACAGATCGCGCCCAGGCACCGGAATGATGCCGCCGTTGTGCGACACACAGTTCTCCTCGGCGGACTGCGCCGAGGGCAGCTTGAAGTACGCTTTTTGCGACTGCTTCTTCTTCGCGTCGAGCGAGATGATGGTGTTGCCGCCCAGCTCGATCATGCTGGACGCTTGGCACATCGGACCCGTGCCGCCGCCCCACTCGTCGGTCTGAATCAGCTTCTTGCCGTCGTTGCTGAACGCCGCCGTGTGCCGCCCTTGGAAGTTGTTCGTGTCGGTCAGCGCGTCGAGCCGGACCGGCTTTTCGGGGTTCGAGATGTCCACCACGATGGAGTGCGTCGAGCAGGAGGCGGCGAGCAGGTTGAGCGCCGGATACGCCGTCACGTCGTGGCAATTGCGTGGACCCGTGGGCATGGCCGGATCGGCCGCCGGGCGCGCACGACCGGCCGCGGCGCGGCGTGCGTCGGCGGGCAAGCAGAACTGCTTGCACTCCCCACCTTCTTCGAGACCCGTGAAGATGCGCGCGCCGGGGATCACCTTGGCCTGCTCGGGGCGATTGAGCGCCACCTTGATAATGTCGAGCTGAAAGAGCGAGTTCGTCGGGTCGGCCG
>JBBQXC010000310.1:0-1867 GCA_038210005.1 Gemmatimonadales bacterium
GAAGCGATCGAACTGGCCGACCCGCCGAAGCTGAACCGCCGCATGAATCACGACGTGAGCGTGATCGTGGACCGGCTGGTGCTCAAGCCCGATGATCGCGGCCGCCTCGCCGATTCGGTCGAGACGGCGCTGAAGCTCGCCGACGGCATGGTCGAAGTGGTGACAGTGCACGGAACCGCTCGCGAGAGCGCCATGTTTTCCGAGCGATACGGCTGTCCGCACTGCGGCATCTCGCTCCCCGAAATGGAGCCGCGCCACTTCTCGTTCAATTCTCCCTTCGGCGCCTGCCCCACCTGTAGTGGCCTTGGCGTGAAGCGGATGGTGAACGAGGAGCTGATCCTGGGCGACCCGTCGCTCACGCTGCTGGAAGGAGTGGTGTTGCCGTGGGGCGAGCCCGATGGTTATCTGCGCAAGGTGATCCTGCCCGGTCTCGCCGAGGCACTGCAGTTCGATCTGAAGACTCCGTGGGGCGAGCTGCCGCAGTACGTGCGACATGCATTGATGCACGGACTCGACGCGCTGGCGGCGCCGGCCGCCGCAGTGGAAGCGGTGCACAAGGCGGCAAAGAAGTCGGCCGCGAAAAAGTCCGTCGCGAAGGTGGCCGTCAAGGCACCGGCTAAGACGGTGGTGAAGGCGGCCGCCAAGCCGTTGCTCAAGTGGGACGGAATCCTCGCCACCATCCAGCGCCGCTTCGACGAGACCGACAGCGATTCGATCCGCGTCGAGCTCGAGGCGTTCATGCTCGCCACGCCATGTCCGTCGTGTCATGGCACTCGGCTCAAGCCGGAGTCGCTCGCGGTCACCATCGAGCAGCGCAATCTCGGTGAAGTGGTGGCGATGTCGGTGTCGGAATCGCTGGCGTTCTGTCACAGTGTCCCGGTGCGCGCTCAGGGCCGTCCGATCGGGCTCGATGCCGAAATCGCCGGCCCGATTCTCAAGGAAGTCACCGAACGACTCGGCTTTCTGGTGGATGTGGGCCTCGATTATCTGACGATCAATCGCAGCGCCGAGAGCCTGAGCGGCGGCGAGGCGCAGCGCATTCGGCTGGCAACGCAGATCGGCTCCAAGCTCTGCGGCGTGCTCTACATCCTCGATGAGCCGAGCATCGGTCTGCACTCGCGCGACAACGAGCGGCTGCTGAAGACGCTCGTGCAGCTGCGCGATCTCGGCAACACCGTGATCGTGGTGGAGCACGACGAGGAGACGATGCGTCTGGCCGACCATGTGCTCGACATGGGACCTGGCGCCGGCAAGCATGGCGGTATGCTGATCGCCGAAGGCACCATCGACGACATCCGCAACACCAAGGGCTCGCTCACCGGCGAGTATCTGTCGGGTGTGCGCAGGGTGCCGGTGCCGGCGGTGCGCCGGCCACGCAACCCGGAGCGCGTGCTCCGCATCGAGAACGCGCGCGAGCACAACCTGCGGAACATCGACGTCCAGATCCCGCTTGGCGTGTTCGTGGCGGTGACCGGTGTGTCGGGCTCGGGCAAGTCCACGCTGGTGAGCGATATCCTGCAGCGCGCGCTGTCGCGGCACTTCTTCCGCGCGCGTGTGATTCCCGGCATGCACGATCGCATTTCCGGGCTGCAGCATCTCGACAAGCTGATCGACATCGACCAGAGCCCGATTGGTCGCACGCCGCGCAGCAATCCCGCGACGTACACGGGATTGTTCACGCCGATCCGCGAGCTGTTCGCCGAGATGCCGGAGGCGAAGATCCGCGGCTACGGGCCGGGGCGCTTCAGCTTCAACGTGAAGGGTGGCCGTTGCGAAGCCTGCCAGGGCGATGGGCTGGTGAAGATCGAAATGCACTTCCTGCCCGACGTGTTCGTGCCCTGTGATGTGTGCAAGGGCAAGCGTTTCA
>JBBQXC010000311.1:0-1828 GCA_038210005.1 Gemmatimonadales bacterium
GCCTGCTCGAGCGCCAGCCCCCGAAGGAGATGCAAGTCGGCCCCATGATTGATGTGCGCGCCGCGACAATGGTAGCGCCGCACGGTCGCCCCGGCGCCGCTGTACGCGACGTGCAATCGCCGTCCACAGCGTCGACACCGGCGACGCACTCCGGTCGGCGATCCTCCCGGCGCGTGCGTCTCTTCCGCGCGACAAGGCGGAGGTCGAAGCCGCCGTGCAGATCGTCGAGCGCGAGATCCTCGAGCCGCTGCGACAAGAGGTGTTTCATTCGCTGGCCAAATTGCAGCACGCCATCGCGTTTGTGCGCGCGCGGGAATGATCGCCCGTTTCAGAAGCTCGCCGGCAGTCGGCGGAGTGCCTTCGCGGTCGACGAATAGGGCGCGCTTCGGGCGCTGCCTATGAACTTGCCGAGTGGCGCACGGCGGAGGTGAATATGGACTTGACCCGATTTCGTGGACGCCTAACTCGCCCTAATTTGGGGGCGGAGGTAGCACATGGGATCAAGAAAGAAGAGCGTACGGCGCGAGCGCCGGGGCTTCTCGGCCAGGTTTAAGGCCGAAGCGGTACGGTTATTGGCGGAGCGACGCGCGGCTGGGGCGACGGCGACGCAAGTCGGTCGGGAGTTGGATGTGCGCCCAGATCAGCTTCGCGCGTGGGCCCGCCTGCAGCAGGAGACGAGCGGCGTGGGGGTGGTCGTGGTCGGCGAAACGTTGGAGCAAGAGAATCGACGGCTCCGGCGTGAAATCGCCACGCTGCAGCAGGAGCAGGCGTTCGTAAAAAAAGTGGCGGCGTACTTCGCGAAAGAGTCGCATTGCGGTATGCCGTGATCGCTCGCCACCAGGGCGAGTTTGCCGTGCGACTTATGTGCCGCGTGCTCGAGGTCTCGACCGCCGGCTTCTTCGCGTATCTGAAGCGGCCCGAAAGCTGGCGGGCGGTGATCGACGACGTGTTGATGGCCCACATTCGGATCGCCTTCGCCGAGAGTAGCGAGACGTACGGCGCGCCGCGCGTGTTTCAGGAGTTGCGGGAGGCGGGCGCGGGAGGGCTTCCTATATCTCGCGACGGTGTTGGATCTCGGCTCGCGTCGCTGCGTCGGCTGGGCGATGCGGAACACCATGGAAGTGGAGCTCGTGGTCAGCGCGCTGCGCATGGCGCGTGAGGCGCGGCACCCTGCACCGGGGGTGATCTTCCATTCGGACCGCGGCACCCAATATGCCGCGGAGACGTACCGCACCGAACTCACGGCGCAGGGGATGCTGGCGAGCATGAGCGGGAAGGGCGACTGTTATGATAACGCGGTCGCCGAAAGCTTCTTCGCCACGCTGGAATTTGAGTTGATCATGAAGCACGACTGGCATACGAGAGATGAAGCCCGTCGGTCGATTTTCCGGTACATCGAGGCGTGGTACAACCGGAAGCGACGGCACTCCACCCTCGGCTACATCAGTCCCGTCGTATACGAAGCACAGCTGCAGCAGGCCGCGTAGTTCCTGACACGTACGCGTCCACCAAATCGGGGCAAGCTCAATATCGACTACCACATCGCGGTCGACGGCCATCTGTAGAGTGTGCCGTATCGTTTGGTGGGGGCGAGTGTCACTGTGCGCCTGACCGCCACGATGCTCGAGATCTTGCAGCAGGGCACGCGGGTCGCGATCGTGACCTGGCGTGCCAGGAGACGAGATGGACGGACACGACGAAGCCCCCGCCACTGGGTGACGGGGGCTGCGTACAAGGTGCCGGCAACGGCCTACTCTCCCGCGATCTCGCGACCGGAGTACCATCGGCGCTGCTTGGCTTAACGACCGTGTTCGGGATGGGAACGGGT
>JBBQXC010000312.1:0-1802 GCA_038210005.1 Gemmatimonadales bacterium
AAGTGGGGCGAAGAAGCGGCGGCGAAGCTCACCGCGAAGCCGGTGGATGTGGGGCGCTACGACCTCGTGCTCGACCCAGCGAATCTGTGGCTCACGATTCACGAGAGCATCGGACATCCCACCGAGCTCGATCGCGCGATGGGCTACGAAGCGAACTACGCCGGCACCAGTTTCGTGGCGCCGCCGGAAAAGATGCTGGGCACGCTCAAGTACGGCCCGAGCATCATGAACGTCCAGGGCGACCGCACGCAGGAAGGCGGTCTCTCCACCATCGGGTGGGACGACGACGGCGTGAAGCCCGATGAATTTCTGATCGTGAAGAACGGCATGTTCAACGACTATCAGACCACGCGCGAACAGGCACCGTGGTTGCGCTGGTGGTACGACCAGAACGGCCGCCCGGTGCGCTCGCACGGCTGCTCGTACGCGCAAGGTTGGGACAACGTGCAGTTCCAACGCATGCCGAATGTGTCGCTGCTGCCGGGTGAGAAGGAGCAATCGATGAACGATCTGGTGTCGGCCACCGACCGCGGTATTCTCATTCAGGGCGACGGCAGTTTTTCGATCGATCAGCAACGGTACAACGCGCAGTTCGGCGGCCAGACGTTCCACGAGATCAAGGGCGGCAAGATCGTCGGCGTGCTGAAGGACGTCGCCTATCAGATCCGCACGCCGGACTTCTGGAACTCGATGGACATGATCGGCGGCAAGTCCAGCTATATGCTCGGCGGCAGCTTCTTCGACGGCAAGGGACAGCCGGCGCAGGTGAATGCCGTGAGCCATGGATCGCCGCCGGCGCGCTTCAAGAACGTCAATGTGATCAACACCGGGAGGAAGGCCTGATGCGCGAACGCGGGAGTGCAAACGACGCGTTGCTTACGCGTGAGCAGGCACAGGCCATCGTCGAGAAGGCGGTGAAGTGGTCGAAGGCCGATGCCGTCGACGTGCAGCTGAACACGTACACGCAGGGCAACATCCGCTTCGCCGACAACCAGGTGTCCACGGCTGGTGCCACGACCGATGCGCAGCTCGGTATTCAGAGTGCGTTCGGCCCGAAGCACGCGGTGGTCACCACCAACGATCTCTCCGACGAAGCAATCAAGCGCGCGGTAGACCAGAGCGAACGTCTGGCCCGACTGGCCCCGGACGATCCGGAGTCGATGCCGCAGCTGGGGTCGCAGCACTACGCACCGGTGAGTTCGTATTTCGAATCGTCGTCGGCGCTCACGGCCGACGATCGCGCGAAGGCGGCGCTGATCGCGCTCGAGATGGCGCGTCAGGCGGGTGACGTGAAGGCCGCCGGATATCTCGTGAACACGGCCGGCGCGCTGGCGATCGGTAACAGCACCGGCATGTTCGCGTATCATCGCAGCACGAACGTGAACTACACACTCACGGCGCGCACCGCCGACGGTACTGGTTCCGGGTGGGCCGCCGCCGACCACGCCGATTGGGCGCAGATCAATGCGCGTGGTGTCGCGGAGACCGCGATCGCGAAAGCCCGCTTGTCGCAGAAGCCAGTCGCGCTCGAACCGGGGCGTTACACGGTGATTCTGGAGCCGCAGGCGGTCGGTGATCTCGTGCAGCTCATCGCGAACTACGCCGATGCGCGCAGCGCTGACGAAGGACGCAGTCCGTTCGTGAAGCAGGGCGGCGGCAACAAGGTGGGCGAGAAGATCGTCGATGAACGCGTCACGATCTTTTCCGATCCTGCCGATCCGCAGTTGCTCGGTCGTCCGTGGGACTTCGAAGGCATGCCGCTTGGTCGACAGGTGTGGATCGAGCAGGGCGTGCTCAAGCAG
>JBBQXC010000313.1:0-1723 GCA_038210005.1 Gemmatimonadales bacterium
CCGTACGACCGCCCGGTGCGCCCGGTATTGAACTCCAGCATGCTGCCGTCACGCCGTGCACCGATGTCGCGCGATGCACTGCCGTGCACGCGCGCCTCGACGCTGTACATCTTGCGGAATTGGAGACGCGTGTCGAATCCACCCACACGATTGTACTGCGCGCCTTCGGACCGGTCGGTGAACAGCAGCCCGGCCGTGCTCTCGTCGCCGATGTCGCGCCGGACACGCAGGATATTGAAGATCGGATTGGTGGACCCGTCGGCACTGAACTCCGCGCCATCGACGGCCGTGAGCAGCCCGATGTCGGTGCGGGGAATTTTCCCGGTCAGCTTCGCCGCGACTCGCGGATTGACAATCCGGCGTGTGTACACGAGGCGATTGGGCGCGTCGAACTGTTCACTCCCTTCCACGAAGAACGGACGCAGTTCGGGGAAGAAGAGTGCGAACCGCGGATCGCCGGGAATCTGCCCGACGTCCGTCTCGACCTGACTGAAATCGGGATTGGCGGTGGCATTGAGGGTGAAGTTGCTGGTGACCCCCCACCGGACATCGGCGCCGAACTGCTCCTGCGTACCGTAGCGCCACGCATCCTTCGTCGCATCAGGTGCGCCGCTGGTGCGCAACGTCGCCACCGGCGTGACATCCAGTACCAGGCCGCGCTTCATGTCACGCATGCCGCGCAGATAGCCGGCCTGCACCCCGAACGATTGCCGTGCGCGCGACGTGGGCGCCCAGGTGACCTGATAGCCATTGCGCTGCGTCTGCCGGACTACCTGCAGGCCCCAGTCCTGCGGCGCCCCGAGCTGAAACCGGACGGACTTGAACGGAATCCGGATCTCGACCGCGAAGCCGTCGTCGAGCAGACGGCCCTTCGACTGCCACACGTAATCCTGCGTGAGATCGGCCGCTCCGAGCGAGGCGCGCGAAACTCCCGGCCCCGCCGACTGCTCGCTGCGCATGCCATCGGCTTGTATACCGAGCGGATTGACACCGAACACGAACGCTCGACGGCGATCGTTGAAGGTGTCGAAATGCACGGCGATCCAGTCGCCGTTCGAGATCCGGTCGCGCTCCGCCAGCGTGGCGCGCACCGTGCCCGGCGGCGCCCAGGCACGGATGGCGATGTACATCGCTTCGGCGGTGTAGAACAGCCGGACCTCGGTGGAGTCCTGCGCTGGCCGACCGTCGACGGGACTGTAGGTGGAGAAACCCGTCAGCAGCGCGGCCTTCGACCAGGCCGCATCCTCGAGCACGCCGTCGACGACGACGTCCGCTCGGTCGAGTCGCAGCGCCTGCACGTTCAGTTGGCCGAGGCGACCGGAATAGACGGACGCCTGATCCCGCCGCGCCAGTGAATCAGGCGTGGGCGGTAATGCCGCAAGCTGGGCAGTGCCCGCCTGAAAGGCCAAAGCGAGGGCGAGCAACATTACTGGTGCGGGGGACGTGGGGCGAGCATCGGCGTGGCAGCACCAGCCGCAGAAGAGAGCCGTGACGTTCGGCCCAGTGCAGCGAGCAGCGTTGCTCTCTCAGATCAGAAATTGAAGAATGAGAACCGGCCACCGCTCGACCCGAGACTGCTGAATCGCTGGTTGACGATCGTGTTGTAGATCGAGCCGAACGTGTAGCGAACGCCGATGTTGGTGGTGATACGGAAGCCCGTTCTCAGCGCCTGCCGCTGCAGCAGGATCTCCTCCTCGGTGTTGCCGGCGCGCGGGAGATAGAT
>JBBQXC010000314.1:0-1656 GCA_038210005.1 Gemmatimonadales bacterium
GGCGTCATGGTTACCGGGCACCACCAACACCGGCGCGATGGCGCCCAACCGCTGCAGCAATCCGCGCGCCTGCTCGAACTCACGACGCCGCGCGCGCTGCGAGACATCGCCCGACACGACGATCGCGTCGAACGAGCCGGCGGCCGCGAACGCTTCGGCCGACGCCACGTGTGCGGACACGTGTGGTCGACCGAAGTGCACGTCGGACAGATGGAGGATGCGCGTGGGGCGACGGCTCATGCCAGCGCAGCGATCACCGCGTCGGTAAACTCGTCGGTTGACGACTCGCCGCCCAGATCACGCGTGCGTACGCGCCCTTCTTTCACGGTGTGTTCGAACGCCGTGCGCACACGCAATGCAACGTCGCTTTGTCCGATGTGATCGAGCATCATGCAGGCGGCGAGCAACAGCGCGCCGGGATTGGCAATGCCTTTGCCGGCGATATCGGGTGCGGTACCGTGCACCGCCTCAAAAATCGCCGCGTTCACTCCGATATTCGCGCCCGGAGTCATGCCGAGTCCGCCCACCAGTCCAGAGATTTCGTCGGAGAGAATATCGCCGAAGAGGTTCGTGGTCACGATGACGTCGAACTGCTCGGGACGCATGACGAGATGCATGGCCATCGCGTCGATGATGCGATCTTCAAACTGTACACGGCCCTCGTATTCTCGCGCCACCATGCGGCCCACATCGAGAAACAGTCCCTGCGAAAACTTGAGGATGTTGGCCTTGTGCACCAACGTGACCTTTTTGCGATTGTTCGCCAGCGCGTGTTCGAAGGCGTAGCGCACGATGCGCTCCGAGCCGTGACGCGTGATTAGCGCGATCGACTCGGCGGCCGCGCGTGGATCGTCACCGATGCGGATGTAGTGTTCGTTCCCGATGTAAAGCCCTTCGGTGTTCTCACGCACGAGCACGAGGTCCACATTTTCGAAGCGCCCACCGGGAATGATGGTGCGCGCCGGCCGAACGTTGGCGTACAGATCGAACGTTTTGCGCAGCGCCACGTTCACCGAGCGATAGCCTTCGCCCACGGGTGTCTCGAGCGGTCCCTTGAGCGCGACGTGCGTGCGCTTGATGGAGTCGAGCGTGGCATCGGGCATGGGATCACCCCAGCGACTGACACCGGCGATGCCGGCGACCTGATGGTCCCACTCAATCTGCGCGCTGGCAGCAGTGAGGATGCGAACGGTCGCATCGGCGATGGACGGGCCGATGCCATCGCCGGGAATAAGCGTTACGGTGGTGGACATTCGTACAATCTGGCACAGGAGAGTCGCGAGGTCATGGTCTGCCGAGAAAAGTCTCGGCTGCACCTGCCCGGCGACACCCCCAGCTGTCTAGAACTGTGACTGGCAGGCCACCGCGCGGGCGGCCATTGCCTCCGGCAGCAAGAAGTCAAAAGTCCCGCTGGTGGGGAATCGGCCGTCCGGAATCACGGACTGCGGATTCTCGCGCAGGCGCCTGGCAGCACTTGGCATCAAGCCGAGTACCGGACCGAGCACAGGATCCTGACTATGCTGTGCGGCCAACGCGGCCAGTTGTTGCTCGCGCTCCGGCGCAAAGCCGAAGATGACTTCTTTCGTTCGATTGCAGGCGCCGCGCACCACAGCGTACAGCACTTCCACGCGCACGGCGAACGGGAGTTTTTCATCG
>JBBQXC010000315.1:0-1644 GCA_038210005.1 Gemmatimonadales bacterium
CGAACATCGGGTTTTCTGCCACCGACACACCATACGCTGGCTCCGGAAAGCTGATGTCGTGTGTCGAGCCCTCGCCCAGGGCGGTCACGCGCAGCCTTCGCAGTCCTTCGCGCCGCTCGCTCACCACGGCGAAGTCGCGGAAGACGTTGATGCCCTCCACGAACACGTCGGCCCGCGCCGGCAGCCACTCCTCCCACTTCGAGAGATCAGGCGCGTCGTCACGCACGCGCACGACCCGGAAGTTCGGCGCTCCGGCATTGGTCACGATCCAGAATTGACCGTTGCCATGCTCGACGTCGTACTCCACGTCGGCTCGCTTCGCGGCGATCAGTCGCGCTGGCTGGTCCGGACGCATCGCATCGATCACCCGCGTCTCGCCCTGCGTGAAACTCCCGGACGAAATCGAGATGAAGCGCCCACTGCGGAGACGGCTGACACCGACGTTGAAGAGCACGTTCGGCTCGTGAAACACGCTCACGTCGTTTCGGACCGACGTGCCCACGGCGTGGCGCCAGACGCGATCCGAGCGCTTGGCGCTGTCGGTGCTCATGTAGAACAGCGTACGGTTGTCGCTCGCCCACGCCAGACCGAATCCCAGCTTCTCCTTGCGGTCCGGCAGGTAGCGCCCCGTCCGCAGGTCCCTGATGCGAAGCGTGAAATCCTCGTAGCCGGTGGTGTCGATCAGCAGTGCCAGCAACGCAGCATTCGGACTCACCTCGAAGCCACCGAGGCTGAAGAATTTCCGACCCTTCGCCTCAGCGTTCTGATCGAAGATCACCTCTTCAGGCGCGTCCAGCGTCCGCAATTTCCGGCAGTAGATCGGATACGGCTTTCCCGCTTCGGTACGCGAGTAATACCAGTAGGGAGCATCGAACGTCGGCACGCTCAGGTCGGTCTCCTTGATGCGCGCCACCATTTCGGTGTACAGCGCATCGCGCAACGGCGTGGTCGATGCCGTCATGGCTTCCGTGTACGCGTTCTCCGCGTCCAGATGTGCGATCACCGCCGGATTAGTCCGGTCGCGGAACCAGGCGTAGTCATCCACCAGCACCTGCCCGTGCAAGGTGTCCGTTTTCGGTTGCTTGACTGCGACCGGTGGGGCGGGGCGCTGCCCGTCGGCAACGGCGGGGGACAGCAGCACGGTCATGGCGAGAAAGCGACAGAAGAAGGGGCGCGTCGGCATCGTGAGTAGGGAGAGGGTCATCGGACGGTGCGCCTGACGCCGGCACAAGCGGCAGCACTGGGAGCAGGGAGGGTGCGGTGATGACAACCCATGGAACCCGGTCCCACGGAGCGGTGTCGAGTCCGTATCTTACATCTCTGCACGTTCCGATACCTGTCTACACGTCCCGACCGCCCAGTCTTTCCCAGCCCCCGACCGATGACGGCACCAGCGGCTGCCCCGCCCGGACTCACCACCACCAAGGCGCCCTTCATCGAGGCAGCCCAGGCTCGTGGTGAGCTCTATATCGTCCAGCCATACGAGCAGTACAGCGAGGCCAACCACGACACCTGGCGTCGGCTGTACGAGCGCATGACCCCGCGTTGGGCTCGCTACGCGAATCCGAAGTTCCTCGACGGCATCACGACACTCAACCTCGATCCGCTTCGCGTACCGAAGCTCGAGGACGTGAATCAGTTCAT